>NZ_JAQJIO010000002.1:0-451282 GCF_027947415.1 Cobetia sp. MMG027
GTGCTCAGTGAACCAGTGCTCAGTGAACCAGTGCTCAGTGAACCTGTGCTCAGTGAAGCGGAGCCATGCGATACCGCATGCCCCAGCACCACGCAGCGATAGGCGGGGTGATCGGTCGGGCGCATCGCTGGCTCGCCTGGCGAGTTATCCTCAACCGGCTCGTCTGCCTCGCTCACATCCTTGCCTTCTCTGGCCGTCATGATGGCGAATCAGTTCTTCGGATGCAGGATCACCAGATCCCCGCGCAACGCGACGCCCGCGACGACATTGCCCGCGTGGCACTCGTACTTCTCGCTGCTGGAGTAGGGCACGTTGTCATAGTCGCTGCGAATGTTGATGACGGCATTGGCCCCGTATTCCCGCGCCTTTTCCTGCAGCTCGCGCAGCGCCGACAGGAACACCCAGCGGCAGGCCGCGGCATCGCTCTTGTTGGTCGCGTTGGTCTTCGGGTTCACACGTGCCCAGCCACGCTTCTCGATGCGCTCGTAGGGCTGCTTGTCACCGAAGAAGAAGGCCACATCCTTGCCCAGTCGCTGACTGGCCGCAGTGCTGGCCATCACCGGCATGATGGGCAGGAAGTGCTGCGTATCCCGCGCCTGTGCCGGCGCGGAGGCCAGCAGCCCGGCCGCGCCGAGCACCAGGGCGGACACCAGCACGCGTCCCCGCGACAGGCGGCCGGCCGGCGCCGTGCTGGCGTGGGCCATGGGGTGTGACGAGGAAACGAACGACTGAGCAACGGATGACGCCATCTGACACCTCTCCTGACAGGGTTTGACTGGCTCGACGCCAGGGAATATCGCCTTCATCCAGCCAACGGCGTGAGCCAATCACACCATAGACCATGCAGCGGGCGCGTATCTTGCGCCAGTTGTGACCCGCTGCAAAGTCGTCTGGTGGCGACAGTCACGCACCCGATGACACCGAGGGCCGTGCGGGCGTCGTCAGCCCTGCCAGCGCCGCAGGATCAGCGAGGTGTTGATGCCGCCGAAGGCGAAGTTGTTGCTCATCACCGTATCCGTCTCGATCTCGCGGCCGCCGTCACGCAGGTAGTCCAACGCCGCGCAGCGCGGGTCGATGTCCTTGAGGTTGGCGGTGCCGTGGAACCAGCCTTCGCGCATCATCTCGATGGCGATCCAGGCTTCCAGCGCGCCGCAGGCCCCCAGGGTATGGCCGGTGTAGCTCTTGAAGGCACTGATGGGCGTGCGTTCCCCGAACACGGCATGGGTGGCGTGACTCTCGGCGATGTCGCCGCGCTCGGTGGCGGTGCCATGCGCGCTGACATAGCCGATCTCGCTGGCCGAGAGGCCGGCATCGTCAAGGGCCATGCGCATCGCGGCCTCCATCATGTCGGCGTCCGGCTGGGTGACGTGGCGGCCATCGGAGTTGGTGCCGAAGCCGAGAATCTCGGCGTGGATGGTCGCGCCACGCGCCAGGGCGTGGTCCAGCTCCTCGAGGATCAGCGTGCCGGCCCCTTCGCCGATCACCAGCCCATCGCGCTCGGCATCGAAGGGTCGCGGCGAGCGGTCCGGGCGGTCATTGCAGGTGCTGGTGGCGAACAGAGTGTCGAACACCGCGGCATCGGCGGCGGACAGCTCCTCGCAGCCCCCGGCGACCATCGCTATCTGGCGGCCGAAGCGAATCGCCTCATAGGCATAGCCGATGCCCTGGCTGCCGGAGGTGCAGGCGCTGGAGGTGGTGTGAATCCGCCCCTTGATGCCGAGAAAGACGCCGATGTTCACCGGCGCGGTATGCGCCATCATGCGGATGTAGGAGTTGGCGTTGAGGCCATCGGTGGAGTGGTTGATCAGCATGTTGCCGAAGTCCGCCACCGCGTCCGGCTCACCGGCGGACGCGCCGTAGGCGATGCCCATCTGGCCGCTCTCCTTGAGCGGGCTGTCACTCAGTCCCGCGGCTTCCAGCGCCAGCTCGCTGGAGCGGGTCGCCAGCTGGGCCACGCGTCCCATGCTGCGCAGCGCCCGGCGGTTGTAGTGCTTGGGCAGTTCGAAATCGTTGACCGGCGCGCCGAGACGCGTGTTGAGACCCTCGTACTTGTCCCAATCCTCGATATAGCGGATGCCGGTGCGGCCCGCGGCCAGATTGGCGCGCAGGGTCGGCCAGTCATTGCCGATGGGCGAGAAGCCATGCATGCCGGTGACGACGACGCGATGGCCGCGCAGTGGGGAAGAGGGAGCTGTCATCAGAACATCCCTCCGTTCACCGCGATGGTCTGGCGGGTGATGTAGCCGGCATCCTTCGAGCACAGGAAGGCCACGGTGGCGGCGACTTCCTCGGCCTCGCCCGCGCGGCGCATGGGAATCATCTTCAGCGCCTCGTCCATCTCGACCTCTTCGGTCATCTCGGTGGCGATGACCCCCGGCGCGACGGCATTCACGGTGATGCGGCGCTTGGCCAGCTCCACCGCCAGCGCCTTGACCGCGCCGATCAGCCCCGCCTTGGCGGCGGAATAGTTGACCTGACCGCGATTGCCCATCATGCCGGACACCGAGGACATCACGATGATGCGCCCCGGCTTGCGGCGACGCACCATCGGCATCGCCAGCGGCTTGACCACGTTGTAGAAGCCATCGAGGTTGGTGCGGATCACGCTGTCCCAGTCCTCATCGGTGAGCGCCGGGAAGGCGTTGTCGGCGTGGATGCCGGCATTGCAGATGACGCCGTAGTAGCAGCCGTGGGCCTCGACATCGGCCTCCAGTGCGCTGCGTGCGGCCTCGCGGTCGGCGACATCGAAGCTCAGGATGCGCGATTCACCGCCCAGGGCGCTGATCTCACGCGCGACCTCCTCGGCGGCGTCACGGCGCGAGCGGCAATGCAGCACCAGATTGTAGCCTTCGCGGGCCAGACGCAGCGCGATGGCGCGGCCGATGCCACGGCTGGAGCCGGTGACCAGAATCCACTCGCGCGTCTCATTGGCAGCGGCGGCACCCTGGTTGTCAGCAGGGGAAGTTCGAGTAGCGGGGGGTGTGACGGACATCAGACATTACCTTGCGGTGCGGCACCGGCAGCATCCTGCTGACCGGGTGAGTGTTCTTGTGAGTGTTCTTGTGAGTGTTCTGGTGAGCGCCCCTGTGGGCCTGCTTCAGGGCTTCCTTCCTCCGACACGGCAGACGCCACGGCCTGGGCGGGCGGCTCGAAGACATTCACGCCGGCACGGGCGACCTGCGTGCCGTGCTCGTCGCTGAGGGTGGCCTTGAAGGCGCCCAGACCGTTGTCGGCGCGATAGTCGAGCTGCACGTCTATCTGCCAGCGTTGCCCGCAGGCGAAGGCGGGCAGATCGCTCTCATAGCGGCGGCTGCCGAGCAGAAACCCGACGCGGGGTGACTGGCCTGTGCGCGCGGCCTGCAGGCCGGACCAGGCGGCGATGGCCTGGGCCATCCACTCGAGCCCGACCCAGGCGGGAATCACGGCCTGGCCAGCGCCGTCCTGCTCCGCGAACAGATCCTCGGGCGAGGGGCGCACGCTCGCGCTCAGCGAGTGCTCGTCACAGGCCAGCACCTCATCCAGCAGGCACATGCCCGCCTCGTGTGGCACATAGGGGCCGATGGCGCAGGGCATGACGGGATAGCCCCCGTCACGGGAAGACGTGCCGTCGGGTAGCGGCGTGGCGGGGGTAGCGGTCGGGGTCAGCATGCAGAGGACTCCGGGTCGGTGGCGTGACGTTCCAGTATCAGCGAGATGTTGTTGCCGCCGAAGGCGAAGGCATTGCTCATCACTCTGAGCGGCGGGGTCTCGGGGCGGTCACGATAGACGATGTTGAGCGCGGGCAATGACGGGTCCAGTGCCTCACGCGGGGTGGCGTGCGGCGGCAGGCGACCATGTTCCAGCGTCAGCCAGCAGAAGGCGGCTTCCAGTGCCCCGCAGGCCCCCAGCGTATGGCCGGTGAGGGCCTTGGTGGAACTGACGGCGGGCGGACGGTTTGCTGCCTCGTCGCCATCGGGACCGAACAGGCGGCTGATGGCGAGGCTTTCCATGGCGTCATTGAGCGGCGTGGCCGTGCCGTGCAGGTTGATGTAGTCGATCTCGCCGGGGGCGCGGCCGGCGCTGGCGAGCGCGCCACGCATCGCGGCCTCGGCGCCGCTGCCATCCGGGCAGGGTGCGGAGATGTGATGGGCATCGCTGGATTCGCCGACGCCGGTCAGCTGCACGCCACCGTGCTCCGGCGTGACCACGAACAGCACCGCGGCCTCGCCCAGATTGATGCCGTCGCGCGCGGCGCCCAGGGGCTGGCTTTGCTGGCGGCTGACGGCCTCCAGACTCATGAAGCCCTTCACCGTCATGTGGCACAGGCTGTCGGCCCCACCGGCGATCACCGCATCACACTGCCCGGAGGCCAGCAGACGCCGTGCGCTGGCCAGGGCCTTGGCGCTGGAGGTGCAGGCGGTGGAGAGGGTGTAGACCGGCCCGCGCGCGCCGCTCAACCAGGCCACGCACTCGGCGGGCGCGCCCAGTTCCTGACGGCGGTATTCAAAGCTCTCCGGCCAGCTGTCGGCGCTCGGCGTGCCCTGGGCAACGGCGGCGCGCTGGGCGTCCATCGCAGCTTCCGTCTCACCGATACCGGAGGTACTGGTGCCCAGCACCACGCCGATGCGCTCCGGCGCGATGCCCTGGCGCTTGAGGGCCTCAAGCTCCGGTGTCAGCTGCTCAAGCGCGGTGGCCAGCAAGCGGTTGTTGCGTGAGCGCAGCGGGGCCGGCCAGTCGCTGTCATCCACCAGCCGCGCGGTGACACGGCCCAGTGACAGCGGCGTGCCGGGACTGAAGTCATCACTGACGCGCAGGCCGCGACTGGCGCTGAACAGCGCACTGCTGATCAGCCCGTGGTCGGCGCCCAGCGGACAGACGATACCGGGCCGAGACAGACGGCATGGGCTGCGAGGGGTGAGGCCATGGCGGGTATCAGGTGCCTCGGGTGTGACGGGTTCAGTCATGCGGGGAAGCTTCCGGTGAGTCGTCAGGGGCTGGGGGAAGACAGGGGATCTAGCGTCATCTGCATCTCGGTGGCCGGGTCCCGCAGGATTACGCGGCCTTCGGCGTCGCGGGTCAGCTCGGCCATGCGCTCGCCATCGCGCAGGATGAGGCGCTGCGCGGTCTGGTGAGGCGTGTCCCACTCGCCGTGCTGCACCAGTTGCCAAACGCTGCCGGCAAAGGCGTCATCGATCGCGGCCTGTGGCCAGTGGACCCAGGCGATGCGACGGGCCAGCCAGTCGGCGGTGAAGGGCAGCTTGTCGAGCACCTCGGGGCGGGCCTTCTCGAAGCGGCTGCCATCGGCGTCATGCACCAGTGTCAGCAGTCGCTGGCCCTGCACGCTGAGCAGCACCAGCCGCATGGCCTCGGGCGATTGGCGCAGCACGCCGATGAGGGGCGGCAGGTCGCGAGCCTCGTCCTCAGCGGCGTCTGCTGCCGCGCGATTCTCGCTGGCCTCACTCTTGTTACGCTCAACGCGCAGAATCAGACGTTGGGTGCTGCTCTCCTGCAGGCTCGTCAGGGCTGGCATCGGGCTCTCGGCGCTGAGCGGACCGGGCACGAGCAGGCTGCAGCCGCTCAACAACAGGCTGATCGCCAGCAGCAGTCCGACGGATCGCCGCCCGACTGAGACGGCATGAGGCGAGAGACGCATGGATATCATGACGATACTTTACCTTTTCTGGCGTCATTCTGCCGCGTGCCGGCCGTTGAGAGAGCGCTTGCGGCGGGCTCGCAGGTCTCCGCTTGCGTCGCCTGCGCTGCCGAGAGCGTGGCCAGTGCGGTCAGGCGACGACGACTGGCGCTGACGAAGGGATTGGCCTCGTCCCAGGCGTAGCCGGCGAGGACCGAACTGATCATCTGGCGAATGCGGTCCGGCGAGCGAGGGTGATAGATGATGTCGGTCAGGCGGCTGTCGTACCAGGCGGTGACAAACTCGCGGAACACCTCGATGCCACGTCGCAATGGCAGCTCGTATTCGCTGGCCCAGTCCGGGCGCTGCTCATCGCGGGTCGCGGTCAGTTCGCGCGCGACCAGCGGCGCGGCGCGCAGGGCGGATTCCAGCGCGATGGTCACGCCGGAGGAGAACACCGGGTCCAGAAACTCGCCGGCATTGCCGAGCAGTGCATAGCCCGGGCCATGCAGGCGGCTGACATCGGCGCTGTAACCGCCCAGCGACTGCACGGCATTGGCAGGCGTGGCATCGCGAAGCAGCTCCGCCAGGCGCGGTTCTTCCATCACCCACTGCCACAGGCGTGTCTGCACATCATCCCCGGCGGCAGGCTCGATCAGCTCACGCGGGCCGACCACGCCCAGCGAGGCGCGGCCATTGGCGAAGGGAATCAGCCAGTACCAGACATCCGGATGCTTCGGGTGCGAGGCGATCAGGATAGTGTCGCGACGATAGCCCTCGGCGGGCGGCGCGAGGTCGGCGATGCCATCGTGGACATGGCCGAACAGCGCCATGCGTGGCTCCAGTCGCGGGTCACGCTCAAGCGCCTCGAGCCGTGCCAGCACGCGCCCATAGCCGCTGGCATCCAGCACGAAGGCGGCGTGAAGCTCGCGGCCATCGGCCAACGTGAGACGCGGCCCCTGAGCATGGCCAGCGGTGTCACTCTGCGTGGGGCGAGCGGGAGTGAAACCGGTGACGGTGACGCCGAATTCGACCTCGGCCCCCGCCGCCCGTGCGCCTTCGATCAGACGCTGGTCAAAGTCGGCGCGCTCCACCTGCCAGGTGGTGCCGGGGCCCTCGCTGAACTTGTCGCGGAAGTCGATCACGCGATGCTCGCCGCGGCGGGTGAAGGCCGCACCGGTCTTGCGCTGATAGCCTCCGGCGGCGGCGGCCTCCATCAGGCCGCAGGCCTCCAGATGCTGCATGCAGCGCGGCAGCAGGCTCTCGCCGATGGAGAAGCGCGGGAAGTGGCTGCGCTCCAGCACGCGTACCGCATGGCCGGCGCGCGCCAGCCAGGCCGCCGCCGCCGCCCCGGCAGGTCCGGCGCCGATGATGATGACTTCCTTGCGTGGTGGGTTGTTGCTGCGATCTGCCGATTCCATGGCATCGTCCCCTGTCGTTGTCGTTATGTGTTCATGACGGCATTCGTGTTCCCGCCTCCGTCTGGCCCGCGTGACGAGATCGCCTCAACTGCGGGCGAAGGGCACCAGGCACCAGGTGGCCGTCAGCCCCAGCAGGCAGGCCAGCCCCAGTGCGGCCAATGCCGGTGTCTGACTGAAACTCAACAATCCGAAGGCTAGCAGGCTGGAGGCACATGACAGCGAGATCGCCAGCAGACTGGCCTGCGAGGCGCGGCTGGCGGTGGCCTCTGCGTTGCCTTGTTCGGTTTTGTCATTCGCTCTTCGCGCGGGATTACCTTTCTCTGCGCTGCGCGCGGGATGCTCGGCACAGAAGATACCCGCATCCAGGCCAATCCCCAGTACCAGCAGCAGGCCCAGCAGGTGGAACAGGTTGAGGCCGACGCCCGCCAGCGTCAGGGCGGCGAGCGTCAGTAACAGTCCGCCCAGCGGCGGCAACAGGGCGCGCCAGGTGCTGCGGCGATAGCGCAGCGCCAGCAGCAGGCTGATCACCACCACTGCAGTGCTGACCAGCCAGGCCATTTCGCTGCGAATGCTGCCGAGCGTCGTCGAAAGCCTGGCGACCTGATCGACGTACTCGAGGCGGTCATCGCCTGCCGCGAGGCGTGCCAGGGCGGCGCTACCCTCGGCCGTGACGTCACCAAAGCGCACGATGCCGATGGCGGCAGTGCGTGAGTCGAGCCACAGTCGCTGGCCCATCTCGCCGGCGGGCAGCGTGACCCAGTCGGCCGGACGCAACGGATGGGCGCTTTCGATGGCCTGCTCGGCACGTTTCACCAGCGCGGCGGGCAGGCCCGCCTGGCGAAGCACCTGGGGCAGCAGGGTGCGGGTGCGCTCACGCATGGCGCTGAGGTTGGCCTGCTGCTGGGCAAGCGTCGGCAGTTGCTGGGCGAGGCTCGCCCAGTGCCCCAGTTGCTGCTGGGCATCCAGCTGCTGGAAGGTGCCTTCCAGTGCCTGCAGGCGCGTGAGCAGCGCGGCGTCGTCCTCGGCCTGCACGATCAGGTAACGCAGGCCGTCCGGTTCGGCGAGCAGGCGCTGGACCTCGCGTTGCTCATCGATCAGCGACGCAGGCGAGGGGTTGAGCTGAGTGAGACGGTCATCGCTGCGCAGTCCGTAGAGGCTGGCCAGCGCGGCCAGCAGCAGCAGACCCAGCGCCTGCCAGCTGCGCCTGCCGGGAAGTACGCGTGCCAGCCATCCTGCAGCGCGGGCGGCGGGGGAATCCTTGCGGGTGGCATCCGCCGGCAGTGGCAGTTGCGGCAGCCACAGGCGCACGCTCAGCCAGGCGCCGAGCAAGCCGAGGGCGGCGAACATGCCCATCTGGCGCAGGCCGGGCATCGGCGTCAGGGTGATGGCCAGATAGGCGGCGAGGCTGGAGCACAGCCCCAGCGTCAGACCCGGCCACAGCGCGGCGAGCCCGCCGCGACCGTCTGTCGTCGCCAGGCGGCGCATGCATTCCAGATGCAGCACGTAATCGATGGAGATGCCGATCAGGCTGGCGCCGAAGGCCAGCGTCAGCACATGCAGGCTACCGAAGGCCCACCAGGTCAGCGGCAGCGCGAACAGCACGCCCGTGGCCACCGGCACCAGCAGCAACGGCAGCCGTCGCGGGGTGCGGAACACCGCCCACAGCAACAGCAGCACGCCGATCAGCGAGCCGAGCCCGATGGTCGACATCTCCTGTCTGGCCTGCTGCGCCCCGGCACTGGCATGGAAGACCAGTCCGGAGCGCAGCAGCCTGACGTCGGGGTAGTCGGCCCTCACGCCATCCACGGCCTGTTCCAGCGCCTGCTGATCCCCCATCGCGTAGGCGCTGCCGGTGAGGGTGGCGCTAATCAGACGGTAACCGTTGCCAGGCTGCTCACCGCTTGACGTCGGAGCGCGCAGCAACAGCTGGCCGCCGGACAGCGACAGGTTGGCGGGTGTCAGCCAGTCCTGCCAGGCGCCGGCGAGACCGAAGGGGTCATGGATCAGGTCGCGCTGGCCGCCGGGCTGGAACAGCTGCCTGAGGGCGCGCGCCTGCCACTGCTCGTCACTCAGCTCGGCAAGCCGCGGGGCGATCAGGGCCGGCTGGACCTCGGCCGGCAGGCGCAGGCTGGCGAGGCTCTTGCCGTCATCCAGCGTCGCGAGGGGGGCGAGCGCCTGACGCAGCGCCTGGGCGGCGGCGTCACGCTGCTTGAGTGACGCGGCGCTGGCATCGCGTGCGCCGACCAGCATCACCAGCCGGTTGGCGGTGTCCTCCAGCGATTCGGCGCGCGCCGCCAACGGGCTGCGTTCCTGCGCTGGCAGCATGGCGGTGATGCGGGTGTCGATGGCGCCTCGCCATGGGCTCTGCGGGGCGAGCTTCCCGGCCAGCAGCACCGCGCACAGCAGCAGCACGCCAGCCCACAGCCAGCGCCAGGCGGCGCGATCCAGCCCCGTGTCATGCGAGTCGCCGCGCCCTGTCATTCGGGGCACTGATCGCGCGGTGTCAGGGTCAGGGCGAGACGGTCACCGTCGCCGCTGGTGAGGGTCAGGTGGTCAAGCCAGCTGCCACCCTCGATCTCGAGGTGCTCGATGGCCTCGGCCAGACGGGCATCACGCGGTGTCAGGCTGGCCTGCCAGTCATCCGCGCTGCCGGTGAGCGTCAGGGTGAAGTGCTCCTCGAGCGCCTGCCAGTCGCCGTGGAAGAAGTTGACCAACAGCTCCGCCATCGCCTGCTGGTCGGCGGGCAGCGGCTCGCCATCCGGGCCTTCGCTGGCATTCGGGCGCATCTCGAGACGGTCCTCGATGGGGGAGGTGGTGTCCCACACCAGGCCTTCGGGCGCGTTCGGATCCCCGATCAGATGGAACTGGCCACGACTCTTGAGCTGTGCGCCGACATCCTCGAGCCAGCGGGTCTGCTGGAAATCACCGCAGACAGGAGCGGTGCGCGCCAGCTGTTGGGTCAGGGCGCGGGCGTCGAATTCGGCGGCGCTGGCCCCGAAGGCACTGGCAGTCAGCAGCAGGGCAGTGGCGGCAATGGCAAGGCGTGACGTCATCACGGCGTTCCTCGTGTCGGGGGCGGGGTGGCAGGCGCGTCCTCGTCGCCTGTCTGTGACGGGCTGGTCTGTGACTGGCTGGCCTGCCAGGCGGCCAGCCGCTCGCTGAGCGCAGGCGGCGAGGCCAGCAGCATCTCACCATCCGCGAGTCCGACGGCGACCTGCACGCTATGGCCACGGGTCAGGCGCTTGCCGCTCTCGACATCGCGGATCACGTAATCGAGCTTGAGGCGGTTTTCCCACTCGCGCAGGCGCGCGGTGACGGCGATGCGCTGGCCGAAGCGCGCCGGGCCCGCGTAGCGCAGGCGCAGGTCGATCACCGGCCAGGCATAGCCTGACTCGCGCATCTGAGGGTAGTTGTAGTCGAGCATGTCGAGCAGCTTGCAGCGGGCGATCTCGAGATAGCGCACGTAATGGCCGTGCCAGGCGACTTCCATCATGTCGACGTCGTGGAAGGGCACTTCCATTTCCACCGTGGCGCTGGGCATCGGCGTTTCGGCGGGCTGGTTCATGGCGTTTTTCTCGCTCAAGGCTGTCTGTTCGCTCAAGGCTGTCTGCTCGCTCAGGGCTGTCTGCTCGCTCATGCGTGGGCCTCGTCTGCGCTCAGGGCCCAGTGGCGCTCACGGATGCGTGCACACAGCAGGCGCAGGTCGGCTTCCAGGCCGCGATCTTCCTCGAGCGGGGCGATGTCCTCGCGCAGCTCGCTGACGAAGGCCGCCAGGCTCGGCGGCGTGGCGCTGTGGCCGGCGATGGCGGCGCGGTGCTCGCAGCCCTGTGCGGCGGCGTGCAGGGTGGCGGCGGCGACCTGCTCGACCAGCGCCAGCACGCGCAGGGCATCCCGCGCGGCGATGGTGCCCATGCTGACCTTGTCCTGATTGTGGCATTCGGTGGAGCGCGAGAAGACGCTGGCCGGCATGGTCAGCTTGAGGGCTTCCGCCGTCCAGGCCGAGGCACCGATCTGCACCGCCTTGTAGCCATGGTTGAGCGGCGCGCGCTCAGGCGTGGCACCGCTGAGGTTGCTGGGCAGGCCACGGTTGTAGCGGCTGTCAACCAGCAGGGCCAGCTGGCGGTCGAGCAGGTCGGCCAGGTTGGCGACCGCCGTCTTGAGGCTGTCCATCACCATCGCCACATGGCCGCCGTAGAAGTGGCCGCCGTGGAGGATCTTGCCGGCCTCGACATCGATCAGCGGGTTGTCGTTGGCGCTGTTGAGCTCGGTCTCCAGGAAGCGGCGCCACCAGTCGAGACTGTCCTCGACCACGCCGATGACGTGGGGCGCGCAGCGCGTCGAGTAGCGGTCCTGCAGGCGCGGTGAGTTGATCGGTGTGGCATCGACTTCCGGCGCCGCCGGGTGGGCCAGATCATCGCGCAGCCACTGCGCCACGCGGGCCTGACCGGGATGCGGCTTGGCGGCGAACAGGTCGGCATCGAAGTGGTAGGGATTGCCTTCCAGCGCCTGCACGCTGAGCGCGGTGATGCGCGCACTCAGACGGCTGAGGTAGCAGGTGCGACCGAAGGCCAGTGCAGCGAGGGCCGTCATCACGGCGGTGCCGTTCATCAGCGCCAGGCCTTCCTTGGGGCGCAGCACATAGGGTGTCAGGCCGTGCTGGGCGAAGACGTCAGCGGTCGGGCGCAGCGCATGGGGCTGGCCTGCGCCGGGGCGCACCCACACCTCGCGCTCGCCGCACAGCACGGCGGCGAGATAGGACAGCGGAGTGAGATCGCCACTGGCCCCCACCGAGCCTTCCTCGGGGATGCGCGGCAGGATGTCGTGGTCGAGCAGCCAGACAAGGCGTTCCAGCAGCGCCAGGCTGACCCCGGAGACACCACGGCACAGCGAGACGAGGCGCACCATCACCACCGCGCGACTGCTGACTACGTCAAGGTCCGCGCCCATGCCACAGCCGTGGAAGGTGTAGAGGTGGCGTGGCAGGGCCTCGAGGTCCTCTGCCCCCTGCACGGCGCGGGTCACGGAATCGCCATAACCGGTGGTGACGCCGTAGACCACGCCTTCCTCCTCCAGCAAGCGTTCCAGCAGGGCAGGGCCTGCCTCGATGCGCGCTTGGAAGGCAGGCGCATCACTCAGGCGTACGCCACACCGGCCCTCGGCGACGTCGATCAGCTGCTCGAGGGTGATATCACTGCCGTCGAGCGTCAGCGCCGGGGCAGTGGTTGAGACGGGATATGACATGACGAGGTACCTGAAAGCCGAGAGCCTGAAAGACGGACAACTGAATCTGAACCTGAATCTGAGCCTGAGCTTGATCCTGAATCTGAATCTGAACCTGAAACAGAGAAAGACGGGGTGACGCGCCAGCCGTCAGGTCACTCGCTCGGACCCCGAGGCACCTTCGCTAGAGGTCGGGACGTCGGGCGCCTGGTGCCAGAAGTCGAAGAAGTTGAACCATTGCAGCGGGTGGCGTCTGACACGCGCCTCGAGATGACCGGCATGGCGCTGCATGGCCTGCTCAATCCATGCCTCGCGGGTGCTGCGCTTGACGGCGCGGCTGTCATCGAAGGGCGCGAAATCGACCCGGAAGCGGGGATTGGCACCGCCCTGCTCGCGCACGCAGCTCAGGGTGTAGACGTGACAGCGCAGCAGCGCCGCCAGCATGAAGGGACCCACGGGGAAGGGCGCAGGTTGATCGAGGAAGTCGCAGTGCTGGACACGGGCGCGGGTGACGGCGCTCTGTTCCACACCCTCCCGCTCGCTTCCCCCCGCGTTTTCCCGTTCTGCCGCATCGCTTTCGGGGGGAATCGGCACGCGGTCCGCGGCGATGACCACGAAGCCACCGCGATTGACGCGGTCACCCAGCGCCATGGCGGTGGCGGGGGTGATCTCGCTGACCTCGATCATCTGCGGCGGTTTGCGCCCGGTGGCCTGTTCCAGCAACTGGTTGAACTTCTCGGCGTGACGCGTGTGCACCAGCGCGCACAGGTCGATGTCGTGGCGCTCGCCGATGGCATTGATCACATCCAGATTGCCGTGGTGGGCGACGAGGATGATGCCGCCCTCGCCACGCAGCGCGGCATCGCGCAGGTCTTCCGGACCGGTGCCGGTCAGCGAGGAGAGCGGAATCTCGCCGCTCCAGGCCGAGACCTTGTCCATGATCGCCTCACCGAACTGCATGAAGTGGGCGAAGCTTCTGGCCCACAGGCGCAAGCCGCCAAGTCCGGGCTCCAGGCGTCTGAGGTAATCGAAGGAGGCACGTCGCGCCACGCCGCGCAGCAGGAAGTACCACATCAGCACCGGGAACAGCGCGATGCGAAACGGCCAGGCCCCGAGCCGACGGCGGATCGTCACCATCAGCCGCATGCCGCTCAATGAGCCGGTTTCGGACAGGCGGGCCCAGTGATTGGGCGCGACGCTGTCGTCGGCGGTCTGTGCTGCACGGTCTTCGCCATCTGTCAGCGCGTCATCTTGAGCGTGGGCGGTTTGCCGCTTGCCGCCTCGGCGGCTCAGCGTGCGCCAGGCCAGTGACGGCGAGCGCAGCAGCATGCCGCAGAACAGGCGGGTATGCATGGCGCTGATCAACAGGTTGTCGTGGCCGGGGCGGAAGTGGCTGACGCCTCCGGTGGGGTAGCTGACACGCACCGGCAGGTTGGCCACCTCGCCCCCGGCCCAGTACCAGCGCACCAGTACCTCGGTGTCGAAGGACATGCGATCGCCACAGTCATTGCGCGCCAACAGGCGATTGGTGGCGGCCAGCGGGTAGAGGCGCACGCCGCACATGGTGTCGCGGATGGCCAGCGACAGGGTGTTGATCCATACCCAGACATGTGAGGCGTAGCGACCGTAGAAGCGGATGCGCGGCACGCTGGCATCGTATTCGGGATAGCCGATCTGCAGGCAGTCGGGATTGTCCTGCATGCCCTTCAGGAAGGCGGGCAGGTCGCTGACATCGTGCTGGCCATCGGCGTCCACCTGCAGGGCATGGGTGAAGCCGAGCTGCTCGGCAGCCTGCAGGCCACTGCGCACCGCCGCTCCCTTGCCGCCGTTGTGCGTGCGACGCACCAGGTGATGGCCCTCGGCCGCCAGCTGATCGAGTACCTCGGCGCAGGGGGCACTGCAGCCATCATCCACCAGCACGATGGGCAGGCCGAACGGCGCCAGGCCCGCACACACGCCGGCGATGGTGGCGGGGTGATCGTAGACCGGGATCACCACGCAGGCGCGCAGGGCGTTGCTCTGTTCAGGGGCGCTCTGGCGAGAGAGATGCTGCTCAGAATCGTACTGCGAGTCGCTCACAGGCGCAGGGGATTGGCTCATGACGCCTCCGAGGTGGAATGGGGGGATGGGATGGCCGCGGGCCTGTCGTCGCGGGCGACGTCCGGAGCATGCGGCTGACCATGACGCAGCCGTCCACTGGCATGCAGGCCTGCGCGGGATTCCAGCCGGAAGTCGAGGCGCAGGCCCTGGGCGTCTTCCAGCAGGTGAGTGCCCAGCGTGAAGCGCATGCCGGGCAGCAGCAGGTTGGAGAACTTGAGGCGTTCCAGGCGCAGAAAGGGCGCATCGTCCATGCCTACGCCGTTCACCCGCAGTGTCCTGCCTTGCTCGCGTGCCCACTTGAGCATCACCACGCCCGGCACCAGCGGTTGGGCGGCGAAGTGGCCGTCGAGATAGACCAGACCATCAGGCACCTCGGCTTCCAGGGTGTTCTGCTGTGGCCCGCTGGAGGTGTCTCCCAGCCAGCGTGGCAGGCGCGGATCATCGAGATCGGCGAACAGCCGCGCGATGGAATCCGCGGTGAACTTGCCCTGGGCATTGAGCGGCAGGCGCGTGACGAAGCGCCAGTAGCGCGGCAGGGCGATGCGCTCGAAGCCCGGCATCAGCGCGCGGCGCAGGCGGGCGATCAGATCGCGGCGGCTGGCGTGATCCTGCGGCAGCGCGTGCTCATCCATCACCACCACCGCGCCCAGGCGATGCTCACGCGTGGGCATCGTCAGGCAACGCACTTCAAGCACCTCCGCTTGCTCGCTCAGGCAGCGCTCCACCGCGCTCAACGAGACCCGCTTGCCGGCCAGCTTGACCAGCCGATCACTGCGCCCCAGCAGCTGAAAGCGTGGCGCCGCGTTCCGTGCGTCGTCACCCTCTGCCGCGTCCTCCACCAGCGCCGCCTTGTCGGCCTGTTGCCACCACTGATCAGGCGCTTCCAGAAATGGCGAGCGCACCGCGAAGCCCGGCGAGAAGGTGATCTCCACTGCCGGCAGCGGCGTCCAGTAGGCTGTCTCTTGCTGGCGGCGCCGGGCGATGCCGCCCGTCTCGGTACTGCCGTAGAGTTCGATCACCGGTGCCTTCAGGCTGGCCTCGGCATGACGGGCGGCCTCTGCCGGCAGCGGAGCGCCCGAAGAAAAGACCCGCAATACCTGACCGAGTTCCGCCAGAGGGGCGGCGGATGGCGTCTGTTCATCGGTCTGTGGCAGACGCGCCAGCTGGGCCGGAGAGCTGACCAGCTGGCAGCGATGACCAAGCCCGGAAAGCTGGGCGATGGCGGCGGCCAGCTGCTCCGGGTAGTGGCAGGCTTCGCTCAGGAACGGCACGCCTTCGCTGAGCGGACGCAGCAGCGAGACCAGCAGGCCGTAGATGTGCTGATGGCTGACCTGACTGAGGCTGACGGTGTCCGGCGTGGACGCCAGGGCAGTGTCAGGGCCTGTCGCCAGCGGCCATAGCGCGCGATGCACGGCCAGTTCGGCCTCGAGCTGGTCGAAGCGCTTGGCGATGCGCAGTGGCTCGCCGGTGGAGCCGGAGGTGCAAAGCTCCAGTGCGATGCGTGCGGCATCGGGCGTGGTGTCCGGTCGTACAGGGGCAGGTGCAGAAGCCGTCGCGGCAGTACCTGCAGGGTCGGGCTGTCCCGGTGGCCAGCCATCGGCGGTGGTCTCGGGGAGCTGGCCGGCGCTGTCGCCCGCCAGACGTGCCAGGGTCTCGGGGCGGTCATCTCCCGGCAGGATCGCCCGCATGCCGCGTTCCCACAGCGCCAGCAGCTGTACGCAGGCGCCCAGCGTGGTGGGCTGGAACAGCACCCAGCGTGCGCCGGGCTGGCGGGCGTCGTGATCACCGGGCAGGCAGTCCAGCCAGTGATGCCAGGCGTCCACGCGCGCCATCAGTTCGGCACGCGTCAATGCGCGCAGTGGGTGACCGGGGATGGCCAGCCAGCAGGCCGGCGCCTCGGGTGACTGTTCGGCGAGTTGACGCCAGACATGCTGCGTCAACAGCGACGTGACCGGCGTATCCGGGCTGACGGGAGATGAGTCAGGCATCAGGTGTGTGAACTCCGCAGGCGACGGCGAACCAGCCATTCACCGCCGAACAGGAGGCCCATCAGCACATAGCTGATCAGGCCGTTGTAGAGCGTCCAGGTCGCCAGGTCGGCATGCAGGGCCGTCCAGCCGGCGATGCTGGCATTGAAGAGGAAGAAGGCACACCACACCCGGGTGACCTGGCGGGTGTAGCGCACGCCGGCAGGGGGCAGGTCGGGTTCCTTGAGGCGTGCGAGGCGCTCGATCACCGGCATGCCGCGCCACAGGCTGGTGGCGAAGACGCTGAGCATGGCCAGATTGACCAGTACCGGATAGGCCCGCAGCCCGAGTTCGGCCTCGCTCGCCACGCTGATGCCCACCAGCAGGGCGGCCAGCCCCAGGCGCAGTGCCAGGTGCAGCGGCAGGCGCTGGATCAGCAGGGCGCCGAACAGGATCAAGGCCCACACCCAGGGCGACGAGTGTCCACTGACCGCGCCGCTGTCTGCGGTGAGGCGCGACAGCAGGGCGTAGACCAGCAGTGGCCAGCCAAGAGCGGCCACGATGCCCAGCACGCCGAGCAGCACCCTGCTCAGTGCGGGGCGCGTGCGGCTGTCAGGGGACGACGGCGTCATGCCTGGCGCTGTGTCAGCTGTTCGACGGCGGTGACCACATCATTGAGCGTGCGCACGCTCTTGAAGTCGTTGGCGTCGATGCGTCGGCCGGTGAACTTCTTGAGCTCGACCACCAGGTCCACGGCATCGATACTGTCGATGTCGAGATCCTCGTAGAGGCGCGCCTCCGGGTGGATGTCAGCGGCCTCGATCTCGAACAGCTCGATCAGGGTGATGCGGACATGGGCGTAGATCTCCTCGCGGGAGGGGGTCGGTTGATCAGCGCTCACGACGGGCCTCCACCATCTCGCGCAGCGCGTTGAGGCTGGCGAAGTGGGCCCGGGTGTCCTCGGATTCGGCATCCAGGGTGATGCCGTAGCGCTTCTGCAGCGCGAGGCCCAGCTCCAGGGCATCAATCGAATCCAGTCCCAGGCCGTCCACGAACAGCGGCTCATCGGCGACGATGTCGTCCGGGGTGATGTCTTCAAGCTCCAGCGTATCGATGATCAGCTGCTTGAGTTCCAGTTCCAGCGAGGTGGTATCACTCATGGGAAATCCTCTCTCTAGCGCGTCAGGGTCGTTGATCCATGGATCAGCGATGATGTCGGGGGTCAGTCATTCAATAACGGCAGATATGCCATCTGGATGAATCTGCGGCATGCCTTCGTGACATGTCTGCCACTCATGCCTGGCCTTCCTGCACAGACTTTCATGCCTGATGGGGGCTGTCAGGCTCCGCGATGGCCTGCTGGAAACGCTCGAGCTGCGTGGCGAAGGTGCCCGCCAGCTGGCGGGTCAGTTCGCGGGCATCCCGGGACAGCGGCGCCTCCGGCTCATCCTGCTCCTGTGTACGGGAGACCTCGGGGGCCATGTCCGGCAGTACCTTGAGATTGAGCATCACGCGCTGCGCGGGGATGTGGTACCAGGGCTCGCCCTTGGTCAGCGTGCTGGGCTGGCAGTCGATCAGCACCGGGGTGATGTCACAGGGCGTGCGCAGGGCGATGTTGGCGGCGCCGCGACGGAACTTCAGGGCGCGGCCCGGCACGCTGCGCGTCCCCTCGGGGAACAGGATCAGGGCGTTGCCCTTGGCCAGGCTCTCGCGGGCGGCATCCAGCACGCCCTGTGGCTCGTTGTTGGTGATATAGCCGGCGGCGCGGATCGGGCCGCGAGTGAACGGGTTGCGGGCCAGACGCCCCTTGACCACGCAGTCGGCGTGGGGGATCAGCGCGATCAGGAAGACCACGTCGATCAGTGTGGGGTGATTGGCCAGCACCAGCAGCCCCGGGCGCTGCAGACGCTGACAGTCGTGCAGACGGTAGTCGAGCACACCCAGGCCGCGCATCAGCTGGAGGAAGCCGCGCATGGCGTGATGGATGATGCGGCGCGCCAGGCGCTGGCGGCGTTCGCCATCGCGCATGCTCACTGTCAGCAGGGGCAGCAGCCCCCCCAGCAGCAGGCCACCCAGCCCGAAGACGCTGAAGCTGATGGCGGTGGCGATGCCACGCCACAGTCGCCCGAGGGGGGAGGATAGCCCGAAGGCACGACGAGGCGTCATCACTGCAGCGCGGCGTCAGTGGCGGGAGGAGGGTTCAGTTGCCAGGCCTGCCGGCGACAGACGAGCGGTGTCTGTCCGGCGGCTTCCAGCCACTCGATCACCTCGATGGGGGTCGGGGCGTGGTGGGCCGGCTCCTCGGCGTCGACTGGCAAGGCGGCGAGCCGCGGGGCCTCAGGCGAGGTACGGCTCAAGCGCATGGCGACGGCACTGGCATGCTCGGGATAGTCGCCGTGGTGCTGGAAGGCCTCTGGCGCGGCGATATCGGAGAACAGCACGATGACTTCCTCCCGCTCCCCCAGATAGCCGAGCGCTTCGCTCATCAGTGCATCGAACTCGTCACCGCAGGCGGCGAGCGCCTCGAGCGGCTGATGGGACTGACGCGTGATCGAGTACATGCCAAGGATGGCGTTGTGCACCGAGAGCGAGAAGCGTGCGGGTGACAAGGCTTCCTGCGGCTGGGTGGCCGAGTCGAGCAGGGCAAGTATCTTGCTGGTGTCGCCATGTCGGGAGGCGTGGATGATCGGCAGATCACCCTCAGGGTCGAGGGTGAACAGCAGCTTGCAGCATGCCTGCCCGACCGGACTCAGTCGGCGGCGCAGCATCGCCGGTACCTGTTCGGCACGCGGGGAGGGGGTGATGTCGGTGCGACCGTCGTGGGTCGTGCGTGTCGCACTCGCCTGCCAGGCTCGCCAATCAGTCAGACGCATGAGGTTCCTGTCCGTGAACGCATCGTTGCCATATTGGAGCCTCAGTGTACCGCAGGGGAAACGGCCAGCCCAAGCCAGCGGCCCATCAGGCCGAGCGTTGGTGCTCTGGTGGACAAATGCCCGATGCCGCGCGAGTGAGACGTCGCGGACCCGGCGGCTCGCGCCACCGCGCGCTGGGCGCCTTGCGGGCATGAGCACTGGACTGCCCGCGATGACGGTGTAAGGTGTCGCTTCAGCGAGCCAGAGGCCGAGGGCCTGAGGGCGATGGGAGCGCCGGCAGCGGGGGGCGTGTGCGCCTGCCGGGCGGTCCTGTCATGCCTTCTGGTGGTCATAACGAAGGGTGAGGATGGGGAATGAAGCCGATCATGCGTGAGGCAACGTCATGAGCACGCCGAGGGAGGCGAGAGCGGGGGGCCACGGTGCCGCCTTGATGCGTCGTCTGCAGGTGACGGAGTGGCTGCCGGTGGTCCGGGTGCTCGGCCTGCTGCTGTGCGTGGTGGCGGTGATGATGCTGGTGCCGTTGCTGCTGTTGCTGGAAGAGGGCGATGCGGATGCGTGGGCCTTCGCGATATCGCTGGGCATCACGCTGGGATCGGCTCTGGTGATGCTGTTGGTCTCGCACCAGGTGGAGCTGCAGCTCAAGCCCCGCGCGATGTTCGTGCTGACGACCCTTAGCTGGGTGCTGGTGTCAGCCTACTCGAGCCTGCCCTTGATCTTCGGCGCGACCCACCTGGGCGTCACCGATGCCGTCTTCGAGTCGGTCTCGGCGATCACCACCACCGGCTCGACCGTGCTGACCCACATCGAAGGACTGTCGGATGGCCTGAAGCTGTGGCGGGGCCTGATGCAGTGGGTGGGGGGGATCGGCATCATCGTGATGGCCATCGCGATCCTGCCGTTCCTGAAGGTGGGTGGCATGCGTCTGTTCCAGACCGAATCCTCGGACTGGTCCGACAAGGTGCTGCCACGTGCCGGGGGTGTCGCCAAGGCGATCGGGCTGGTCTATGTGGGGCTGACGCTGCTGGCGATCCTGAGCTACTGGCTGGGGGGCATGCTGCCGCTGGATGCCGTGGTGCATGGCATGACCTCGCTGGCCACGGGCGGGTTCGCCAACTACGACAGCTCGATGGGTATCTATTCCGATCGCCCGCATCTGCTGTGGATGGCTTCCGCCTTCATGCTGCTGGGGGCGCTGCCCTTCGTGCTGTTCATCCGCGCCTGGCAGGACAGTGCCGGGGTGATGTGGTGCGATGCTCAGGTGCGCGGCTTCCTGAGTTTGCTGGGCTGGGTGATCGCGGCGCTGACGCTCTATCGCGTCGTGCTGGGGGAGGATCTCTTCACGGCGCTGACCCAGGTGACCTTCAATGTCATGTCGGTGGTGACCACCACGGGCTATGCCAGCGATGACTACAGTGCCTGGGGGCCCTTCGCGGTGGTGGCCTTCTTCTATCTGACCTTCGTCGGGGGCTGCAGCGGCTCCACCAGCGGGGGCATGAAGATCTTCCGCCTGCAGATCGGCCTGATCATGCTCGGCAATCACCTGCGCTCGCTGATCCATGCCAACGGGGTCTTCTCCCAGCGCTACAACGGGCGCGCCTTGCCGGATGAAGTGGTGCGCGCGGTCATCGCCTTCTCGTTCTTCTTCTTCATCACCATCGGCGGGCTGGCACTGGCGCTGTCATTGATCGGGCTGGATCTGGTGACCGCCGTGACCGGTGCCGTGACCGCCGTCACCAACGTCGGCCCCGGGCTTGGGGACATCATCGGCCCGGCCGGCAACTTCGCACCGCTGCCTGACAGCGCCAAATGGCTGCTGTGCATCGGCATGCTGATGGGGCGCCTCGAGATCCTGACCGTGCTGGTGCTGTTCTCGCCCAGCTTCTGGCGCAAGTAGGCGCTCGCCGGCAGCAGGCTGCATGAAGCGGCCAGACACGACAACGCCACCGTCGCAGGACGGTGGCGTTGTCGTGTCCAGGGCGGTATCCCGTGAGCGGGATCAGTCGGTGGCGGTGGCCTCGGCGGCGTCCAGCTTCTCGTCGAGATCGATGGACAGGCCTTCACGATTGAGGATCGGGTTGGCGTACTGCACCAGCCACCAGTCCCTGAGCTCACTCGGCACGCCGGCGAGACGATTCTCGAACACGGCGCGCTCGGCACCACTGATGGCGGAGACATCCAGCGCGGCGGCCAGGCGTGGCTCGTCACGCAGCTGCGGACGGCTGGCGGCCAGCTTCTCGAGTGCCAGCTGGTGGCTCGGGTAGAGGGTGTAGTGCTGGAGTACCTGGCGGTCGACTTCGGCGACCACGTCGTCCGGAGTGGCGAAATCGCCCTTGAGCGGCTCGCCGAACACCAGCTTGACGCGCCCCTTGTGACCGCTGATGCCGGCGGCGATCGACTGGATGTCCTCGTACTGCACCTTCTCGTAGCGCCCTTCATTGGCGATGGCCGCCAGCTCGCGCGCCTTCTGCAGATCGCAGGGGTCGAATTCGTAGCTGATGGACACCGGCACGATGTTGAGCTCGCTGACGCTCTCGCTGAAGGGGCGTGTCTTGTCGGCGGTGCGGGCCGCCATGGTCAGCATCTTGATGATGGCGCTTTCGGTGCCGTCACGGCCATCCTTGGCACGCCCTTCCCGCTGGGCCAGCCAGATGGAGTGCCGATCGTGGATCAAGGAGTGACGAATATAGCCCGACAGTGACTGGTAGGCCGCCAGCATCGCGCGCTTGCCCTTGGCGGAGCGCGGCACGATGAAGCTCTTGTTGAGGCGCATCAGGTCGGTGACGAAGGGCTTCTGGAGCAGGTTGTCGCCGATGGCGATGCGCACCGTGTCGCGGCCGTGGCGATAGAGCGCGTAGTTGACGAAGGCCGGGTCCAGCGAGATGTCGCGGTGATTGGACAGGAACAGATACGGCGTGTCTTCCGACAGCCGCTCGAGTCCCACCGTCTCGAAACTGGTGGTGGTGGTATGGATCATGCGCGCCATGTAGCTGGCGATGCGGGTCTGGAAACTGGCCACGTCCTTCACGCCCATCATCTCGCGCTTGATGGCCAGGCGAGCGATCTGGCGCGCCAGCCACGGGAAGCGCTGGGTCAGTCCCGGCAGGCGGAAGCGAGTCAGGGTGTCGAGCAGTTCGCGGTCCTGCTCGAGGCGCACCAGTACCTCACTTACCTCGTGATCGTGGTAGGGGCGAATCCTGGCGAACGGGTCCTGTTCGTCAGGCGTGGCAGGCTTGGGCGTTGCTGTGTCAGTCATCGACGCACGTCATCCGGATTGTCATTCTTGAGAAGAGAAGAAAGGGGGTGGCGCTCAGCTTCCCGGCTGAGCTTCGCCGCCCAGCCAGGCGGTCATCTGCTCGATCACGCCGGAGAGCACCTGGGCCATCAGCGCGAAGTCGGTCTCCAGTCGCAGGATGGGGTCTTCACCATCCTCCTGGGCATTGGCTTCATCGATGACGGCATCGGCGAACTTGAGGCTCTTGAGCGCCATGTCCTCGCCGAGGATCAACGCGACGCGGCCCTCGACTTCCAGTGCCAGCTTGCTGACCACGCGGCCCAGAGTGAGCGCCGTCTGGATTTCCTCGCCGTCGAGGTCGAACTGACGGGCGCGCAGCACGCCATCCTCGCCGCCCGGCGCCTTGAGCTCGACCTGATCACCGACGATGAGGTCATCCGGGCGCGAGGCCACGTCCTTCAGCCAGGTGGTCATCACCTGGGAGGGCGGCTGCGCGACGGCCAGCGGCGTGACCTTGAGCGAGCCGAGCGTCTGGCGCAGCAGGTCGAGGACTTCCTCGGCACGTTTGGCATTCGAGGCGTTGACGGCGATCAGCCCGCGACGGCTGTCCCACCACAGGTCAGTGCGCGAGGAGCGTGTGAAGGCGCGTGGCAGCAGCTCCTCGTAGATCTGCTCCTTGAGGGTCAGCTTCTCGCGGCGACGCAGCGGACGACCTTCCGCCGTCTCGCGCTCGGCGACTCGCTCCTCGAGTTCTTCCTTGACCACGGCAGTGGGCAGGACACGTTCCTGACGCAGTGCGCTGATCAGATAATGGCCCTGGATCTCGTGGACCAGCATGTCGCTGTTGCGACCGCCCGGTGCCACCCAGCCGATACGCTTGGCTTCGACGCCGGTGACCGGGCGGAAAACATGCTCCGGCAGGGCGTCGGCGAGACGACCCTCTTCCAGCGGTGCGCTATCGTGCAGGCGATACAGTTGCAGGTTCTTGAACCACATGCGACCAGTCCTTGAGTCCGGTGAACGGGGGCTGCCCGTCTGAATGGCGCATATTATGGCGAAACTCATGCGGCGGGTCATCCGCCGTGGACGTGACCCTGCGTCACACTGCGGTTGCCGACCATCGCGCACAAGCACAAAGACATACTGTGTGCACGCTGTGGCGCTAGTCTGGAGTCGACCTGGCGGTTCGCGGTCTGGCGGTTTGCGGTATCGACCGACAGATATCGATCAGCAGGCATCGACCCGCAGGCATCGACCATCAGACTTGAGACGCGGAGGGCGGCAGAGTGATCGACGACGGTGTTATGAAGACTGCTGTGGGGACTGCTGAGGAGACGGTTGTGGCGGCTTTTGTGAAGAGCAGAGCGTCGGGCGCGAGCGCGCTGAAACGGACACGACCACTGACGCTGGCGGCGCTGACCCTGCTGCTGTTCGGCTGCAGCGGGGAGGATGACGCGCACGACAGGGCGGCCAGCACGGCGGCGGCCAGTGCAACGGTCACGAAAGAGACAGTCGTTGCAGAGGAAGCCACTGACGGCGAACCTGCCCCGGCGGCGGTTGGACTGGATCCTGAGATGTTTGCCGCGGGCGCGATCGTCGGTGAGGTCGAGACCGTCGACTGTACCTTGAGCGGCGGCACGCAGACGACCTGCTATCAGTTCCGCGTGGCCGGTGCGCCCGCGGACCCGGAAACCTCGCCGGAGGGGCCTTTCTGCCCGCCCAATACCCATTCCGGTGAGGAGGAAGGCGGCACCTGGATGGATGGCGAGGGCACCCTCTATCAGGTGGACGGCGAGTTCATCAAGAATCTGGCCACTCTCTATCAGGACAAGGAGTGGCAGATGTACGACGTCAACACGGGGGAGATCACCGTGATCGATGGCGCGCGTGGCTGCGAGGTGGCGGGGAACCCGAATCCCATCGAAGGCTTCGACAACTTCTGTCTCGAGTGTCCGCTGGAGGAACTGGGCGGCGGCATCGAGAAGACTGTCGTGATCCCCAGGGTGCCGGTACCGGCCGCCGAGCCGACCTCGCTGGCCGGCCGCGCCAACACCGGCGTGGCGCTCAATGGCGTGCTGTTCGGCCCGCCGGCACCGCTGGAGCTGATCCTGAGCTCTCACACCCTGGGGGTGCTCGATGATTGTGGCGCGCATGCCAATCCGCATGAGGGCTATCACTATCACACCGCCACCGGCTGCTCCGAGATCGGCATTCAGGAGGATGGCCATTCGCCGATGATCGGCTATGCGCTGGATGGCTATTCCATCTATGCCAGAGAGGACAAGGACGGCAATGTTCCCGCTGACCTGGATGACTGTGGCGGCGAGACGGACCCGGTGCGTGGCTATCACTACCACGCCTCCGCGCCGGGGGTTAACCAGATCTTCGGCTGTTTCATGGGCGAGAAGGGGCACTTCCTCGACGAGGAGGGAGGCGAGAGGCCGCCGCAGGGCCCGCCCGGCGAGTAGCCGTCCTGCAGGTCTGGACGTGAAGGGCATCGTCCGTGGCAGATCCCGCCGCCTTGTCAGGATGGCGTGCAGGGCAGGCGCGATCATTCAACCAAGCGTTTGTTTTTCTGCTCGTGCCCGGCCTAAGATCTGATGACGAGGGCCGAGCAGGCTCATCCGTTTCCCGCACAGGAGGCAAGGATGCAACAGGACAGCCGTCAACAGGACGCCGCCGATGAGACCGCCGGCACTTTCAGTCGCACGACACTGAAAGTGCGAGGTTATCACCTGGATGGCTATGGGCACGTCAACAACGCCCGGTATCTGGAGTTCTACGAAGAAGGGCGCTGGGAGTTCATGCTCGCGCATCTGGACCTGGCGGACCTCAAGCGCGAGGGCATCGCGATGGTGGCGGTCAATGTCAATCTGGACTGGCATTATCCGGCCACCGTGCATGATGAGCTGGTGATCACCACGCGACTCGCTCGGGTCGGGCGGCGCAAGATGATCATGCATCAGGAGATCCATCTGGGCGAGACGCGCATGGGCGAGGTGCATCCGCGCTCCGGCGCACTGGTCTCCCGCGCGGATTTCACCTTCGTGCTGATGAATACCCAGACCGGACGGGCCATGCCGCTGGAGGGAGAAATCGGCACGCTGCTGGTATCATTGCTGTCGCCCGAGCCGCAATGAGCGCTGTCAGCGACAGGGGCGCGGCAGTGGGCCGCGTGCCCTTGAGGCCGTACTACCGTACTGACATCCGTTTGCGGGCTCGTGTGAGCTGCTAGGTGAGCGCGCAAGTGATATAATCCCGCCACTTCGGTGCCGCGGAGCTGGCACCCCGTGTCCGCTTCACGCCACTGCCGCGCTGCAGTAGCGACCGAAACCTGATGCTGCCCGAAATACGGTTGCTGCCCCGAAACATTGTCGCTGCCGCAGTGGCGCCAACAGTTGAGTTCAAGGATTTGACGAATCATGGGTGAGATCGCCAGAGAGATACTGCCAGTCAACATCGAGGACGAGCTCAAACAGTCGTATCTCGATTACGCGATGAGCGTCATCATCGGGCGTGCCTTGCCGGATGTCCGCGATGGCCTCAAACCGGTTCACCGTCGCGTGCTGTTCGCGATGCACGAACTGAACAATGACTGGAACAAGGCCTACAAGAAATCCGCCCGTGTCGTCGGCGATGTGATCGGTAAATACCACCCGCACGGTGACAGTGCGGTCTATGACACCATCGTCCGCATGGCCCAGCACTTCTCCATGCGTTATGTGCTGGTGGATGGTCAGGGCAACTTCGGTTCCATCGATGGCGACAGCGCCGCGGCGATGCGTTACACCGAGGTGCGCATGGCGCGCCTGGCGCACGAGCTGCTGGCCGACCTCGAGAAGGACACCGTCGACTGGGTCGACAACTATGACGGCACCGAGCGCATTCCTGCCGTGTTGCCGACCAAGACCCCGAACCTGCTGGTCAACGGCTCCTCCGGTATCGCCGTGGGCATGGCCACCAACATCCCGCCGCACAACATGGGCGAGGTCATCGATGGCTGTCTGGCGCTGATCGACAACGGCGACCTGACCATCGATGAGCTGATGGAATACATCCCGGGGCCGGACTTCCCGACCGCGGGTATCATCAACGGCCGTGCCGGCATCCTCGATGCCTATCGCACCGGCCGTGGTCGCATCTATGTGCGTGCCGTGCACACCATCGAGCACCACGACAAGAGCGGTCGTGACCACATCATCATCACCGAGCTTCCCTACCAGGTGAACAAGGCGCGTCTGATCGAGAAGATCGCCGAACTGGTCAAGGACAAGAAGATCGAGGGCATCGCCGAGCTGCGTGACGAGTCCGACAAGGACGGTCTGCGCGTGGTCATCGAGACCAAGCGTGGCGAATCCGGTGAAGTGGTCGTCAACAACCTCTTCTCCCAGACCCAGCTCGAGACCGTGTTCGGCATCAACATGGTCGCGCTGCACGAAGGTCAACCGAAGATCCTGAATCTCAAGCAGATTCTGGAATCCTTCGTGCGTCACCGTCGTGAAGTCGTCACCCGTCGTACGCTGTTCGAACTCAAGAAGGCGCGCGAACGCGGCCACATTCTTGAAGGTCTGGCGGTGGCGATCTCGAACATCGATGAGGTGATCGAGCTGATCAAGGGCTCGCCGAGTGCGGCGGAAGCCAAGGAAAAGCTGATCGATCGTGAATGGCAGCCGGGTCAGGTGGTCGAGATGCTCGAGCGCGCCGGTGCCACTTCCTGCCGTCCGGAAGACCTGCCGGAAGGTCTGGGGCTGTCTGAAGATGCCAGACACTATCGTCTGTCGCCGGCTCAGGCTCAGGCCATCCTCGAGCTGCGCCTGCATCGCCTGACCGGTCTCGAGACCGAGAAGCTGCTGGCCGAGTACTCCTCCATCCTCGAGCGCATCGCCGAGCTGATGGAGATCCTGTCCTCTGCCGATCGCCTGATGGAGGTCATCCGCGAAGAGCTGCGTGAAGTGCGCGCCCAGTACGCCGATGAGCGTCGCACCGAGATCATGACCAGCCGTCGTGACCTGACCATCGAAGACCTCATCAACGAGGAAGACATGGTGGTGACGGTCTCGCGCAGTGGCTATGCCAAGACGCAGCCGCTGTCTGACTACCAGGCCCAGAAGCGCGGTGGCCGTGGCAAGTCGGCGACCGCGATGAAGGACGAGGATGTCATCGAGCACCTGCTGGTCGCCTCGACCCATGACACCGTGCTGCTGTTCTCCAACAAGGGCAAGGTGTACTGGCTCAAGGTCTACGAGATGCCGCAGGCCTCGCGTGGTTCGCGTGGCAAGCCGCTGGTCAACCTGATTCCGCTGGCGGAAGGCGAGTGGGTGACCACCATCCTGCCGGTGCGTGATTACGCCGCCGACAGCTACATCTTCTTCGCCACGGCCAACGGCACGGTCAAGCGTACGGCGCTGAGCCAGTTCTCGCGTCCGCGCAGCGTCGGTCTGATCGCGCTGGACATCGAGGAAGGCGACCGTCTGATCGGCGCCGACATCACCTCCGGCTCCGACCACGTCATGCTGCTGTCGTCCAACGGCAAGGCGATCCGCTTCGAGGAGCAGAACGTGCGTGTCATGGGCCGTACCGCTCGCGGTGTGCGCGGCATGCGTCTGATCGGCGATGCTCAGGTCATCAGCCTGATCATCCCGCGCACCACGGCCATCGATGACAACGAGGCTGACGTCGATGATTCGCTGGATGTGACGGCGGATGGCGTCGAGAGCGCTGATGTGGCAGTTACTGATGTCGCGACGGATGAAGGCGTTGCGACCGGTGAGGTGCCGCAGTGCTACATCCTGACGGCCTCGGCCAATGGCTACGGCAAGCGTACGCGCCTGGAAGAGTTCCCGCTGCGTGGCCGCGGTGGCCAGGGCGTGATCGCGATGCAGACCAGCGAGCGCAACGGCGATCTGGTCAGCGCGGTTCAGGTCAGCGACAACGATGAACTGATGTTGATCACCGACCGCGGCACCCTGGTGCGGACCCGTGTGGCCGAGGTGTCCATCACCTCGCGCAACACTCAGGGCGTGACCCTGATCCGCACGGCGGAAGAGGAGCGACTGGTGACCACGGTGCGTGTCGACGAGCCGGAAGATGTCGTGGTGATCGACGAAGACGGTACGGTCGCTCACGACGTCGAGGGTCAGGAAGAAGGCAAGAAGGACGCGCTGAGCACCGATGAACAGGTGCAGGCGGGAGACGCTGCCGAGTCGACGGATACCCCGCCGACAGACGTGGAATAAGACGCTGGATTGCGACCGCCTTCGGGGCGGTCGCTTCACTTTCGGGAATTAAGACGACATGACACGCAAGTTCAATTTCTGCGCCGGTCCTGCTGCACTGCCGACCGCTGTCCTGGAACGCGCACGCGCCGAGATGCTGGATTATCAGGGCCGCGGACTGTCCGTCATGGAGATGAGTCATCGCTCCGACGACTTCGTGGCCATCGCCGAGAAGGCCGAGGCGGATCTGCGCGAACTGCTCGACATTCCGTCCCACTATCGCGTGCTGTTCATGCAGGGCGGCGCTTCCACCCAGTTCGCGGGGGTGCCTCTGAACCTGCTGGGCGAGGGCGGCAGCGCCAACTATCTGTATACCGGTATCTGGGGCAAGAAGGCGATCAAGGAAGCCGAGCATCTGGCCGTGGGCAGCCATGTGGCCGCCTCCAGCGAGAGCAATGGCCTGATTGCCGTGCCGCGTCAGAATGCGATCCAGCTCTCGGGTGATGTGGGCTATCTGCACTACACCGCCAACGAGACCATCGGCGGCCTCGAGTTCGACTACATTCCCGAGGTGGCAGCGGATGGCGTGCCGCTGGTGTGTGACATGTCGTCTTCCATCCTGTCGGGGCCGCTGGATGTCAGCCGTTTCGGTGTCATCTATGCCGGTGCCCAGAAGAACATCGGTCCGGCGGGGCTGACGCTGGTCATCGTGCGTGAAGATCTGCTCGAGCGTGCGCGCAAGGACTGCCCGACCATGCTGAACTGGAAGACGGCCGCCGAGGCGGGCTCCATGTTCAACACCCCGCCGACCTATGCCTGGTATCTCTCAGGCCTGGTGTTCGAGTGGCTGAAGGATGAGGTCGGGGGTCTCGATGCCATGAATGCGATCAATGATCGCAAGGCGCAGGCACTTTATGCGGCCATCGACGGCAACGACTTCTACTCCAATCCGATCGTCACCGAGAACCGTTCACGCATGAACGTGCCGTTCGTGCTGGCCGATGATCGTCTCGACAAGACCTTCCTTGCCGAGTCCGAGGCGGCGGGTCTGCTCAATCTGGCCGGTCACCGCAGTGTCGGTGGCATGCGTGCCAGTCTCTACAACGCCGTGCCGGAAGCTGCCGTCACTGCGCTGGTGGACTTCATGGGCGACTTTGCGCGTCGTCACGGCTAAGGGAGAGGTGAGATGACGGATTCCAAGCAGAATCCTGCGCCGCAGGTGGCTGCCAAGGCGGTCACGCTGGACGAGCTGCGTCAGCGCATCGATACCATCGACAGCGAGCTGCTGCGCCTGATCAGCGAGCGGGCGGGCTGTGCGCAGCAGGTGGCCGAGGTCAAGATGGCGGCCGGTGACGTGGGCGAGGATGGCCAGGTGCAGTTCTATCGTCCTGAGCGTGAAGCCCAGGTGTTGCGCCGTATCATGGCCGACAACCCCGGCCCGCTGAAGGGCGAGGAGATGGCGCGTCTGTTCCGCGAGATCATGTCCGCCTGTCTGGCGCTGGAGCAGCCGATTCGTCTGGCCTATCTCGGCCCGGAAGGCACCTTTACCCAGCAGGCCGCGCTCAAGCACTTCGGTGACAGTGCCGTGACCAAGCCGATGGCCGCCATTGACGAGGTGTTCCGCGAAGTGGAAGCCGGCGCGGTGCAGTACGGCGTGGTGCCGGTGGAAAACTCCACCGAGGGTGTCATCAATCACACGCTGGATTCGTTCATGGGCTCGCAGCTCAAGATCTCCGGCGAAGTGGTGCTGCGCATTCACCATCACCTGCTGGTGGGCCCGAATACGCGTCGCGAGAAGATCTCGCGCATCTATTCCCACGCCCAGTCGCTGGCCCAGTGCCGCAAGTGGCTGGATGCCCACTTCCCGCACGCCGAGCGCATCGCGGTGTCCTCGAATGCCGAGGCCGCGCGTCAGGTGCGCACCGAGTGGCACAGTGCGGCGATTGCCGGTGACATGGCGGCCAAGCTCTATGAGCTGGAGAAGGTCGAGGAGAAGATCGAGGACAGCCCCGACAACTCCACGCGTTTCTTGATCATCGGCGACAGCTCGGTGCCGGCGTCCGGCGATGACAAGACGTCCATCGTGGTGGCGATGCGCAACCAGCCGGGCGCGCTGCATGACCTGCTGGCACCGTTCCATCGCCACCAGATCGATCTGACCCGTGTCGAGACGCGGCCGTCGCGCTCGGGTGCCTGGAACTATGTCTTCTTCATCGACTTCCGTGGCCACCGTGATGATCCGCTCATCACGGAGACGCTGGAAGAGCTGCGTCAGTGCGCGGCGGACGTCAAGGTGCTCGGGTCCTACCCGGTCGGTGTGCTGTGAGCGAGTCGGAACAGGCAGTGACTGGCGCGGCGGCGGACATGCTGTCCTCGGAGCGGCTGGCCGGCGAGCGGCGTATCCTGCTGGTCGGGCTGGGGTTGATCGGTGGCTCGCTTGCCGCCGCATTGCGTGCGGCGGGTCATCGCGGCGAGATTCTCGCCTGTGATCGGGATTCCAACGAGATCTGCCTCGGTCAGCGCATGAAGCTGATCGATGGCGGCAGTACTCAGCTGGCTGGGCTGGTGCCCGGCGCCTCGCTGGTGGTGCTGTGCGTGCCGGTGATGGCGATGAAGGGCGTGATGGCGGAGATCGCACCGCTGCTGGACGATGATGCGGTGGTCACCGATGTCGGTAGTACCAAGGGCGCGATCCGCGACGCGGCGATCGGCGTGTTCGGTCACATGCCGCCGAATCTGGTGCTCGGGCATCCGATCGCCGGTTCCGAGAAGAGCGGGGTGGCGGCGTCCAATCCCGAGCTCTATCGCGATCACAAGGTGATTCTGACGCCGGAACCGGACAGTGACCCCGAGGCCGTGGCACGCGTGGCCGCCATGTGGTCGGTGTGTGGTGCTCAGCTGCTGGACATGAGCGTGGCACGCCACGACGAGGTTCTGGCACGCACCAGCCATCTGCCGCATCTGCTGGCGTTCTCGCTGGTGGACAGCCTGGCGCGTCAGGATGAGCGCCTGGAGATCTTCCGCTACGCGGCGGGCGGTTTCCGCGACTTCACGCGTATCGCGGGCAGTGACCCGGTGATGTGGCGTGACGTCTATCTGGCCAACCGCGATGCGGTGCTGGAGGCGCTGGATGAATTCGAGGCCGGGGTAGCGCGAGTGCGTGCTGCCGTGACCGCGGGCGATGGCGAGGCGATGCTGGGGATATTCACCCGCGCCAGCCACGCTCGACACTACTTCAATACCCTATTGAAACAGACGAGTTATCAGACAATGGAACAGCAGAACGTGCGGTACCGTGCACTGCCGGGTGGGCAGGTTCAGGGGCGCATTCGTGTGCCGGGTGACAAGTCCATGTCACATCGCTCCATCATGCTGGGCGCGCTGGCGAACGGCGTGACCGAGGTCGAGGGCTTCCTCGAGGGTGAAGACAGCCTGGCCACGCTGCAGGCCTTCCGCGACATGGGCGTGGTCATCGAAGGCCCGCATCAGGGACGTGTGACCATTCACGGCGTGGGCCTCAACGGCCTGAAGCAGCCGCCGGGCCCGCTATATGTCGGCAACTCCGGCACCGCGATGCGTCTGTTCGCCGGCCTGCTGGCCGGTCAGGCCTTCGATACCGAGCTGACCGGTGATGCCTCGCTGACCAAGCGCCCGATGGACCGCGTCGCCAACCCGCTGCGCGAGATGGGCGCGGTGATCGATACCGCCGAGAATGGCCGTCCGCCGCTGCGTATCCACGGTGGTCAGCCGCTCAAGGGGATCCGCTACGAGATGCCGATGGCGTCCGCTCAGGTCAAGTCCTGCCTGCTGCTGGCCGGTCTCTACGCCGAAGGCGAGACCCGCGCCATCGAGCCGGCACCGACGCGTGACCACACCGAGCGCATGCTCAACGGCTTCGGCTACAAGGTCGAGCGTCAGGGCGCCGAGGCATGGCTGACCGGTGGTGGTAGCCTCGAGGCCTGCCCGATCGACGTGCCGGCCGACATCTCCTCCGCGACCTTCTTCCTGGTCGCCGCGGCCATCACGCCAGGTGCCGATCTGGTGCTGGAGCACGTCGGCATCAACCCGACGCGCATCGGCGTGATCAACATCCTCAAGGCGATGGGTGCCGATCTGAGCATCTCCAACGAGCGTGAAGTCGGCGGTGAGCCGGTGGCGGACCTGCACATCCGCTATGCGCCGCTCAAGGGGATCGACATCCCGGAAGATCAGGTCCCGCTGGCCATCGACGAATTCCCGGCGCTGTTCATCGCGGCGGCCAATGCCGAGGGCATGACCCGCCTGCGTGGCGCCGAGGAGCTGCGCGTCAAGGAGTCCGACCGCATCCAGGTGATGGCGGACGGTCTGGCGCAGATCGGTGTCGAGCACGAAGTCGTCGCCGACGGTATCGACATCCGTGGCGGTGCCTACGGTGGCGGTCTGGTCGACAGTCACGGTGACCACCGTATCGCGATGGCCTTCAGCGTGGCGGCGCTGCGTGCGCAGGGCGAAATCCTGATCGATGATTGTGCCAATGTCGCGACCTCCTTCCCGAACTTCGTGGCGCTGGCCAGTGAAGTCGGCATGCAGGTCGAGAACCTCGGTGCCGTGGCACCCGGACAGGAGGCGTCATGAGTGGTGAAGCGACTCCGCATCACAGCCAGGTGAGCGATGAGCCGGTGCTGACCCTCGATGGCCCCGGCGGGGCCGGCAAGGGCACCATCAGCCGTCTGGTCGCGGCGAGCCTGGGCTGGCACCTGCTGGACTCCGGTGCGCTGTATCGCCTGACGGCTCTGGCCGCCGAGCGTCACGGTGTGGCCTTGGAGGACGAGTCCGCGGTGGCCACCATCGCCGAGCACCTCGATGTCCAGTTCGATGCCGAGGGGGATGCCACTCGCGTGATTCTCGAGGGCGAGGACGTCACGCGTGACATTCGTCTCGAGACGGTCGGCAACAACGCCTCCATCATCGCGGCCCAGCCGCGCGTGCGCACCGCACTGCTGGCACGTCAGCGTGCCTTCGCGCGTGCGCCGGGCCTGGTGGCCGACGGTCGCGACATGGGCACGGTGGTCTTCACCGAGGCGCCGCTCAAGATCTTCCTCACCGCCTCGGCCGAGGAACGTGCGCGCAGACGTCATGCCCAGTTGCAGGAAGCGGGTGTGGATGCTAATATTTCGAGCCTTTTGACAGAAATACAGGCGCGCGATGCACGCGACATGGGCCGGGCAGTCGCCCCGCTCAAGCCGGCAGATGATGGCGTGATCCTCGATACGACGGATCTCGACATCGAGCAGGTGGTCGAGCGCATCCAGCAGCTGCTGGTCGAGTATGGCCTGGTGGCGGAACGCTGAAACGGCATGTCCGTGGCCTTCATCGGCAAGCGTACCTGTTGTGTCAGGACAATCGATTGATAGCCTGCTGCTGCATCAAGGCCTTCGGGCCGGGCAGTGGCAGGCTTCGCTCGCTCTGCGAGCGGAGACGCAGGACAAGGCACGACCCAGATGACACTGCGGTGTCATCAACCCCCCGGCCAGGTGTCATGGGGTGCATCGGCGGCAAGCGGAAAGCCGGTGTATCTCGAACCAGCGTCAACGCCCCCGGGGATATGTAGATATGGCCCGTGCTTGCTGGTGGTACGGAGACTGCGGTGCAAGCCGCCCCAAACGTTGATCATGTAGGAATACCATGAGCGAGAGCTTTGCTGATTTATTTGAACAGTCACTCCAGGACATCAACATGGAGCCGGGCGCAATCGTGTCCGCTACCATCGTCGATATCGATGGCGACTGGATCACTGTCAATGCCGGTCTGAAATCTGAAGGTCAGATTCCGTCTGAACAGTTCCGTGACGAAAGTGGCCAGCTGTCCATCAGCATCGGCGACGAAGTCATGGTCGCGCTGGAAGCCGTCGAAGATGGCTTCGGTGAGACCCGCCTGTCCCGCGAGAAGGCCAAGCGTGCCGAAGCGTGGAAAGAGCTGGAAGCCGCCTTCGAGAAGGACGAGATCGTCAAGGGCGTGATCAACGGCAAGGTCAAAGGTGGCTTTACCGTCGACATCAACACCATCCGTGCCTTCCTGCCGGGTTCTCTGGTCGATGTCCGCCCTGTGCGCGACACCGCCCACCTCGAGAACAAGGAACTGGACTTCAAGGTCATCAAGCTCGACGCCAAGCGCAACAACGTTGTCGTGTCTCGTCGTGCCGTCCTCGAAGCCGAGAACAGCGCTGAGCGTGAAGCCCTCCTGGCCACTCTGCAGGAAGGTCAGCAGATTCAGGGTATCGTCAAGAACCTGACCGACTACGGCGCCTTCGTCGACCTCGGCGGCGTTGACGGCCTGCTGCACATCACCGACATGGCCTGGAAGCGCATCAAGCATCCGTCCGAGATCGTTGCTGTCGGCGACGAGATCAACGTCAAGGTGCTGAAGTTCGACCGCGAGCGCAACCGTGTGTCTCTGGGTCTCAAGCAGCTGGGTGAAGATCCGTGGGTCAACATCAAGGCTCGCTACCCGGAAGGCGCCAAGATCAACGCACGCGTCACCAACCTCACCGACTACGGCTGCTTCGCCGAGCTGGAAGAGGGCGTCGAAGGTCTGGTCCACGTGTCCGAAATGGATTGGACCAACAAGAACATCCACCCGTCCAAGGTCGTCAATGTCGGCGATGACGTGGAAGTGATGATTCTGGACATCGACGAAGAGCGTCGTCGTATCTCCCTGGGTATCAAGCAGTGCACCACCAACCCGTGGGAAGACTTCAGCGGCAAGCACAACAAGGGCGACCGTGTCTCCGGTACCATCAAGTCAATCACTGACTTCGGTATCTTCATCGGTCTGGAAGGCGGCATCGACGGCCTGGTTCACCTGTCTGACATCTCCTGGAACGAAGCTGGCGAAGAAGCCGTGCGTCGTTACAAGAAGGGTGAAGAAGCTGAAGCGGTCATCCTGTCCATCGATCCGGAACGTGAGCGCATCTCTCTGGGCATCAAGCAGCTCGAGAGCGATCCGGTCTCTGAATACCTGGCCGTCAACGACAAGGGCGCCATCGTGTCCGGTCGTGTTGTCGACATCGACGCCAAGGAAGTTCAGGTCGAGCTGGCCACTGACGTCATCGCCATCCTGAAGGCGTCTGAAATCAGCGCTGATCGTGTCGAAGACGCACGCAACGTCCTGAGCGTCGGCGATGCTGTCGAAGCCAAGATCGTCGGTGTGGATCGCAAGAGCCGCCTGATCAACCTGTCCGTCAAGTCCAAGGACCAGGTGGAAGCACCGCGTCGCGATGCTGCCAAGCCGCGTACCCAGGAAGTCGAGAGCAACGGCCCGACGACCATCGGTGACCTGATCAAGCAGCAGCTGGGTCAGGAGTGATCCCGAGACATTCCGCCTCCTCGTGAGGCGGGATGTCCGGATCCACGCTGAGGTGACATGCCTCTGGTTGCCACCTCAGCGTCTCCGAATCGGTATCCTGCACACGACGCATGTCATGCGCAGGAACGAAAAAAACCGCCACCCTTCGGGGTGGCGGTTTTTTTGTGTCCAGAGAGCGTGTCCGGGAAGTGCGGAGATCGTGTCTGGAAAGTGCAGAGATCGTGCCTGTGCACCCTGTCCTCGCTGTGCGGACGTTACCGGTTGATTCCGCTGGCGAGAGAATGCCCGGAGTCCACACGCTGACTGTTCTGGGCGAGAAGCTGCATCTGGCGCAGGGAGATGGTGCAGTAGAGGCTGCGGTACTGTGCCGGCTGCTCCGTCGGGTCGATCTGATGCAGGCGCTTTTCCAGTTGCTGGATGTCGCGGGCCAGTTGCTGAGGGCTGAGAGAGGCTGTCTGAGTCATGGTGGGCGCTCCTTGAGTTCAATGAACATCATTGCAAGGGTCAGGCGTGACGCCTCTCGTGGCGAGCTGTCGCGCGCTCATCGGGAGTCTTTGCCTGAGGTGGCGACAGGGGCGGCGGGGTCTGCGTGACCCTGCCACCTTCCGTCGCGAGTCATCGTCGTGACCACTACAGTCTGAACGATGTTCAAGCGTGCGCCTTGATCCATGTCAGGACGATGACGTCGAGCTGACAGTCTGCCTGTGGAATTGGCGGGGCGGGCCAGCAGACCAAGTACCAGTCGTTGCCGGCCCCATCGTCTCTGGATTGGTCCATCCCCGCCCAGCCCTGCGTGGTCTAGTCGTTCTCGCTCTGATCGGGCTTGGTGGCTTCAGCGGCCGCGGTCTGGCGTTCCAGGTTGGCCAGCATGCCGCGCAGGATGGACAGCTCACGGCGGGTCGGTTCGGCGCGGGCAAACAGTGCACGCAGACGCTCTTCGGTCTGTGAGTGCGGTTGATTGAGGAAGCCGGAACCGCGCAGGGCACGGCCGAGGTGCTCGTGGAAGTGGCCGAGCTGCTCGCGGGTCGGCAGCTGGTCATCCTCACGACGCGCGACCGGAGCCTCGCTGGTTGGCTCCAGGGTGCGACGCCAGGCGCTGCGACACTCGTGGGCGAGTACCTGTACGGCCTGGGAGACATTGAGGATGCCGTAGTCGGGGTTGGTGGGGATGGACACCTGGTGCGTGCAGCAGCCGATCTCCTCGTTGGTCAGCCCGAAGCGTTCACGGCCGAACACCAGCGCCACCTTGCCATCCTGGGCGGTATCGATGACGCGCGCGGCCATCTCGCTCGGCTCATCGAAGTGAGGCAGCGGCAGACTGCGCAGGCGGGCACTGGCACCGATGACCAGCTGGCAGTCATTGACGGCGTCTTCGAGATGCTCGACCACGCGGGCGTTTTCCAGAAGCTCCGCGGCGCCGCTGGCCATGCGTGTGGCTTCCTCATCGGGGAAGCAGCGCGGGTTGACCAGCACCAGGTCCTTGATGCCCATGGTCAGGATGGCGCGAGCGGTAGCGCCGATATTGCCGGGATGGAAGGTCTGCACCAGCACGACACGCACATTGTCGAGGGTGGCAGGGCTCGAGGCAGAGCTGGAGGTATCAGTCATGAGAAGAAGATCCTGGGCAAGCGAGGCGCGCGGCCTGAGCGGTTGTCGTCATTGATCGTGGGCGTCAATGCGCTGCCAGCCTCGTGTACTGCCAGCGTCATGCACTGTCATCACGAAGAGGCAATGTCTCAGGTCGCCGCAAAAAAGTGGCGCCTAGTGTAGCGTGACGGGCGAGAGGAGTCAGGTAGCGGCCTGCGCCGTGCAAGCGAGGCATGTCACGGCGGGAAGCGTGAATGTCAGGCATGAAAAAACCGCCCCTGCTTACGCAGGAGCGGTTCGGGTCACGACGGGTGAGTCGTGGGGTGAGGCTGGCTTACATCATGCCGCCCATGCCACCCATTCCGCCCATGCTACCCATGTCGCCGCCGCCGGCAGCTGCCTTGTCTTCCGGGTCTTCGGCGATCATGCATTCGGTGGTGATCATCAGGCCGCCGATGGAGGCTGCGGACTGCAGGGCAGAACGCGTCACCTTGGCCGGGTCCAGCACGCCCATCTCGAACATGTCGCCGTAGACACCGGTGGAGGCGTTGTAACCGTAGTTGCCTTCACCTGCCTTGACGTTGTTCAGCACGACGGAGGCTTCTTCGCCAGCGTTGGTGACGATCTGACGCAGCGGCGCTTCCATGGCGCGCAGCGCGATGGCGATACCGTGAGTCTGGTCTTCGTTGTCGCCTTTCAGCTCGGTCAGCTGGTTGAGGACGCGAACCAGGGCGGTACCACCGCCAGGCACGACACCTTCCTCGACGGCTGCACGAGTGGAGTGCAGGGCGTCTTCGACGCGAGCCTTCTTCTCTTTCATCTCGACTTCGGTAGCAGCACCGACGCGGATGACGGCAACACCGCCGGCCAGCTTGGCGACACGCTCCTGCAGCTTCTCGCGGTCGTAGTCAGAGGAGGTTTCCTCGATCTGCGCGCGGATCTGGGAGACACGAGCTTCGATGTCGCCTTCGTTGCCGGCGCCATCGATGATGGTGGTGTTTTCCTTGGACATGGTCACGCGCTTGGCGGTGCCCAGGTGGTCCAGGTTGGCCTGCTCGAGGTTGAGGCCGACTTCTTCGGAAATCACGGTGCCGCCGGTCAGGACAGCGATGTCCTGCAGCATGGCCTTGCGACGATCACCGAAGCCCGGCGCCTTGACGGCCGCGACCTTGACGATACCGCGCATGGTGTTGACGACCAGAGTCGCCAGCGCTTCGCCTTCGATGTCTTCGGCGACGATCGCCAGCGGCTTGCCGGACTTGGCGACGCCTTCCAGCACCGGCAGCAGTTCGCGGATGTTGGAGATCTTCTTGTCGACCAGCAGGATGTACGGGTCTTCGAGTTCGACCGCCATGGTGTCCTGGTTGGTGACGAAGTACGGAGACAGGTAGCCACGGTCGAACTGCATGCCTTCGACGACTTCCAGCTCGTCTTCGAAGCCACGGCCTTCATCGACGGTGATGACGCCTTCCTTGCCGACCTTCTCCATCGCTTCCGCGATGATCTCGCCGATGCGAGAGTCGCCATTGGCGGAGATGGTACCGACCTGGGCGATGGCCTTGGTGTCGGTGCACGGCACGGACAGCTCACGCACGGCCTTGACGGCTTCGATGACGGCCTTGTCGATGCCGCGCTTCAGGTCCATCGGGTTCATGCCGGCGGTCACGCCCTTCAGGCCTTCATTGACGATGGACTGAGCCAGCACGGTGGCGGTGGTGGTGCCGTCACCCGCGACGTCGGAAGTCTTGGAAGCGACTTCCTTGACCATCTGGGCGCCCATGTTCTCGAAGCGATCCTTCAGCTCGATTTCCTTGGCGACGGACACACCGTCCTTGGTCACGGTCGGTGCGCCGAAGGATTTTTCCAGCACCACGTTGCGGCCTTTCGGGCCGAGGGTAGTCTTGACGGCATCCGCCAGGACATTGACACCACGCGCCATGCGCTTGCGAGCATCATCGGAGAAACGAACGTCTTTTGCAGCCATTGTTATCTCTACCTTTAATCAGTAAGTCGTAGCATTTAAACCGGAAACGCTGGAAATCAGCCTTCCACCACGGCGAGGATGTCGCTCTCGCTCATGATCAGCACTTCTTCGCCGTCGATCTTCTGCTTCTCGACGCCGTAGCCATCCTTGAAGATGACGGTGTCGCCGACTTTCACGTCAAGCGGGCGAACTTCACCGTTCTCGAGGATGCGGCCGTTGCCGGCGGCAAGAATTTCACCGCGCGTCGGCTTTTCCTGAGCGCTGCCGGGCAGAACGATGCCACCTGCAGTTTTCTGTTCTTCTTCCACGCGACGGACCACGACGCGATCGTGCAAGGGACGGATGTTCATTGCTCACGTTCTCCTGATGGTAAATCCCGCCATCTGCCGGTCTTTGCCGGCACGTCTGGCGTTCAATGGGGTTGCCTACCGAGTGTTGGGCCTCGCAGAGGCGAGGCCGTTATCCATTGCACCGCTTTTATGGTGGCGAGAGGACAGCTTTCAAGTAGGCGAACATAAAAAAATTTCAAATCTCGTCATCAACTGCGTCGCCTGAAAGGCACGCACTTGAGGTGCCGACTATCCCGATGCACTACTGTGAGTTGAATCAAGCAGTTGAGTGTATCTGAGCCATACGCCTCTGGCATGTGGACGCCCGACGGTGAATGACGTCCATTGGTACTAGGTGTCAGCGATGAGGCGCGTTGCACAGCGCGGCCATGCACAGCGCGGCCATGCATGGCAACGAAAAGCCCGGCAGGGGAGATGGGCTCCCGTACCGGGCTTAGATCATCATCATGCAGTGGGGGCTCGTCGGGCTCTTTGCCTGTCGAGACGCGATGCCGGCCTACAGACGGGGCTCATCGCGGCTGATGTAGTCGCCTTCCAGCGGCTGCCCACCCTTGTCACCGCTATTGGCGCGGCCTGATTCGCGCTGTGGCTCCTCCTGCTGGGCAGTGCCGTGATCCGTGGACTGCCAGTTGCCGGAGTGCGTCTGACGTGACTGACTCTGTGCGGAGAAGCGACCCTTGAAGAAGCGTGCGATGACATTGTTGCCGCTCAGGCCTCGGGTCAGCAGTCCACGCGAGGCCGGCAGCAGGCAGAGCAGTCCCAGGCCATCCGAGAGAAATCCCGGTGCCATGAGCAGCGCGCCACCGAAGATCAGCGCCGCGCCTTCCATCAGTTCACCGGAGGGCATCTCGCCACGTTGCAGGCGCTCCTGGGCACGCATCAATGTCGCGCGACCTTCGCGTCGAATCAGATGCAGGCCCACGGCGCCGGTGATCAGTACCAGTGCCAGCGTCGGCAACAGCCCTATCTGGCTGCCAAGACTGAACAGCACCACGAAATCCAATAACCCGAACAGGGTAATCACTAGCAGTATGGGCATCGTCTCTCCCGAATCCGGTAAATGGCAGCTTGCACCAATGCGTCAAGGGTAAACCAGCAGCAGGATGGGGAACAGTCGAATCGGTGTCATGAAAGGCTCATGCCGGCCGACGTGGATGGCTGGCGCTGGTGGTAGAGCGGTGCCATGCTGGATGTTGCAGTGCACAATGACAGCGAGTGATACCGTGTCAGGCGCGACGGATGTCTCAAGTGTCCGAAGGTGGCAACGATACGCCTGACCAGGCGGGCCCCATGGCGGCCGGAAAGGACGCGGGCACGTCGCATCAGCACCCGCCTGCAGGCCGCTACGTTGATGACGAGACCGGTTGCGTTGGCCGGTTGGGCCAGCGTTGAGGCAGGACACGTCGCAATCTGTTGCACTGCGTCATGCAGATTCGCCGTGAGCCTGCAGCGTTCGTCATCCGTGACAGCTCCAGTCACGGTGGCACACGCGGATGGACGCGGTGCGGGACACTCGACACATTGATCGTGACGCTCGTACGGCATGCGGGCCTCGCACCCGGCAGGCATTTCTCGCTGTCGGCAGACAACCTGGGAGACGGGACATGAAGCTTGACGACAAGGTCATCGCGATTACGGGCGGCGCTCGTGGGCTGGGGCTGGCCATGGCGCGACATCTGGGTAAGAAGGGCGCCGTGCTGGCGCTGCTGGATATCGAACAGGGCGGTCTGGATGACGCTGTCTCGAGCCTGGAAGCGGCGGGCATCAAGGCGCAGGGGTTCGTGACCGACGTCGCGGACGAGGTCTCCGTCACGCAAGCCTTCTCTGCCATCAAGGCGGCGCTGGGCCCGGTGAGTGGTCTGGTCAACAATGCCGGCATTACCCGAGATGGTCTGCTGATCAAGGCGCGTGATGGAGTCGTGGAGAAGACCATGTCGCTGTCCAGCTGGCAGCAGGTCATCGATGTCAATCTGACCGGTGTCTTCCTGTGCACGCGTGAAGCCGCCAGTCAGATGATCGAGGCCGGTCAGCCGGGCGTGATCGTCAACATCTCCAGCATCTCGCGCGCCGGCAACATGGGGCAGAGCAATTACACCGCAGCCAAGGCGGGTGTCGCCGCGATGAGCGTCACCTGGGCCAAGGAGCTGGCGCGCTACAAGATTCGTGTCGGTGCCGTGGCACCGGGCTTCATCGCCACTGAAATGACCGCCGGCATGAAGCCGGAGATGCTCGACAAGATCAAGAGTGGCATCCCGATGCGTGATCTGGGACGTCCGGAAGACATCGCGGGCAGCGTGGCCTTCATCTTCGACAATGATTACTTCACGGGGCGCGTGATCGAATGTGATGGCGGTCTGCGTATCTGAGCCGATGTCTCCTGCCTGACGTCATGCCTCCCTCTGTGAATGCGCAAGCCCCCATGCCGGATCTGCCGATATGGGGGCTTTTTCGTGCATGCGAGAGAGTCGACTTGCGTGCGAGGGCCAAGGTGACATGCATCCAACGAGGCGTGCCGTGCGTAATCCCGGTATCGCGGTTCATATCGGATAAAGGAGATTCGTCATGCAACGTCGCCAATTCATGGGGCTTGTATTGGGTGGCGGTGCGATGTTGGCACTGCCGGGACTGGCTGCCGCTCGCCCGGAGCTTGAGCTGGAGCGCTCGCCGGACATTGCCGAGCTCGTGCTGGATGACGACGAGTGGCGCGCACGCCTGAGTGCAGAGCAGTATCGCGTGCTGCGCGAGGAAGGCACCGAGCGCTCAGGCTCCAGCGCGCTCAACAAGGAATCGCGTGACGGTGAGTACCGTTGTGCCGGTTGTGACCTTGCGCTGTTCACCTCGCGTACCAAGTTCGAGTCCGGCACTGGCTGGCCGAGTTTCTTCGATCATATCGAAGGGCATCTGTTGACCAAGACGGACTACGGGCTGGTGTGGCCGCGTACCGAATATCACTGCGCACGCTGCGGAGGGCATCAGGGACACGTGTTCGAGGACGGCCCCAGGCCCACGGGACTGCGCTGGTGCAACAATGGGGTGGCGCTGCGTTTCGTGCCGGCCTGAGGGGGCCTGTGAAGCTAAAGCAATCCACGGGCTTTGTGGTAACGTGACGGCATCGTGATGCAGGCGGCCCGGTCGACTCAGCGACCGGGCCGCCTGCGTCTTGTCACCAGAATCATAGTCGTGAAGGGATCGATGTTTCATGGACGCTACCGCAACTGACGCCACTACCGCTCGCCCTGCACCGACGCTGTCGCCTGCTGCTACCGCTCGCCGTATCCAGCAGGCGCTGGCGGCGGAGCTGGACGTGCGTGAAGAACAGATCACCGCGACGGTGGAGCTGCTGGATGGCGGCGCCACCGTGCCCTTCATCTCGCGTTACCGCAAGGAGGCGACCGGCGGGCTGGATGACACCCAGATGCGTCTTCTGGAAGAGCGCCTGCGCTACCTGCGTGAGCTGGAAGAGCGCCGTCAGGTGGTACTCGAATCCATTGCCGAGCAGAGCAAGCTGACCGCGAGTCTCGAGCGCGATGTGCTGGCTGCCGACAGCAAGCAGCGTCTGGAAGACCTCTACCTGCCGTATCGCAAGAAGCGTCGTACCAAGGCCCAGATTGCCCGTGAGGCGGGTCTTGAGCCGTTGGCGGATGTCTTGCTTGGCGACCCGACGCTCGTGCCGGAAGACGAGGCAGCTGGCTTCGTCGATGCCGACAAGGACGTGGCCGACCCCAAGGCGGCACTGGATGGGGCCAAGCAGATTCTGATGGAGCGCTTCGCGGAAGACGCCGCGCTTGTCGGTCGTCTGCGTCAGCGTCTGTGGGATGACGGTATCCTCAGTGCCCGGGTGATGAAGGGCAAGGAACAGGAAGGCGCCAAGTTCTCCGATTACTTCGAGCACGACGAGCCGCTGCACAAGGCACCGTCGCATCGCGCGCTGGCCATGCTGCGGGGTCGCAATGAAGGCGTGCTGAGCCTCGCGCTCAAGCTGGAAGGCGAGGACGAGTTGCCGCGGCACCCGATGGAGGGTGCCATCGCGGCGCATTTCTCCCTCGAGGACCAGGGGCGCGCCGCGGATCGCTGGTTGAAGGAGGTGGTGCGCTGGACCTGGCGGGTCAAGCTCTATACCCATCTGGAAAGCGAGCTGATCGGCCGCCTGCGTGAGCGTGCCGAGCAGGAGGCCATCCAGGTCTTCGCCGACAACCTGAAGGATCTGCTGCTGGCAGCCCCGGCGGGGCCCAAGGCCACCCTGGGGCTGGACCCGGGCCTGCGTACCGGCGTCAAGGTCGCGGTGGTGGACGCCACCGGCAAGTATGTCGATCAGGCCACCCTCTACCCGCATGCGCCTCACAATCGTTGGGAGGCCTCGGTGGCGGAGCTGGTCAGGCTGGTCGAGCGTCATGATGTCGAGCTGATCGCCATCGGCAACGGGACCGCATCACGCGAGACCGACAAGCTGGCCGCCGACGTGCTGACCCGCCTGTCCGGTCGTCGCCTGCAGAAGGTGATGGTCAACGAGGCAGGGGCGTCCATCTACTCCGCTTCGGAATATGCCGCGCGTGAGTTCCCGGATCTGGACGTGACCATTCGTGGTGCGGTCTCCATTGCCCGTCGCCTGCAGGACCCGCTCGGCGAGCTGGTCAAGATCGAGCCCAAGTCCATCGGGGTCGGCCAGTATCAGCATGATGTCAGTCAGGTGCAGCTGGGGCGCAGTCTGGAGGCGGTGGTCGAGGACTGCGTCAATGGCGTCGGTGTCGATCTCAACATGGCGTCCAGTGCGCTGCTGTCACGCGTCGCGGGTCTGAATACCACGCTTGCCGAGAACATCGTCGCGCATCGTGATGCCAATGGCCGCTTCGCCTCGCGCAAGGAGCTTCTGAAGGTCAGTCGGCTCGGGCCACGTACCTTCGAGCAGTGCGCCGGCTTCCTGCGTATCGCCGAGGGTGAGAACCCGCTGGATGCCAGCGCCGTTCACCCTGAGGCCTACCCGCTGGTCGAGCGTATCGCCAAGGCGCATGGCCGTGAGCTACCCAGCCTGCTGGGCGACAGCAGCTTCCTGCGCAGCGTGAAGCCTGCCGAGTTCACGGATGATCACTTCGGGTTGCCGACAGTCACGGACATCCTGCGGGAGCTGGACAAGCCGGGGCGCGACCCGCGTCCTGAATTCCGCTTCGCCGAGTTCAAGGAAGGGGTCGAGACGCTCAAGGATCTCGAACCGGGCATGAAACTTGAAGGTGTCGTGACCAACGTCACCCATTTCGGGGCCTTCGTGGACATCGGTGTGCATCAGGATGGCCTGGTACACATCTCTGCTCTGTCGCAAAAGTATGTTGCCGACCCGCGTGAGGTTGTGAAGGCCGGTGACATCGTCAGCGTCAAGGTGATGGAGGTCGACATACCGCGTGGACGCATCGCGCTGAGCATGCGCATGAGCGATACTCCCGGTGAAAAAGGCGCGGGGGGCGAGGCGCGACGCGGGGGCGAGGGCAATCGTGGAGGGCGCTCCCAGACCGGCGGTGGCCGTCAGGAACGAGGCGGTCGCGGCAGCGGCTCCAGTGCAGGAGGCGGAGCGGCACCCGCCAACAATGCCATGGCAGCGGCCCTGCTCAATGCACGCAAGTCGAAATCATAAGCCTTGAAAGCATTTTTTACGCGCCCATAATGTGGGCATACTGACTGACGCGAACGGTGGATGCCGTTCGCGTCTTGCATGGCATCCGGTGCAGTCCGCGGGCCATGGTCATCCAACTCGACCGGAGAGGCTGGGCTTCTCCCCATGCGAAAGGGTCAATACCTTGTCCGAGCAACTCGCGTCCGCCATTGCGCGACTCAAGGCCCCCGCCCGTCAGGGACTCTTCGGGCGTCTGCGCCGTGGCATCGAGAAAGAAGGCCTCAGGGTCGACGCCGACGGCCGCATCAGCCAGACCCCGCACCCGCGTGCTCTGGGGTCCAAGCTGACTCACCCGTACATCACCACGGATTATTCCGAGTCGCTGCTCGAGTACATCACGCCGGTCTTCTCGCGTCCCAAGGATTCCCTGGAGTTTCTGGCGGACCTGCATCGTTTCAGCTATCGCAATCTGGGGGATGAGCTGATCTGGCCGGCCAGCATGCCGCCAAGGCTGAACGGCAATGACAGCGTGCCGATCGCGGATTATGGCACCTCCAACACCGGCACCATGAAGCATGTCTACCGCAAGGGACTGGATGTGCGCTACGGGCGCATCATGCAGTCCATCGCCGGTATCCATTACAACTTCTCGCTGCCGGATGATTTCTGGACGCTGCTTCAGAAGATGGAGAATGCCGAAGGCGAGGATGCGCGTGACTTCCGCTCGCGCCGCTACTTCGAGCTGATCCGCAACTTCCGTCGCCATAGCTGGATTCTGCTCTATCTGTTCGGCGCCTCGCCGGGGATCGACGAAAGCTTCCTGGATGGCGGCAATGATGACCGTCTCAAGCGTCAGGCCGACCGCAGTCTGGTCTCGGCCTATGCCACCAGCCTGCGCATGTCGGACCTGGGCTACCAGAACAAGGTGCAGGCGCAGCTCAAGATCTGCTTTAACTCGCTGGACAACTTCGTCGGGACGCTGCGTCACGCCATCGTCACGCCGTGGAAGGACTACGAGAAGCTGGGGGTGAAGCAGGCCGATGGCAGCTGGTCGCAGCTCTCCAGCAACATCCTGCAGATCGAGAACGAGTACTACTCCGACATCCGTCCCAAGCGTGTCACCCGGCACAACGAGACGCCCAGTCAGGCGCTGGAAGGCCGGGGTGTCGAATACATCGAGGTGCGCTGTCTGGATCTCAATCCCTTCCTGCCGGTGGGGATCGACGAGACGCAGATCCGCTTCCTCGATACCTTCCTGATCTGGTGTCTGCTGACCGAGAGCCCATGGATCGATGATGAGGAATGCGCCAACCTTGACGACAGCAAGCGACGCGTCGTGGAGGCGGGGCGTGACCCCGAGCTGACCCTGAACGTCAAGGGTGAGGAGTGGCGTCTGCGTGAACTGGCCGCCAACGTGATGGATGAGCTTGGCGAAGTGGCAAGCCTGCTGGACGAGAATCACAAGTCAGGCAGCGAGCATCGCGATGCGCTGGCGGCACTCGCGCCGCGCTTTGACGATGCCCAGACCACGCCCTCGGGCCGTCTGCTGACCAGCATGCTCGACAACGGCAGCAACTTCGTCGATGAAGTGCTGGCACTGGCCAAGGGGCAGGCCGAGCAGTTCAAGACGGAGCCGATGGAGCGTGCACGTGGCTACCTGCTGGATCAACTGGTCGAGACCTCCCTGCAGCAACAGGGCGATATCGAGGCCGGCGACCATCAGGACTTCGATACCTTCATGGCCGAATACTTTGCCTCGGCGCATGCTACGCAACCGGCCTGACTCGTCGATGCAACGCCGATTCATGTTCAGGTCATCCCTGCGCGGCATGATAGGCATCCATCGCTGATCGCGGCGACACCGGCCATCGCGACATCATCGGCGCCTCAGACTTGAGGCGCCGATGATGTCTCTGGCCCATGCGTGCGTCCTGGCCAGGCAATGACGCCACGCATGCTCTGAGGTGGTCATGGAGAGATGTCTTCGTGATCGCGCCATTTCTCACCAATGACTCCAGTGGAGTCGGACGGCAAGGACAGCAAATGACACACGCGGACAATCAATCAGGACAACAGCCGACACGCCAGGGTGGGGGGCTCGTCTGTCTGGCGCGCTGGAGCGGTCGTCAGTGGTGCCTGCTGGGGGCGCTGGGGTGCGCGTTGCTGCTCGGTGTCGCCTTCGTGCTGCAGTTTGCCTTTGGTCTGGCACCGTGTTCGCTGTGCATCTTCCAGCGCGTGGCGGTGGCCGTGGCAGGCGTCTTCTTCCTGCTGGGTGCCGTGCATGGACCGGGGCGTATCGGTACCCGCGTCTACGCGCTGGGTGCGCTGGGGGGTAGTGTGGGTGCCATCGTGCTGGCCGGTCGTCATGTCTGGCTGCAATCCCTTCCGCCGGATCAGGTGCCGGCCTGTGGCCCGGGCCTCAACTACATGCTGGAAGTGCTGCCGGTATGGGACGTGATCACCCAGGTGCTCAATGCCTCCGGTGAATGCGCGCAGATCAGTGCCCAGTGGCTGGGGCTCTCGATCCCTCAGTGGTCGCTGATCGGCTTCTGTGCTCTGGCACTGGTACCGCTGGCCATGCTGTGGAGCAGCTTCCGGCGTTGAGGGCATGACGCCTGCCACCATGGTGGGGGGTTGGCAGCGTCCGTCGCATGGAGGATAGTGGGTTGGCAGCGGGGTGAGCACCTGATGTCAGCCCCACCGTTCGGGTCATGCCAGAGGAGGCGCCCATGCTGGAGGAATGCACCACTGCGGCGGAACGCTTTCGTGGCGTTCATCAGTTGGTTGATCGCTGGCTGGATCAGCGACGCGAGATGCTGGTCTGCTTCATGGATCTGCACGAGGCCTGCGTCAATGATCTTGAGCAGCTCGACATGACACGCGTCAATCGCTTCATCGAGCTGTTGATGGATTACATCTCGGCGGGCCATTTCGAAGTCTATCCTCAGCTCAAGGAAGAGGGGCGTGTCTTCGAGGATACCCAGGCTCTGGCCGCTGCGGAGAAGTTGATGCTGCGTCTGGAGCCCTCGACGGAGCTGGTACTGTCCTTCGATGAAGACTTCTCGAGTCCGACCCGCTGCCAGCACTACCGCACACGCCTGCCCGAGTGGCTGGCCCGTCTTCAGGAGGGGCTGACGGTGCGCTTCGCGCTGGAAGATCAACTGATTCAGCGCCTGCATGCGGTACACGAGCCACTGGCTCACTCGCGGCAACCCGTGGCATGAGCGAATGACTCAGGCAGACATGCTGTCCGCCTGAGTACTGAGTACTGAGTACTGAGTACTGAGTGCTGAGTGCCAGCCGCCGTCAGTGGCAACACGAAAAAGCCCCCGTCAGCAGATGCTGGCGGGGGCTTTTCGTTCGGCTCGACTTCCTTCAGCTCACCTGCGCGGCGGTTGGCGCCGCGCGGCGCATCACATCAGGGAAGAGGCTTCCGGGCGTTCGAGTTCGGTCAGCTCGATCTCGCCGGTGAGCAGGTCACGCTCGAAGGCATCCTTGTCGATGTTGAAACCAAGGAATTCCTGAGCGAGATACATGTCCTTCTCGGCGTTGCCCAGACAGCTGGTGCCACCCGGTGACGGCGTCATGTTGAAGACGATGCCGGTGCCCGGATTGATCTTGGCTTCGCCCATCACGAGCTTCTGCTTGCTCTTGTCGATCAGCTGCGGGCGCACGCCGCCGAAGCCCTTGGCGAAGCTGACATCCTTGACGTCCAGGCTCGGGACGATCTTCTTGATGTCGCCGTGGAACAGGCGCTCACGCAGTACCGGCACCTCGAACATGAAGTTCTTGAAGATGTAGTTGCGGATGTCACGCACCTTCATCAGGTCCCACAGGGCCTTGACGACGTTGCGGTCCATGCGCAGTACCTTGAGGAACTCCCAGAAGGTCTTGCCGTTGTAGCGCTCCAGCAGCGGCAGCATCAGAGCGGTCGGCCCGAAGCGGGTCTTGCCTTCCACCAGCACGTCCGGGTCGCCGTGGACGGCGGCGAACGGCAGGTTCTCGTTCTGGATGGTGTAGACCTTGCCGTTGAGCACCTTCGGCGTGAAGTAGAAGGAGCCAGCCATCGGCAGGCAGGACTTGTCCAGTCCGTAGCCCATCTTGTGGGCGAACAGCAGGGAGTGACCACCGGCGCTGACCACGACATAGCGTGCGCTGAGCTCGCCCTTGTCGGTCTTGACCTTGTAGACGTCACCTTCCTTGCGGATGTCTTCCACGGCGGTCGAGAGGCGAACGTCGAAGTTCATGCCTTTCTCGGCCGCTGCCTTCTCGCCTTCGCTGACGAAGGCCTCCGACAGGGTGGTGTAGTTGACGGCGGTGTATTCGTCGGTGGAACCCAGCGCGACGATTTCCTCGTCCGGACGGCGACCTTCCACGACCTTCGGCTCAAGCTCGGCGATGTCATCACGCTCGAGCAGCTTCAGATTCGGGAACAGTGGCTTGAAGGTCTCGAAGCGCTTGCGCAGGAACTGGCATTCCTTGGCACCGACCGCCAGTACCATCTTCGGGTACTTGTAGACGATGTGATCGCGCTCACTCTCGCTGAGCTTGGTGGCGAAGTTGACCACCATGCCTGCGGTGCGCTTGGTCACGCGCGCCTTCTCGACCGTGTAGTTGGTCTCGATGTCGCCGCAGTGGATGGTCTGGGAGTTGTTGCGACCGTGCGAGTTGACGATCGCGACATGGTCGTATTTTTCCACCAGGCCGACCGACGAGAGGTCGGTGTAGCGGGCGAGTTCATAGAGAAGGGCGGTGCCGGACACGCCGCCACCCACAATCAGGACATCGTATGTCGTTGAGGACATGGCTGCTCACGCTCAGAGTTGGTGAGGGACATCCCCCGGCACCCGACCGGGCTACCGGGGGCCGTCCTGCCGTGACGGGGCATGCCTCGTCAGGCTCGACGGTTCGATGGACACACATTATAGACACATCGGACGCGAAATGATTCAGCAAATAAGGTCGACTTTATGGTGAATGCCTGTAGCCACATGAAAACCTTATAGATGAAGCTGCATTCCCTTATAGGTCGATTATTTGTTTTAAAATCAATGGCTTGTCAGTCGCGCAGTGAGATGATGCGCCATCCGCGCTGCTGGGCGGTCGCCAACAGTTGCTCATCCGGGTCCACTGCAATGGCAGTATCGACACGCTCGAGCAGCGGAAGATCATTGATGGAGTCACTATAGAAGGTGCTGCCATCCAGGGTGTGATCACGCTCGGCAAGCCAGGCTTCGAGGCGAGTGACCTTGCCGCCCTGGAAGCTGGGAATTCCGTCGACGCGGCCGGTGTAGCGCCCGTCGATGATCTCGGGCTCGATGGCGATCAGGTCATCCACGCCAAGACGCTCGGCGATGGGGGCAGTGATGAAGCGGTTGGTGGCGGTGATGATCAGCAGCGTATCGCCGCGTGCACGGTGACGCGCCAGCAGCTCTTCTGCCCGTGCCAGAATGATGGGCTCGATCTTGGCGGCCATGAACTGCTGGTGCCAGGCGGCGAGTTGTTCCGGACTGTTCTCGGCCAGCGGCTTGAGTGAGAAGGCCAGGTACTCGTGAATGTCCAGTTCGCCACTCTGATAGAGCTGGAAATAGCGCTCGTTGGCTTCACGGTAGGTGTCAGCGTCGACAGCGCCTTGTTCAACCAGGAACTCGCCCCAGGCGTGATCGCTGTCCCCGGCGATCAGGGTATTGTCGAGATCAAAGATGGCCAGACTCACGGAGAACTCCTTGCTCAGCCCAGCCGTTGGCGTGGGCGACGGACGCAGACAGAGGGGCGCGGCAAGGTCGCCGGCCCAGTGTTTGCGCGGGTGTACGGGGGCCAACGGAGGATTTCCGAAGGCGGTGTTGCAGTGCAATACGGTGAAGGGGTCGATTATTGCAGACGTGCCTGGCCTTTCACACCGCCAAACCGCGTATTGAAGCGCTTTCAGCCTTTGTGGAAGAATGGTTTCAATTAACGAATCAAAGGTGACATCCGTGATCGACGCTGACGGCTTTCGCCCCAACGTTGGCATCATCATTGCCAACTGTGAGGGCCAGCTGCTCTGGGCGCGCCGGGTAGGACAGAATGCGTGGCAGTTTCCGCAAGGGGGCATCAAGCCAAACGAGACACCGCAACAGGCGTTGTATCGTGAACTCGAGGAAGAGATCGGCCTCAAGGCCGAGGACGTCGAGATACTGGCCTGTACCCGAGGATGGCTGCGCTACCGGTTGCCCAGACGCATGGTGAGAACGCACTCCCGACCGATCTGCATCGGTCAGAAACAGAAGTGGTTCCTGTTGCAGATCCGCTGTCAGGACAACCGCGTGAGTGTGGATTCCACGCCCAAGCCGGAGTTCGATGGTTGGCGGTGGGTCAGTTACTGGTATCCGCTGGGTCAGGTCGTGGCCTTCAAGCGCGAGGTCTACCGGCGCGCGTTGCGCGAACTGGCACCGCGTCTGCAACGACTGGTGGATTCGCAGGGCAATCTGCCGCTCTCTGCGGTGCAAGGCAACATGCCCTGCAGCGAGGACAAGGTCGCCATCAGGCCGACGGGAAATGATCGCCACATCCCCGATTGAGGTCGGGCTCATCATCTGCAACGTGCGCGTCCGGGCCAGGAACCCTGTTTCCTCGTGAGGCGCGTCATGCTCGAGGTACACCATGCTTGAGGTATTGCGGCGTATCGTTCAGGAGGTCAATGGCGCGCGTTCACTCGACGCGGCGCTGGCGACGATGGTGTTGCGCATTCGCAAGGCCATGAAGACGGATGTCTGTTCCGTCTACCTTCTGGCGCCCGAGACGGACCGATTCGTGCTCAAGGACACCATTGGCCTGCGCTCGTCTTCCGTGGGACAGGTCAGCATGGCGCGCGGTGAAGGGCTGGTGGGCATGGTGGCGCTCAGAGAGGAGCCGCTCAACCTCGAGGATGCCCCGGCGCATCCCCAGTTCCGGTATTTCGAGGAAACCGGCGAGGAGCGCTTCTCCAGCTTCCTGGGCGTCCCCATCATCCATCAGCGCCGCGTGCTCGGCGTACTGGTCATCCAGCAGCACGAGAAGCGTCGTTTCGATGAGGGCGAAGAAGCCTTTCTTGTCACGCTGGGCGCGCAGCTGGCAGGTGTGCTGGCGCATGCGTTGGCGACCGGGGCACTGGGCAAGCTGGCCGGTACCAGCGGCCAGGCGACCTTCAAGGGAGTCGCCGGGTCTCCCGGTGTCGTCATCGGCAAGGCCTTCGTGCTCTCTCCGCCGGCGGATCTGGACTCGGTGCCGGACCTCATTCCCACCGACATCGACTTCGAGATCGCTCGCCTGAAGGAGGCGATCAACGCCGTGCGCGAGGAAATCCGTGTCGCGGCAGAGCGTCTGGCCAGTCGTATCTCCACTCAGGAGCATGCGCTGTTCGAGGTCTACCAGCAGATGCTGGGCGACGCGGCGCTGGGTCAGGAGGTCGAGAAGCGTATCCGGGAAGGGCAGTGGGCGCCTGCGGCACTGGCCGATATCGTGCGCCGGCATGTTCAGTATCTCGAGCGCGTGGATGATGACTATCTGCGTGAGCGCGCCGCGGATATCCGCGATCTTGGCCGGCGGGTGCTCGCGCATCTGCAGGAGGAGGGCGACAGCGGCCCGATCGAGTACCCCGAGAACACCATCCTGATCGGCCATGAGATCAGCCCGGCGACACTGGGCGAGGTACCGCGGGAGCGGCTCAAGGGGCTGGTGGCGGTCAGCGGGTCCAGCACCTCCCACGTCGCCATCCTGGCGCGGGCCATGGGAATTCCGACCGTGCTCGGGATGGTGGACCTGCCGCTGTCACGCCTGGGTGGCGCGCCGGTGATCCTCGATGGCCATCGCGGTCGCCTTGTGGTGCGTCCGGAGCATGAGCTCAGCGTGCATTATTCGCGGCTGATCGCCGAGGAGCAGGCGCTGAGCGTGCTGCTGGAGCAGGAGCAGGATCTGCCGAGCGTGACGCCTGATGGCCATGTGATGCCATTGATGGTCAATACCGGCCTGGCGCTGGATGCCGTGGCCTCGCTCAAGACCCGGGTTGGCGGCGTGGGGCTCTACCGCACGGAAGTGCCCTTCATGATGAATGATCGCTTCCCCAGCGAGCAGGAGCAGGCACGACTCTACCGTGAGCAGCTGGCCGGTTTTGCCCCTCTGCCTGTCACCATGCGTACGCTGGATATCGGGGGCGACAAGGATCTTCCCTATTTCCCCATCAAGGAGGCCAACCCCTTCCTTGGCTGGCGCGGCATACGCGTGACACTGGATCACCCGGAAGTCCTGATGGTGCAGCTGCGTGCCATGCTGCGCGCCGCCGAGGGCCTGGACAATCTGCGTATCATGTTGCCGATGGTCTCGGGGATCGAGGAGGTGGATGCCGCGCTGGCGCTGGTCAATCGTGCCTTGATCGAGCTGGCGGAAGACGGTGTCAACGTCTCACGGCCCAGCGTCGGCGTGATGATCGAGGTGCCGGCGGCCCTCTATCAGCTGGAAGCGCTCGCGACCCGGGTCGACTTCTTCTCGGTGGGGTCCAACGACCTCACCCAGTACCTGCTGGCGGTGGACCGCAATAACCCACGAGTGGCGAGTCTCTATGATGCGTGTCACCCGGCGGTATTGCGCGCGCTGGCGCGCCTGGCGGAAGAATCGAAAGCGCTGGGCATGCCGGTGAGCGTCTGCGGTGAGCTGGCCGGTGACCCTGCCGGCGCCTTGCTGCTGCTGGGAATGGGCTTTGATGGTCTGTCGATGAATGCGCCCAGCCTGCCACGTGTCCGTGCCGCCATTCGCCGCGTGTCGTTGGCGGCAGCCCAAGGGCTGGTCAGCGAGGTCCTGTGTCAGCCGACGGCCAATCAGGTGCATGGCCTGCTGCTGGAGCGCATGCAGGCATGGGAGCTGGCGCATCTGTTGCCACCGCGTGACCACACGCCGGATGCCAGTGCGGTCCAGGCGGCAGTCTCTCGTTAGCGACTTGCAGGCAGGACCGCAGACCTGCGCTCCTGCCTCGGGTGGCGTCCTCTCGCTGGCCTTCCTTCAAGACGTCCCCTGCAGGCAATCGTCAGCTCAGATGCCATCCCCGTGTCGCTTCCTCCTGGAGGTGCGACACGGCCTTGCGATGAGCGACGCACTGGCCTTGTGGTGAAAAGCGGCGCTCATGCAGTGTCAGTGAGGCCCGCTTGTCATCTCGCTGCCAGCGCACCAGGGTGGCCGCGCGGGTGCCGTACTCGGGGCTGGTGATGAAGGGACTGGACAGCAGGGCTTCCCGCTCAAGTGCCAGGCCGGTGGCCGGCAACTGTGCCGTCGGCGGCCGCCAGCCATCCTGCAGGATACCCAGACAGGCATCGTCATCGTGCATGACCGCAGACGCCTTCAGCGCGACAAGGCGCTGTCTGAGTCGCCGCTGCTTTGGCCATTCATTGTCCGGGTGACCATTGGACAGGCTATGCAGCCCAGGGGGGAGTCGGATCAGCTGGCTGCCGTCAGGCCCATGATGGAGTCGCCAGAGAGTCCGGCCATCGCAGACCAGCAAATTGCACCAGTCAAGTGCGCTCAAGCTCAGGGGTTCGCAGTGCTCGGGAGAGTCCGCCGCGAGCCTTGCCATGACGGTCTCGCCAGCGCTCAGGGCCTCCAGCCAGTCCCCAAGCGACAGGGTGGAGGCATTGGCCACCGCCTGTCGCACGGCGGCCGTGACCAGCTGACCGCGACTGATGGTGGCTGCATGGGAGGGGCGGTCCAGCTGGCGGACATTGGTCAGCGTCGCCAGGGCGCCGGCCCGGTGCATGACCAGCCATCCCCCTCCTGCCACCAGATCACGACCACCACACAGGGCGGTATCCGGCCAGCGGCACAGGCCAGTGGTCGCACGGGCATGAAACTCGTCGCGGTTGCCCAGCAGCGTGAGGCAGTGACCTGTCGTGGCATCTGGCTGCCAATCGAATGCCATCAGGCACATGGCGAGACTCCGAGTGAGGGTGGGCGAGGTTCCCGGGGAGCAGGATGTGACAGGTGTCGCGCCGGGAACATGACGCCCGTCAGTGGCTTGCGTATGCTGCAGTCTTGTGGCGAACGGGCCGACGATCTGCCGTGACGTCAGGCTACGGGCTGCATGGCTCGATGCGACCCGATCGTACTGCTGCGGCAATGTCACGCCACGTCACGAATCGCTGCACCCATGCCCGATGGTTTTTGCTGTCAGGTCCATCTACAGGATGCTCCCAGACCATGTTCTCGCGCCGTCCTCCCCCTGTCGAGCCAGCGTCACGCTCGCCCGAGGCTGAATCTTCCCAAGCGGAGGCTCCCCCGACGGGAGCGTCCGGCGTCACCGGCGACGCCACTCGTCTCGAGGATGGCGGCAGTGCGGGGAACCGCAGTGAGAGCAGCCCCAGTGGACTGGAATCGGTATGGCGGCGCATGAGTCGTCTGACGGTGGGCCCGCTGCTGCTCGCCGAGCTGGCAGTGGCGCTCAGCTGTCTGGTCGGGGCCTGGGTCACCTGGGACAGCGAGCGGCACAAGCTCGTGGACAGCGCCCTGGGCGAGCTTCGCCAGCAGCATTCGCTGGCCACTGCCTTGGTGAATGAGCGCTTCGAGGCGCAGCAGCGTCGTCTGCAGATTCTGGCGCGCTACACGCGTCGCCATCTCGACCATGCCGGGGGCGAGGCGGATTCGTCATTGAATGAGCTGGTGTTGACCGAGGAAGGTCAGCTGTTCCGGCCGATCACGCGTGGCGGCGCTGCCTTGTACGGAGAGTTTCACCGCGCATTGGATGAGCAGGATCACGACGTGGCGCGACGCCTGATCCGGATGCAATGGCTGTTGTCGGATCTGTATTCCACGGACCCATTGATCTCGCGACTGTTCGTCAGTCTCGACAACAGCATGATCATGCTCTACCCCTGGTTCAACGTTCTGGATGCCTTCTCACCGGGCACCAGGCTCCTTCCCTACACCGATGTCACACCTGCCACTCAGCGCCAGCTGGCCAGCAGCTCTGACAACGGCGCGCCGCGGGTCGTCTGGCTGCCGCCACATCCCGGTCCGGCGGGCCTGCCTCAGATCACCGCGCTGGTCGAGGTGGAACTCAACGCGGGACAGAAGGTCCATGTCGGGCTGGATCTCGCGGTCCCCCAGATGGAATCTCGCTTGCTGCTGCCCGGTCAGGGCCGCACGGCTCCCTATTGGCTGATCGGTCAGGACCTGGAAGTGTGGGCGGCCAGCAGCAATACGCGTGACCCTCGGCCGCGACGCCTGCCCGATGACGTGGCCCAGGCGGTGGACGGCGGTCTGCGTGGCGCTACCTTGCTGCCAGGACCTGCGGCGCGTGCCGTCGTCTGGGACACCTTGCCCGTCAATGGCTGGCGACTGGTGGCGCGGCGCGATCTTGACGTGCCGGGCGAGATGCCATTGCTGTCATTGCTGCTGGGCAGCGCCGGTGCCTTGCTGCTGGTCTTCGCGGTGAGCATGCTGATTCTGCAATGGCGCCTGCGTCGCCTTGATCAGCGCCTGGGGCAGCCACTGGAATGGTTGGCACGCCAGAGCGTGCGGCTCGAGCAGGGGCAGGTCATGGAGGAGTATCCCGTCTCGGCCCATCAGGCGTATCCGGCCGACGAGATTCTGCGCCGTCACCGTGCTGCCGTGGCATTGCTGCGCCGTGGTCGTGGCCACGAACTGGATGCCTTGCCACTGCCTGCCTTCGTGATGCGTCATGGCCTGCTGGCGATGGCCAATCCTGCCTTCGAGAAGCTGTTCGGGCTGGTGCTACATGAAGCGCTGGGGCGCTCGGTCGGGAGTCTGCTGATGCTGGAGCCCAACCCGAGCGTACCCAACAGTCGAGAATTGCGCGTCCATGATGCCGAGGGCCGCATGCGGCGCATGCGTCTCGAGCTGTGCCGTTTCAACAACGACCCCGCTCAGGTGCTGGGCGTGATGATTGATGAATCAGAACATGATCAGGCCAGCCAGCAGTTGCTGGTCGCACGCGACAGGGCGCGCGAGGAAGCCCGCCTCAAGAGTGACTACCTGGACATGCTGCACGCCGAGTTGACGCCTCCCTTGCAGGGATTGGTGCGCAAGCTGGGGCAGTTGCGTCGCGAGCGTCATCTGGAGGATGCCGAGCTGAGCCTGCTGCAGGGGCGTCTCGATAGCGTGGCACAGCTGCTGAATGTGCTGACGGAGCGCGACGATGTCGTGCGCACGCCGCTGGAGGAGAATCTGTTCACGCCGGCCGAGGCGCTGGGAGCGCTGCTCAATGACATGCAGCAGCGCTACCACGACGTGGGACTGCCCTTCGAGTGGCAGCTGGGCGCGCTGCCTGCATTGCTGCGTGGCGATGTACGGCGTCTGGCGCAGCTCTTCGAGCATCTGTCGGAAGATGGTTGTCGACGCGCCAGCGCGGGTCGGCATCGCGTGTTCGTCGAGGTGGTGGACGCCGAGGGTGCGTCGTCGCTGGCCGGTGGCCCGACGGGAGCTGGCCTGAGGGACACGGAGACAGGGGGTCAATGCTGGCTGAGGCTTGAGCTTCACGATCACTGTGGCCTCGATGTCGGGCGCAATGCCCCTTCCTCGCTGTTGATGGCTCGTCGTCTGGTGGAGGAGCTCGGCGGGCGCTACCGACAGCATGAGACGCAAGGGGAGGAGGTGCTGGAGATCCTGGTGCCGTTGTCCTGGCCGGACAATCCTGTCGAAACTCGCATTCTGGTCGTCGATGATGGTCCGGTGAACGCCATGCTGGCGCGCACGGTGCTCGGCCGCCAGGGGTTGGTGGTGGATACGGCGAGCAGTGGAGAAGATGCGCTGGCCGCGCGCGAGCGCCATTTCTACGACCTGGTGTTCATGGATATCTTCATGCCCGGCATGGATGGCGTCAGCGTTACCCGGAATTGGCGCGAACAGGAGGCCGGGGCCGGCAGTGACAGGCGTAGCGTGATCATTGCCCTGACGGCCAATGCCAGCGAGGCGGACCGCGAGCGTTTCTTCGCGGCAGGTCTGGATGATTATCTTGGCAAGCCCTATCGTCCTCAGGCGTTGATCGACAAGGTTCGCAAATGGCTGCCTCGGGCCACGATGAAGGCACCGGGAGCAGAAGGTGGCGTGACGGGTGATGGGGTCTGAGTTGGCAAGGGTGAGCGATGAGCCATCGGTTCATGGCCTCAACCCGGCCCTTTGACAGAGGTTCTCGATGAAGACAGGTGCAAGGAGTGGGGCATGTGGTGGTGGTATCCCGTGTTGGGGGCCGTGGCGGGTCTGATCGCCGGCCTGTTCGGTATCGGTGGCGGGCTGGTCATCGTGCCGGTGCTGGCGGCAGCCTTTGCGCTGCAAGGTGTCGCCACTGATGTCTTGATGCATCTGGCGATAGGTACCTCACTGGCGACCATCGTGGTGACCTCGCTGTCATCGGCGCGTGCGCATCATGAGCGTGGCGCCGTGCGTCTGGACTGGCTCAAGCGCCTGCTGCCCGGACTGGTGGTGGGAACCGCGCTGGGGGTGGTGCTGGCGGGCGGACTGAGCAGCGAGATGCTCAAGCTGCTGTTCGGTGGCTTCGTGCTGCTGGTCGCCGTCAAGATGGGACTGGATCTCAAGGTGGGTCAGCTGGCGCAGGCGCCAGGGCGTGCCGGGCAGTTTCTTGGCGGTGGCACCGTCGGGGTGGTATCCGCGCTCTTCGGGATCGGAGGAGGGACGGTGATGGTGCCGATGTTGACCAGCTGGCAGGCGCGCATGACCGAGGCGGTCGGGACGGCGGCCGCGGCCGGGTTTCCCATCGCCTTGGTGGCAGCGCTGACCAATATCGCGGTGGGCTGGCATGCCCCGGGCTTGCCGGAGCATGCCATCGGCTATGTGCATTGGGTTGCCTGGCTCGGCATCGTGCTGGTGTCGGTGCCCTTCGCGCGAGTGGGCGCACGGCTGGCCCATGCGTTGCCGGCGCTGTTGCTCAAGCGGTTGTTCGCGTTGATTCTCGTGATCGTGGGGCTGCGCTTTCTCGTCTCGTGAGACATCTCGGCATGTCCGCTTTGCGGGGAAGGGCTGCTAGGTGGCGTTCATGCGCGAGCTGTTACCCTTCGTCACCTGACCGGTAGCGCATCGGATTGATGGCGAAAGACTTGCGACTGGCGTCAGTCGTGCCGACTTATTCATTCAAGGTTTTCTCATGTTGCAATATCCTCAGATCGACCCCGTGGCGTTGGCATTGGGGCCTTTCAAGATTCACTGGTATGGATTGATGTACGTGATCGGCTTCGCGGCGGCCTGGGGGCTGGCGCGTGCCCGGCGCGGACGGGTCGGCCTGAGTCAGGATGCCGTGGGAGACCTGATCTTCTTCGGTGCGTTGGGCGTGGTGCTGGGTGGGCGCCTGGGGTATGCGCTCTTCTACGGCTTCGACAAGTTGCTGGCGGACCCGGTGTGGATCTTCAAGGTCTGGGATGGGGGCATGAGCTTCCATGGCGGCCTGCTGGGTGTGTTGATCGCCATGCTGGTGTTCGCGCGTCGTCACCAGCTGACCTTCTTCCAGCTGACCGACTTCATCGCGCCGATGGTTCCGATCGGCCTCGGTGCAGGGCGCCTGGGCAACTTCATCAACCAGGAGCTGCCGGGGCGTATTACCGATGTCTCATGGGGCATGGTCTATCCGCTCTACGGGCCGGAGCCACGCCATCCTTCTCAGCTCTATCAATTCGCGCTGGAAGGCGTCGCGTTGTTCGCGATCCTGTGGTTCGCCTCGCGAGAGCCGCGCCAGAAGGGGTTGATCTCCGGTCTGTTCCTGCTCTGCTACGGCAGTTTCCGTTTCATCACCGAGTTCTTCCGCCAACCGGATTCCCAGCTCGGCTTCATCGCCTTCGACTGGTTGACCATGGGTCAGCTGCTGTCGCTGCCGATGGTGCTGTTCGGGTTGCTGCTGATGGCTTGGTCGCGTGGTCAGGACGTGGCGCAGCCGCCGCTGCCTCGCGCATCCTGAGGTGGGAATGCAGGTGTGATTACAGGGGGCAATCGGTGTAAACTGGCCCCCTGCCAGATACGCAAGAACGCGGCCATCGGGCCGCGTTCTTGCGTATCTGGCAGCGTAAAATATCGTCAAGTGAACGATTCGAATTCATGAAGAGGCTGGTGCAGGGCCGATCCCCCGGATCCGCTCGCCGAGCCAGCCTCTGATCCGCCGTACGGACCCGCTGCCCATGCAACCCTATCTCGATCTGATGCGCCACGTGCTGGAAAACGGCACGCAAAAGGGCGACCGCACCGGTACCGGTACCTTGAGTGTCTTCGGTCACCAGATGCGTTTCGATCTGGCCGAAGGCTTTCCGCTGGTCACCACCAAGAAACTGCACCTGCGCTCGATCATCCACGAGCTGCTGTGGTTCTTGAAAGGCGACACCAACATCGCCTACCTCAAGGAAAATGGCGTGCGTATCTGGGATGAGTGGGCCGATGAGAATGGCGATCTCGGGCCGGTCTACGGTTATCAGTGGCGCAGCTGGCCGAATCCGAAAGGCGGCAGTGTGGATCAGATCACGCATCTGATCGAGCAGATCAAGACCAACCCGGACTCGCGCCGTCTGATGGTCTCGGCCTGGAATCCGGCGCTGGTGGATGAGATGGCCCTGCCGCCGTGTCATGCCCTGTTCCAGTTCTATGTCGCCGATGGTCGGCTGTCCTGCCAGCTCTATCAGCGCAGCGCCGACATCTTCCTCGGCGTGCCGTTCAACATCGCCAGCTATGCGCTGTTGACCCAGATGATCGCTCAGGTCTGTGGCCTCAAGCCGGGGGAGTTCATTCATACCCTCGGCGATGCCCACCTCTACAGCAATCATCTGGAGCAGGCGCGTGAGCAGCTGACGCGCGAGCCGCTGGCCCTGCCGACGCTCAAGCTGAATCCGGACGTGACGGATCTGTTCGACTTCACCTTCGATGACATCGCCATCGAAGGCTATGAATCCCATCCGCATATCAAGGCGCAGGTGGCCGTATGAGTGACAAGGAATTTTCTCCGCTGAGTGCCGCCGCCGAGACCGTGGTCCCGGTGGCGATGATCGCCGCCATGTCGGTCAATCGCGTGATCGGTGTCGACAACAATCTGCCCTGGTACCTGCCGGAAGACCTGAAGTTCTTCAAGCATGCGACCCAGGGCAAGCCGGTGATCATGGGGCGCAAGACCTTTGCCTCCATCGGCAAGCCGCTGCCCAATCGACTCAATATCATCGTCACGCGTGACAGCGAGTTCCACCACGATGGCGTTCGGGTCTGTCACGATCTGGCGGCGGCGCTCAACATGGCGGATCACCATGCGATGATCGAGGGTGTGGACGAGATCATGGTGATCGGGGGTGGACTGATCTATGCACAGGCACTGCCCGTCGCCACGCGTCTGTACCTGACCGAGGTAGCGGTCGAGATCGAAGGCGATGCGCACTTCCCGGAGCTTGGTGCTGACTGGGAAGAAGCTCAGCGTGTGCCGGGAGAAAGTGGTGAAGGCCTGCCTGCCTATGACTTCGTGCGCTATGAGCGCAGGGACGACTAGCGCTTGCGCCTGCCAGCGGGAACTTTACAGTCAGCAGGTACTGACACAGACTGGTGCCAAACGGAACTGCCCATAGCGTGCAAGGGAGGCTCAGGCCTTGACGATGGATCGCCTCGAAGCGCTGTACTCTGCGCTTGAACATGAAGCCGACACCCAGCGACAGCAGCGTGACGGAGAGCGTCAGGCTCGTCTGGCGCTGGAATCGGAAAATGCCCAGCTACGCGAGACGCTGGCCGCGCTGCGCCAGCAGATGCAGGAGCAGCAGGCGCAGCTGACCGGGCTGAGCGAGGCCTTGATGGCGCGTGATGCCGAGCTGCGCGAGTTGCGCGAACGCAGCGCACAGTCCCCCGCGTCACAGCCGGTGGAGGATGCGCGCCCCAGTGCTGCGCAGGTGGAAGCTGCCGCGGAGCAGCTGGCCTCCGCGAGCGAGTCACCCGGTGTTGCCTCGGGTGAGACCGCTGACGCCGAGTCTGCACCGTCGCCAGCAATGCCTGACGACGCGCCAGTCGAATCCGCTGGCTCTGACGAGACACCGGACCAGGCAACGCCGCCGTCGCCCCAGGCGCTGCTCAAGCAATGGTACAAGCGCTATCCGGATACCTTCTTCAAGGGCCACACCCGCCCCTTGAAGATCGGCATCCATGTCGAGTTGCTGGAGAACGAGCCCTGGGACGAGAAGCTCGTGCGCCGCGCTCTGGCGGGCTACGTCCACTTGCCTCGATACCTGAAGGCCGTTCGTGCCGGCACGCAGCGGGTCGATCTTGAAGGTCAGTCCGTGGGTGCCGTCACGGAAGACGAGGCATTGCATGCACGTCAGCAGCTCGCGGAGCTGACTCGTCAGCAGAAGGAGCGTGAGGAGCAGGCTGCCAGCCAGCGCATCAGCCACAAGCTGAGTGAATTGATGACCAAGCACCGCTAGCGACGTGTCGTGCAGGCAGGCCCCATGGCCAGCCCGCACATGTCACCTCGATCGTCAGTGTTCAGAGCCCCTGTGCGGATTGCCGCACAGGGGCTCTGTCGTTGGTGGGTGGAAATCCGCACATCGGGCCGGCGTTGTCGGCAAGCCCACTCATGTCGCGAAGAAGGGTTTTCGCCACAGGTATCTGAATTCAATCGAAAAAACTGGGAATGTGCTGCTCATGGCGCGGTACTCGCTATACCCAGGTGTCCCTGCTCGCGCTCATGTCTGGCGTTGCGACTCGCGCTCATGCCGAGTGTCGTGATGCAGCACACGCCAGGCGGGATGATCAACAGATGACCAAACCCCAATAACAACCAAGATTCCGAGAGGAACTGCCATGCGCCTTTTCAAGCCTGCCCTGACAGCCCTGAGTGCCGCCATTCTGATGGCCTCGACCGCTGTCATGGCCGACCCCATCACCATCAAGTTCTCTCACGTCGTCGCGGAAAACACCCCCAAGGGGCAGATGGGCAAGAAGTTCCAGGAGCTGGTCGCAGAGCGACTGGGGGATCAGGTAGCCGTTGAGCTCTATCCCAGCTCCCAGCTCTATGGGGATGACAAGGTGCTGGAAGCCATGCTGCTGGGCGATGTCCAGCTGGCGGCTCCGTCACTCTCCAAGTTCCAGAAATACACGGATCAGCTGCAGGTCTTCGATCTGCCGTTCCTGTTCAAGGACATGGAAGCGGTGGAGCGTTTCCAGAGCAGCGAGACAGGCCAATCCTTGCTGACGGCGCTGGAGCCCAAGGGACTGGTCGGACTCGGGTATCTGCACAACGGCATGAAGCAGCTCTCCGCGTCCTCACCGCTTACGGTGCCTGATGATGCGGATGGCAAGAAATTCCGCATCATGACCTCTGACGTGCTCGAGGCGCAGTTCGATGCGCTGGATGCCGTCTCGCTGAAGAAGCCGTTCTCCGAAGTCTTCATCCTGCTGCAGACCAAGGCCATCGACGGTCAGGAAAATACCTACTCCAATATCTATTCCCAGAAGTTCTTTGAAGTGCAGCCTTACATCACCGAATCCAATCACGGCGTGCTGGATTACATGGTGGTGTCCTCGGCACGCTTCTGGAATGGGCTTCCGGAGGAGGTGCGTGGCGAGGTCAAGTCAGCGCTGGATGAAGCCATCGCCTATGGCAATGAGCTGTCCCAGGCCAAGAATCTCGAGGCCAAGCAGGCCATCATCGACTCCGGTCAGAGCGAGATCATCACGCTGGACGATGCGCAGCGCCAGCAGTGGGTGGATGCGATGAAACCGGTGTGGGGCGAATTCGCCGATGATATCGGTCAGGACATCATCGATGCCGCTCAGGATGCCAATCGCTGAGACGCGCAGGCTGACAATCACTTGCCTCGCCGGGAGACGCGACATGTCCGTCCTCTCGTGCGGGGCAAGTCTCCATGAAGGGCATGAGGACATTGCCATGAAACTTGGATGGCTACACAAGGCAGAAGAGACGCTGTTCTCGCTGCTGCTGGTGGCGATGGTATTGCTGGTCTTCGTCGAGGTGGTGCTGCGTTTCGTCTTCAATACCGGTATCAGCTGGTCCCAGGAAGCCACTCTCTATCTGGCGGGCTGGTTCGTGCTGATCGGCGTGTCGTGGGGCGTCAAGCAGGGCGCGCACATCGGTGTGGATGTCGTGGTGAAGATGCTGCCACTGATCTGGCAGCGGGTGGCTACCCTGGCCGCGCTGGTCATCTGCATGGCGTACTGCGTGATGCTGCTGGTCGGCAGTTACGAATATCTGTCCTTGATGCAGATGATCGGTATCGAACTCGAGGATATCGCGATACCCAAGTGGTATGCCCTGACGATTCTGCCCATCGCGATGCTGCTGCTGATGCTGCGCTTCGCGGTATTGGGCTGGAAGGTGATACGCGGAGATGCCAGCGGTTTCGGCTTTCACGACGAAGGCGAGGACAGCATGCACCTGGTGCAGCCGGCTGACTCGGTCATTGGTGACAGCTCCGATGGTGCCGGTGGTAAACGTGACAGTGATCAGGAACCCAGACGATGACCATAGCCACTCTGTTCGCGCTGCTGTTCGGTGGCATCTTTCTCGGCATGCCGATCGCCTTCGCGCTCGGATTTTCCAGTGTCACGACGATACTGCTGTTTTCGAGTGATTCGCTGGGCTCGGTCGCCATCAAGCTGTTTGAAGCCCTGTCGCATCACTACACCTTGCTGGCGATTCCCTTCTTCATTCTTTCCAGCACCTTCCTTTCGACGGGAGGCGTGGCACGCCGCCTGATCACCTTCGCGACCGATGCCATCGGCCATGTCCGTGGCGGGCTTGCGATGGCCTCGGTACTGGCCTGCATGCTGTTTGCCGCCGTCTCGGGGTCCTCTCCGGCCACGGTCGCGGCGATTGGCTCCATCGTGATCGCGGGCATGGTGCGCCAGGGCTACAGCGAATCCTTCGCGGCCGGGGTGATCACCAATGCCGGTACCCTGGGGATCTTGATTCCTCCCTCCATCGTGATGCTGGTGTACTCCGCGGCCACGGAGGTCTCGGCGGCCAAGATGTTCATGGCGGGCCTGATCCCCGGGCTGTTGATGGGCGGCATCCTGATGGTGGCCATCTATATCGCTGCCCGAATCAAGAAACTGCCTTCACAGCCGTTCCCGGGTCTCAGGACGCTGGCTCGCTCGGGGCTGGTCGCGATGGGCGGGCTGATGTTGATCTTCATCGTGCTGGGCTCGATCTACGGCGGGGTGGCCAGCCCCACCGAGGCGGCGGCGGTCGCGACGGTCTACGCCTGGTTCATCGCAGTGGTGGGCTATCGCGACATGGGGCCCTTGAAGGACGTGCCATGGCGCAGAGGCAACGAAGCATGGGGCAGGGCCGGGCTGCGTGCTCTCTGGCAGGTGCCGGCAGGCCTGGTGGGCTCATTCTCGGACCAGGAGGTCAAGAAGGTGGTGCTGGATGGTGCGCGCGTCTCGATGATGCTGCTGTTCATCATCGCCAATGCGATGCTGTTCGCCCATGTGCTGACCACTGAACGCATTCCTCACACCATCGCCGAGACCATCATCGGCTGGGGGCTGCCAGCCTGGGGATTCCTGATCGTGATGAATCTGCTGCTGCTGGCGGCGGGCAACTTCATGGAGCCCTCGGCCATCCTGCTGATCATGGCCCCGATCCTGTTTCCCATCGCGACGCAGCTGGGCATCGATCCGATCCATCTCGGCATCATCATGGTGGTCAACATGGAGATCGGCATGCTGACGCCACCAGTGGGGCTCAACCTGTTCGTCACCGCGGGTATCACCGGCAAGCCGATGACCTGGGTCATTCGTGCCGCACTTCCGTGGCTGTCGTTGTTGCTGCTGTTCCTGGTATTGATCACCTATGTCCCGTCGATCTCACTCTTCCTGCCCAACTGGCTAAGCCAATGATGGCGCCATGCTCCATCGCGGTTTTGAGGCGACAGGAATGTGGAAACTTCGTGCAGGCGACATGTCGATCCTGCGCTATCCCTCACCAGAGTCGCGACGTGAGGTACTGCCGTCAGTGATGCTCTGACCAGCGGCATTCAGCCTGATCATGATCAGGCCACCATGGACTACCCCGGTCACTCCATCGAGTGATCGGGGTTTCATCACGTCAAGGTCATCGGAGGAAAGCGGTGAGTCGTTGAAGAAGACACCGAAAATTGACTGCCATGTCATTTTTCACCGAGGCGCGTCCATGCTCGTTTTCCTTTCGATTCCAGAGATTTGCACGATGGCATGCAAGGGGAATGATGAGCTTCCAATGGCGTGAGATGACAAAGAATTCATCGGCTCAGTGCATGCTACTTTTGTCTTGCATGTCATGGCTGAGGCAAGTGTGTCTTCGCTCTGACTGCCGGGAAATCAGTGAACGTCAAAACCCTCGAGAAAACCCATGGTTGTCATGAATCCTTCATTCTTCCGCTCTAGAGTGTTGGCACGCCAGACAATTGACCGGCGTATTGGTTCAGGACCAGTGATCGAAAACAGTGTTTTTTTCTGTTGCACATCCTGAAAGCCCGGTATATGGTTTCCCTGCGAGCATTGGATAATAACAAGGTCACAGGGTTTTAGAGGCGTCATCAAGCGTCCGGAACCTTGGCCACTGCCACCGGCAGACACGATCGAACAGTTAACGCTAGTTAAGGAACTATCGCGATGAAAAAGACACTTCTGGCTACTGCCATCGCCGGCGCTGCTGCCCTGGCTGCTACCTCCGCTTCCGCTGCTACTGTCTACAACCAGGACGGCACCAAGCTGGACATCTACGGTAACGTCCAGCTGGCATACTCTTATGTCGATCAGTATGGCGGTGCTGAAGACAGCGACCTCGGCGACAACGGTTCTACCTTCGGCGCCAAGGGCGAGCACAAGATCACTGACGACATCGTCGGCTACTTCAAGGCTGAATGGGAATACGACGCTGATGAAGCCAAGAATGGTGGTCTTGACGGCGGCGATCAAGCCTACGTCGGTGCCAAGGGCTCCTTCGGTGACGCGCGTATCGGTTCCTGGGATCCGCTGATGGACGACTGGATCCAGGATCCGATCACCAACAACGAATTCTTCGATCTGAGCGACTCAGGCACTGCACTTGCTGCAACCTCAATTGATGGAGTAGATGTTGGTGATGACGTCGCTCTGCGTGAAGGTGACAAGCTGCAGTACATGTCCCCGGTCATGGGCGGCCTGCAGTTCGCTGTCGGTTCCAACTTCAAGGGTGATGGCGACACTAGTGACAGCGCTCCTGACAACATCTCCAACTCCAACCAGGCGTCCTTCTTCGCTGGTGCCAAATACACCGTAGGCGGCTTCTCCGTTGCGGCTGTATACGACAACCTGGATCAGTTCGAGGCTAATACTACCGACGGTCAAGATCTCGGCGACCAGTACGGTATCACCGGTCAGTACACCGTCGATGCGCTGCGTGTTGCCGTCAAGGCTGAGCGCTTTGCGGGCGAAGGCGATGATACCGATGTCGATTTCTATGGTGTCGGCGCGCGTTATGGCTACGGCATGGGCGATGTCTACGGTGCCTATCAGTACGTCGATGCTGAAGATAATTCCGGCTATGCAACTAGCTATGGAGACGACAGCTTCAACGAATTCAACCTGGGTGTGACTTACAACATCTCTTCCGCGATGTACACCTATGTCGAGTATCGTCAGCTGGATCGTGCTGGCGACGCTGGTGACGGCGCTGCAGTCGGCATCTACTACGGCTTCTAAGACGCTCTCAAACGTCTAGCAAGCTAACGAAAGCCGGTCCCTGGGGGCCGGCTTTTTTACGTCTGATAGGTGCCGACTTGAGACGGAAATTGCGTGGCTTTCTGCTGCGCTTCGCAGGCATATTTGTTGTTGGTTGGTCTTGGCCAAAAGACGCAGGGCTGTCATGACATCTGGCATGTGTACGTAGAACATGTACTCAAGACATGTACTCAGAAAATGAGGCAAGAACTTGAACTCAGAAAACCAAAAGCCCCGCTGATCTGATGATCAGCGGGGCTTTTACGTGCGCATCTCAAGATTGTCGCTGGCTCTGGGGTGGCCAGTGACGTCACTCGGTCCGCTCACTGCATGGCAGTGAGGTCTTCTCGAGTCGGTAGCGCGGCATAGGCACCAGGGCGAGTCACGGCAAAGGCGCCGCAGGCTGCTGCACGCTCGAGCGCAGACTGAAGATGGCTCTCTTCCTCGCACCAGTCACGCAGCAGGGCTGCATCCACACCGGCTTCGCTGAGCGCCGAGAGGAAGCCGCCGATGAAGGCATCACCGCCGGCCGTGGTATCGATGGCCTTGACCACCGGCGGCGTGATGCTGACGGTCCTGGTCTCGCCGCTCTGCTTGCGCACCAGTGCACGGATGGTGCCCGGGCCGTCGGTCAGCACGATCAGGCGGACGCCGGCCTGCAGGCGTGCCTGCAGCCAATCGGACTCTTGCTGGCCATCAGTGAGTGCCTCGACCTCTTCCTGGGACAGCTTGAGGATATCGGCGTTGTCCAGCAGGCGAGTGACCAGTGACACGTCGACCTGCTGATTCGGCCACAGGTTGTGACGCAGATTGGCATCCACGCTGACCAGGGAGCCAGCAGCACGTGCGCGAGACGCCAGCACGAAGCTGGTGTCCGCGATACCGGCGTCGGTCAGGCTGTTGCTGCACAGATGGAAGATGGCGGGTTGAGCGAACAGCTCCGGGCCTGCATGTTCCGGACGAAACAGCAGGTCAGCTGCCGGCGGACGATAGAAGTCGAAGCGACGCTCGCCATCCTCGTCCCGCGAGACGAAGGCCAGCGCGGTGCGTGCCTCGCTGGTGCGCTTGACGTGATCCAGGCGTACGCCATGGGTGGCCAGTTCGTCGTGCAGGAAGTCACCGAAGCTGTCCTGGCCCAGCATGCCCACGAAGTGGCTGGGCAGCCCGAGACGTGCGCAGGCCACGGCGACATTGGCGGGCGCACCACCAGCGTAGGGCGTGAAGGTTTCCTGCTCGACGGCCTGGCCGCCGAGCTTGTTGGACAGCATGTCGACGAGCGCTTCGCCGAATGCAATTACCGGAGTCATCAGGAGGTTGCTCCCTTGGTGGTGGCCGTCGGGGCCTTCTTGCTTGATTTGGTGCTGGTCACGCCTGCCTCTGGCTGCAGGCTGTCTCCTGCGGCCGGGAAGTGCTCGCGTACCAGTGCCAGCAGGCCCTGGGTGGAGGGATCGAAGGCCTGGACGTCAGTATCGATGCGTGCGCTGATCTCGCCTGCGATGCGCTTGCCGAGCTGCACGCCCCACTGGTCGAAGGAGTTGATGTTCCAGATCACGCCCTGCACGAAGACCTTGTGCTCATAGAGAGCGATCAGTGCCCCCAGGTTGCGCGGTGTCAGCTCATCAAGCAGCAGCGTGCTCGAGGGACGGTTGCCCGGGCAATTGTAATGCGGGTCGAGGTTGCTGCCGTCCTGGCTGCCTTCCATGAAGGCATTGGCCTGGGCCAGCATGTTGGTGATCAGTGCGAAGTGGTGCTCTTCGGTACCCGGCTCCGGCTTCAGGGAAGCGATGAAGTCGATGGGAACGTAGCGAGTTCCCTGGTGCAGCAGCTGGAAGAAGGCATGCTGACCGTTGGAACCGGTCTCGCCCCACACGATCGGGCCGGTCTTGTAGTCGACAGGACGCCCGAAGATGTCCACCGACTTGCCATTCGATTCCATGTCGAGCTGCTGCAGGAAGGCGGGCAGCTGATGCAAGGCTTGATCGTAGGGCACGATGGCCTGGGTCTCGGCACCCATGAAGTTGATGTACCAGATACCGATGAGGGCCATCAGGACCGGCATGTTCTCGCCCAGCGGCGCTTCGATGAAGTGCTGGTCCATCTCATAGGCGCCTTCCAGCAGTTCCATGAAGCCGTCATAGCCGATGGAGAGGGCGATCGGCAGACCGATGGATGACCACATGGAATAGCGGCCCCCGACCCAGGCCCAGAATTCGAAGACGTTCTCTTCGCGGATGCCGAATTCCTTGGCCGCCTTGCGGTTGGTGGAGGCCGCGACGAAGTGGGCGCCGACGTCGGCATCCTGACCTGCCTGCTCCAGGAACCAGCGACGTGCTGACTTCGCATTGAGCAGGGTCTCCTGCGTGGAGAAGGTCTTGGTGGAGACGATGAACAGGGTCGTGGCCGGATCGAGGCGCTTGAGCACCTTCTGGATGTGGTTGCCATCCACGTTGGAGACGAAGTGGAAGTTCAGCTCCGGATGACGATGCTTGAGCAGGGCGCGGCAGGCCATGTTGGGGCCGAGGTCGGAGCCTCCGATGCCGATATTGACGACATCGCGGATGCGTTGTCCGTCATAGCCTTTCCATTCGCCGCTGCGCACGCTTTCGCAGAAGGCGCGGATCTGCTCGCGAGTGCTGTGGATCTCCGGCATCACGTCCTTGCCGTCGACGATGACCGGCGTATTGGACTGGCTGCGCAGGGCCGTGTGAAGGACGGGGCGATTCTCGGTCACGTTGATGATGTCACCCGAGAACATCTGGGAGCGACGCTGAACGAGGGCGGAGTGGTCTGCCAGCTCGATCAGTGCCTTCATCACCTCGTCGGAAATGTGGTGCTTGGAATAGTCGAGGAACAGGCCGCCGACCCGGAGACTCATCTTCTCGAAGCGCTTGGGGTCCGCGGCAAAGTAGTCGCGAATACGGTCGTTGCGGGTTACCTCGCCTAGCCGGGTCAGCGCCTGCCAGGAAACACTACGGGTCAATTGCAGCATGGAAGTGTCCATCGTATGGGTTGTGGATAGCTTGTGTCGCCAGTCTGCAGTCCGTCGCTGACCAGCGCGCCTTGAGCTGACGAATGACGCTGGCAGGCGTGGCATGACACGATTCAGTGCCATGGGAAAGGCACTTGCCGATGATTGCCTGCTGATCGCCGCTCGGTAGCCACCTGTCAGTGGGAGGCTGACAGGTGGTGTATGGATCGTGAGTGTCACCCTTCCTGTTCGAGAGGGGAGATGTGCTGTACCAGCAGATGTTGCGCGCCCGGCGGCAGCCAGACGGGGTCAAGGCGGGTACAGGCAGCCTCGACACACAGGAAGCCACGGGCGTTCTCGACGCTGGTATCGGCCGGCGGTGCATCGCCCGGGTGCCAGACGACCGTGGAGTCGGAGCCTTGCTTTGCAATGCGCAGACTGCGCTGGCCATCCTCGAGCACCTGGACCTGGCTTGACTGGTAGATGCGATCCAGCGGGCCGCGAATGCCCAGCTCGCCTTGCTGATCAAGACGCGAGAAGTCCTGACGCTTGTCCAGATAGCTGGCGCCGGCGAGGCCGGTGACGCGGCACTGGAAGGCATCTTCCACGGCAAAGTAGGTATGCAGGGCGCCGGTCATCTTGACCGGGTCCTCGCCGCGATTTTCCGTGATCAGCTCCACCTTCAGGAAGTGGCGACCCGCGAAGATGACGACGCGAGGCGAGAGTGCCGCGTGCAGGGGAGATTGCGGAGAGGCGTGGATCTCGACGCCTTCCTCCTCGTCTTCCTCTACCGCGTCGATGCGCCACTCGGCCTTGCGCGCCGGGCCATGCAGCTCTGTCTCGCCCTCAGGATACTCGTCAGCGAACCAGGGCCAGCACAGCGGAATGCCGCCACGAATGCTGCCCGGAAGCGCCGCCGGCGTCTCGGTGACCCACAGCCAGGGGCGCTGGGATGCTGGCTGGTAATGCAGCACCTGGGCGCCCTGGTGGCAGACGACCAGCTCGCCCCAGGCGCGGTTGAGGATCAGGAGCATGCGGCCTTGCCATTCGCAGGTACGTTGGCCGCTAGTGGCATCCACCAGTGCGCGCAGACTTTCAGGAATCATCTCGAGCTTCCTCGACGGTTCAGGAGCGTGGCCGACGGCATCGCGTCAGGCCACCTCTTCATTGTGCAGTGCCTCGGCGGCCCCCAGCAGACCGGTCCACGGCGCGGTCACCACCCAGGTAGGGATCGCGGCATTGTAACGGCTCATGCGGTTCTTGTCGGCGAAGGCGCGGCGAAAATCGCTTTGCCTGAGCAGGTCAAGGTTGCGCGGCAGGACGCCGCCGCAGAGATACACGCCGCCACGTGCGCCGAGTGCCAGGGCAAGATCCCCGGCCACGTCTCCCAGAATCTTCATGAAGCGCAGCACGGCATCGCAAGCCAGGCTGTCCTTGGGTTGCCCGAGCGCATCGCGGGCATGGGCGGCCTGGCTGACGTCCGCGGCACTTTCGAGCGGAGTCGGCAGGCCGCGCAGTTCGCCCAGCGCCCGGTAGATCTCGAGCATTCCCTGGCCACAGAGCAGGCGTTCCACCGAGACTCTGCCGTGCCGGCGCCGGAAGATCTTCAGCAGCGCATCCTCGAGCGCATCGGTGGGGGCAAAACTGACATGCCCACCCTCGGTGGCCAGCGGAATCCAGTTGTGGGTGCCATGTACCAGACCCGCGACACCCAGCCCTGTTCCCGGGCCCATGATCAGACGGGGGGCGGCATCATTGCCCGCTCCTTCCGTGAGTTCCTCACCGATGGGCAGTCGCTCATCGGGCTCGATGTGCGGCACGCCCAGTGCCATGGCGGTGAAGTCATTGAGGCACTTGAAGCGTGTCAGGCCCAAGGATTCGCGCACGTCGCTCTTGGCGAATGACCAATGGTTGTTGGTCATGCTGACCTGCTCCTCATGGACCGGGCAGGCAAAGGCGAGGCAGGCCTCCTTGGGTTGTTCGTCAGGGGCAAGCCCCAGTCTCTGGTAGTAGGCCTGGACGGCCTCCACGAGTCCGGAATGCTCGGCGCAGGCCAGCGTGTGGATGTCATGGAGGGTGTGGCTGCCCGGCTGGACAAGCGCCAGCCGGGCATTGGTGCCACCAATGTCGCCTACCAAGGCAAAGCGGCTCGGTGTCTCACGAGTCATCGTGTGGCGTCCTCAGTCGACTTGCGTGGCTGCTCAGTGGGTATTGCGGTCGTGGCCGCTGCCGGGCTGGTCGCCGTAGCCTGCGAAGCTGGAGGCACCTTCTTCGGCGCCACCGACTAGGGAGCGCATCCCGGAGAACAGCTCACGGCCCAGGCCATGGTGGTAGCTGTCACGGGAGATGCCTTCGGCCTCACGAGCCTGCCATTCGCCTTCCTCGACCAGGGCTTCCAGTGTGCCGGCGTTGGCATCCAGACGAACGACATCGCCTTCGCGCAGTCGTGCCAGCGGGCCACCGTCCAGCGCTTCCGGGGTCATGTGGATGGCGGCCGGCACCTTGCCGGAGGCGCCGGACATGCGGCCATCCGTCACCAGCGCGACCTTGAAACCACGGTCCTGCAGGATACCGAGATAGGGCGTCAGCTTGTGCAGTTCCGGCATGCCGTTGGCGCGCGGACCCTGATAGCGGACCACGGCGACCATGTCCTGCTCCAGTTCGCCGGCCTCGAAGGCGGCCTTGAGCTCGTCCTGATCGCTGAACAGCTTCACGGGGGCTTCGACGAGGCGGTGCTCTTCCTTGACGGCGGAGACCTTGATCACGCCACGCCCCAGATTGCCTTCGAGCACGGTCAGGCCGCCTGTCGGCGCAAACGGATTGGCGACCGGACGCAGCACGTCCTCGTCGAGGCTGTCGGTGGGGCCATCCTTCCAGACCAGCTTGCCGTTCTCGAGGAAGGGCTCACGCACGTAGCCGGCCAGGGTGCCGCCGTCCTGGGTGGTGATGTCGTGCAGCAGTCCCGCCTTGAGCAGCTCGCGAATCAGGAAGCTCATGCCACCGGCTGCCTGGAAGTGGTTGATGTCAGCCTGACCGTTGGGATAGATGCGCGTCAGGCTGGGGACCACGGCGGAAAGCTCGGTGAAGTCATCCCAGGTGATGGTCACGCCTGCCGCACCCGCCATCGCGACCAGATGCAGGGTGTGGTTGGTGGAGCCGCCGGAGGCCAGCAGGCCGACCATGGCGTTGACGATGGCGCGAGCGTCGATCTGGCGATAGAAGGGACGATAGTCGCCGCCGACTTCGCTGTTGCGGATGGTCTGCTCGGCAGCGTGACGGGTCAGGGCGTCGCGCAGCGGGGTGCCCGGATTGACGAAGGAGGCGCCCGGCAGGTGCAGGCCCATCAATTCGATCATCAGCTGGTTGGAGTTGGCGGTGCCATAGAAGGTGCAGGTGCCCGGACTGTGGTAGGAGGCGGACTCGGCTTCCAGCAGCGCGTCGCGGCCCACCTTGCCTTCGGCGAACAGCTGACGTACCCGCGCCTTCTCGTTGTTGGGCAGGCCGGAGGGCATCGGGCCCGCGGGCACGAACAGGCTCGGCAGGTGACCGAAGCGCGCCGCGGCGATGAACAGGCCCGGCACGATCTTGTCGCAGACACCCAGGAACAGGGCGCCGTCGAACATGTTGTGTGACAGGCCGATGGCGGCGGCCATGGCGATCAGGTCGCGGGAGAACAACGACAGTTCCATGCCAGGCTGTCCCTGGGTCACGCCATCACACATCGCGGGTACGCCGCCGGCGAACTGGGCCGTGGACCCCATCGCCTGCACCGCTTCCTTGATGATGCGCGGGTAATCCTCGAATGGCTGGTGCGCGGACAACATGTCGTTATATGACGAAATAATGCCGAGGTTGGCCGAGTTCATCAGCTTGAGGCGATTCTTGTCGGTCTCACCGCAGGCAGCGAAGCCGTGCGCCAGGTTGCCGCAGGAGAGTTCGGAACGATGGACGCCACGGCGTTGCTGGCTTTCCATCAGTTGCTCATAGGCAGCACGACGTTCGCTGGAGCGATCAATGATGCGCTGAGTCACGCGCTCGACGGTCGGATTGACGGACATGCTCTTACCTCATGGGTCAGGCGGCGCAGGGCGCCGAGGCTGGCGAAGAAATGGGGGCTTCCCGTGCATCGGGCGTGCCTGTCTAGGGCGACGCTAGCCAGTGACGGCGGCACTGTAAAGTCTGGAGTCTCGGTCATCCTGCCGAGAGCAGGCTACAGTAGCGCGTCACGTTGCTCAGGAAACGCATTTGTTCGAAATATTCGGTAAACTTAACAAAAAAACTGCTTGAAGACTGGACGACTTTCGGCCAAATTAACGTAAAAGCGTGTAGGATACTTTCATGAGCCACGTTGGTCTGCCCGGGATGCGCCAAGTCTTCCCGAGCAGTGAAGCCATGTGCCAACCTGCACCTGCCATACGCCACAGGAGTTGAGTCATGACATTACGCGTCGCCATCAACGGTTTTGGTCGCATCGGTCGCAACGTGCTGCGTGCGCTGTATGAAGGCCAATACAATGATCGCATTCAGGTCGTTGCCATCAACGATCTGGGAGATCCGAAGCTCAACGCTCATCTGTTGAGCCGCGACACCGTGCATGGTCGTTTCGCCGAGACGGTCTCTCATGACGAAGAGAACCTGTTCGTCGGTGAAGACAAGATTCGTATCCTGGCGGAACGCGATCCGGCCAAACTGCCGTGGTCCAGCCTGAATGTTGACCTGGTGATGGAATGCACGGGTCTGTTCACCAAGCGTGCCGCTGCCGCCAAGCATATCGAAGCCGGCGCCAAGCGTGTGCTGATCTCCGCGCCGAGCGGTGATGCCGATGCCACCATCGTGTTCGGTGTCAACGAAGACACGCTGAAGGCAGAGCATCAGGTCGTGTCCAACGCGTCCTGCACCACCAACTGCCTGGCACCAGTCGCCAAGGCGCTGAACGACGAAGTCGGCATCGAGAACGGTCTGATGACCACCATTCATGCCTACACCAACGATCAGAACCTGTCGGATGTCTACCACTCCGACCCGTACCGTGCCCGCAGTGCCACGCACTCCATGATTCCGACCAAGACCGGTGCCGCGGCAGCCGTGGGCCTGGTGCTGCCGGAACTCAATGGCAAGCTGGACGGTCTGGCGATTCGCGTGCCGGTGATCAATGTCTCGCTGGTCGATCTGACCTTCACGGCCTCTCGCGATACCTCCATCGAAGAGATCAATGCCATCGTGACCAAGGCTGCCGAAGGCTCCAGCGTGCTGGCCGTCAACGAGCTGCCGCTGGTGTCCATCGACTTCAACCACGATGCGCATTCCTCCACCTTCGACAGCAACCACACTCGCGTCAGCGAAGGGCGTCTGGTCAAGGTCATGGCGTGGTACGACAACGAATGGGGCTTCTCCAATCGCATGCTCGACACCGCACTGGCCATGCAGGCCGCCAAGTAAGATGACTCAAGGCCTCGCCTGAGGTTCCCTGAAGAGGCCATCTCTTCAGGCCGGCACAGGTGAGGTCTCAGAATTCGGAGCCCTGTCAGAGACTCGACAGGCTCCCCCAGGTGAGGACGAGTGGCCCGAGGATTCTCGCGTCGCGCTCAGGCTCCACGGACAAGGCAATGTCACTCGTCCCCTCTCAATCGTGTGTCGGTCAGGGTTGGCGCCAAGACCGGCTTCGATGCTGCTCGGAATGACATCGCGTCATCCACTCTTTGAACCTCCCAGTCATGGGAGGTTTTTTTTCGCCTGAATCTCGAGATGAGGGCTTGTCTCGCGATGCTCGTCCTCCAGGCATTCGTGTCTTCGTTTGGCATCATTCGCGTGGGGCATGAGAGACAGAGATTACAAAGATGGCGACACTCTCTGAAGTTGGTCGGCATAACGTGCGGTGAAAAGTGCCGAATGGCAGGCAATGTGCCGCTTTCTTGTGGGTGGTGTCGGTGTGATTAGCGAAACTATGAACATGTGTTACACTTTGCTCTTGACATGCGCCGTGTACGTCGCTCGTGAGCGCGGGTGGCATGTCAGATCATGCAGGCACGCTTTCGTCCTGCGAATGTTCATGTACTGGGGCAATGCAGGGAAGGTATTGCCACACTGCCGCTGTTCTCGGCAGATCTCTTGACTTCCAAAGCAGGCTGTCTCAGATGCACGATGCCATTCGCGAAGCCCACGAACTGATCGGTGCGACGCTGCGCGACCCCGGGACACAACGTCAGGGACGCGTGGTCGGCATGGATCTCGGGCGTGAGCAGCCGGCCATCTATGTTCTCTGGCAGGAGAGTGCCGCCGCAGAGCGCATTGACATGACGCCGGATGACTTTCGTTCATTGCTGGAGCACTCCCGCGCCCGTGGTGGAGAGCGGCAGGAAGCTGCCACGCGACGTCACGCTACCGGCGCGGCTCAGAGGCGAGCCAAGGCGCCCTCTGCGGCGAGCCGAGTGCGCAAGGATGTCGCCCGCGACGGCGCCCCGAATGACACGGTCAGCGAGCCGGATACCCTGCAGGCTGATGCCATGGTCGGTGCACGTACCGCACAAGGCTAGCACCTTCCGCTCTGACCCCTTCACGCCCGACCCGGACTCTGTTCCGGGTCGGGCGTTTTCGTGCTGCCCATCGAGATTGTCAGTCCGGAGGCGGCATGGGCCTGCCTGCCCTTGACGGTGACGTGCCCTCCAGCGTTGGCGTGACGCACTGGTCTTGCGCGGGGTGATGACGCACTCTGAGGGGCGACGTCTGATCCAAAGGGGAGTCTCACATTGCTGGAATCGTTCTCAGATGCCCGCCTGCTGCACCATTACCATGCCGTCGCAGGGGATGTCCTGTTCATGTTGAGCGCGGACGGCCAGCGCTTCCTTACCCTGAATCCTGCAGTGGAGCGTCTGCTCGGGTATGGCGAGCGCGACTTCCTCAAGCATCCCGAACTGTGGTTCTCCCTGATCGTGGCGGCAGATCGTCAGCGAGTCAGAGACTTCCGGGCCTCCGGTGCTCCTGCCGGGTCGATGACCTATCGCATCAGGGATCGCAGTGGACACGGCGTGCTGGTGGAGGAAACACTCTGGCGCTCCGGCGCGAATCACCCGGTCTGCGGTCGAGTCGTCGATATCTCCCTACGAGAACAGGCACTTGCCCACGAGCGACAGCAGCTTCAGGCATATCGCATGATGCTGATGCGCAGCAGAGACCCCATGGCCATGCTGGAGGTGAGAGGAACCTCCCTGTACCTGCATGAGGCGAATCCGGCATGGCACCTCTACCATGACGCCGCCATGGCACATGCGGGACAGACCCTGGAGCGGGTGTATCACTCCCACGTCATGCATTGTCTGGAAGGAGCCGGGACCTTGCAGTGTGACGTCAGCCTGAGCTTGCCACGTGGCGATTGTCGTCTTTCCGTCCAGCTGGTGAGTCTGGGCCGGACGCAGCAAGGAGACTCGCCTCGAGTCGCCGTGATGGTGCGTGACATCAGCGCGACTCACCACCGGTTGGAGCAGGCGGTCAATCAACGTCAGCGGTTGATGACTCAGCTCAATGACACCCCGGGGGTGCGCTATTGTGCGCGAGGCCCCTGGCCACTGGAGGAGCTGCAATCCATCTCCTCCGGCGTCGAGATGCTGGCGGGCCTGTCGCGGGACCTGCTGCTGGCCAGCCCGCGAATCTGGCAGTCACGCATCTGCGAGGATGACCTGGCGGAATGTCAGGCACGCTTTCAGGAGGCCGTCGACTCGCGCAGTGCCAGCGTCAGCCTGCGTTACTCCTTCCGCCATGTGGATGGCCGTCAATGCTATCTGCAGGATGACATGCACCTCTACTATGCGGCCGGAGGCGCCGTCAGAGAGGTGTTGGGGCAACTGAGTGACATCAGTGAAAGCGAGGCTCACCGACGCCAGCTGGAGTATCTGATACAGCAGATGCCGGGCATGGTGTTTCAATGCCGGCTCAGCCGGGAGGATGAGTTCACCTATACCTATCTATCGCCGGTCGCCCATCAACTGCTGGGAGAGGAAGTTGACGCGACACTTGAGGATGCCTCGCGCTTCCTGTCGCATCTCAATGACCAGGAGCGGCAAAGACTGCTTGAATCGGCACGCGCCAGTGCCGAAACCCAGTCGCCCTGGGAGCCGGATATCTACTATGAGCATCCAGATGGGGAAACCCGGCGACTGGCCTGCGTGGCCTTGCCCCAACCGATGGACCCCATCGATGGCAGCGTGACATGGAATGGTTACTGTGACGACATCACGGCGCGCCATCACATCGAGCGGGCGCTGCGTCAGAGCGAGGAGCGCTATCGATTCATTCTCGATTCCGTCAGCGACATGGTCAGCATTGAAGGCAGTGACGGGATCTGTCAGTACATCAGTCCATCCGTCGAGAGGCTTTGCGGGTTTGGCGTGAATGACATCGAGGGCAGCGAGATCAAGCTGCTGATTCATCCGGATGACAGAGATCGCGTCGCCAGGAAGGTCCATCGTTCCGCCTGTCTTGGAGAGGTCTTTCGTGTCGACTTCCGAATTCTCCACAAGCAGGGCCATACGCTGTGGTTCGAATCCATCTCCACGCCCTCGATGGACCCCAAGACCGGCCGCTATCTCCGGATTCTGTCGGTCTCGCGCAATATCAATGAACGCAAGCTGATCGAACAGCGGCGCGAGCATGAAGCCATGACGGACGCGATGACCGGTGCCATGACCCGCAGCTGCTTCCTCTCCATGCTGGATACGTTGCTGGTATCCGCCTCGCGGGACCAGATTGCCCTAGTCCTGTTCGATGTGGATCACTTCAAGCGGGTCAATGACAGCTTCGGTCATGCCGCCGGAGACCAGTTGTTGAGTGGGTTGGGCGGCATCTGTCAGCAGCAATTGCGGCGCAATGACTATTTCGGGCGATTGGGGGGCGAGGAATTCGGCATCTTGCTGGCTGATGCCGGGGTCGCCACCGCTGTCGGCATGGCAGAGCGTCTGCGTCAGAAGATTGCCGGCATGACCTTCGCGTTCATGCAGCAGGAGCTGTTGTGTACCGTGAGTCTCGGCGTCGCCACGCCGCTGCCCGGGGAGAGCCGTGACGACTTCCTGCATCGTGCTGACATGGCGCTTTACAGTGCCAAGCGGAGTGGTCGTAACCGGGTGGTAGTGGCATCAAGCTCGGTGAGCGAGGACAATCGGGAGGAAGGGATGTGACCGCGACACGACAGTGGGCACGTTCCATCATTCTGTACTCTGTCAATCTGCACAAGGAGTGGGCGATGCGTATGTTACGTGGCTGGTGCGCCGGAAGTCTGTTGTTTGCACAATCGGTGCTGTCCGCGGGGCAGGCATTGGCGGCCGATGATGGCACCCTCGTCGACCGCCTCGAAGGACCGCAGGTCGTCACCGAGGTCGTGACCTATCGTGCCAATGGTGAGGAGCATGTCGGGCTGATCGCGCGTGATGCCAAGGCCAAGGGACGTCGTCCCGGCATACTGCTGGTCCATGAGTGGTGGGGGCTCAACAGTTATGCTCGCAAGCGCGCGGAGCAGCTGGCGGGGCTCGGCTATGTCGTGATGGCGGTAGACATGTACGGTGAAGGCCGCACGGCGGAGCATCCCGAGGATGCCAAGGCCTTCTCGTCGGCGGTGATGAGTGACTGGCCGAAGGCCGAATCCAGCTTCAATTCGGCGCTGGCGGTGCTGCGTTCTCGCCCCGAGGTGGATGGTGACCGCCTTGCGGCCATCGGCTATTGCTTCGGGGGAGGTGTCGTGTTGAACATGGCGCTTTCCGGCGCTCCGCTCAAGGCTGTCGTCAGCTTCCACGGCAGCCCTGGAATCGCCGTCGAGAATCCCGAGCCCTTCGCCGGACGCGTCGTGATCCAGAATGGCGAGGCGGATTCTCTGGTATCGCAGCAAGGATTGGACACGCTGCTGTCTACCTTTGAATCCCTCGGTACGCGGACGACCCTGATCCAGTATCCGGGGGCGAAGCATGCGTTCACCAATCCGGAGTCGGATGCCAAGGCCGCCAGGTACGACCTCCCGCTCGGCTATGATGCGTCGGCGGATGCTGCCTCCTGGCAGGTCATGCTCAATCTGTTCAATGGCGTGTTCAAGTCACCGAAGACCCAGCCGCAGACGTGAGCAGGTTGTCGTGACGCCGAATGCGTGACCTACATGAAGAAGCCCGTTCAGGCATCATCCTGAACGGGCTTCTTCATTGCGGGGTGACGGTGTCAGGGGCGAGCGTGTCAGTCTGCCGTCTGATCCAGCTCCTTGAGCGAGAGCACCTGATGCGCGAGACGGATCATGTCCGGATCACCCGTATGCTTGCTGGACACATCCGACAGCTTGATCACCGGCACCCAATCCTGACCCTCGGGCCGGGCTTCCGTCATCTTGATGACCATGTTCATCGGCTGGGGGCCGACGTCATTGGTGAAATTGGTGCCGATCCCGAACGACATGCCGATACGACCGGCACAGTAGCGCACGATACGGTCAACCTTGTCGGTATCCAGACCATCCGAGAAGATGATCGTCTTGGTCTTGGGATCAATGCCCAGCGACTCATAGTGGCGGATGGTCGCTTCGGCAAACTCGATGGGATCACCGCTGTCGTGCCGTACCCCATCAAACAGCTTGGCGAACTTCTTGTCGAAGCTTCTGAAGAAGGCACGACTGGTAAAGGTATCTGAAAGCGCGATCCCCAGATCACCCCGGTAGACCTTCACCCAGTTTTCCAGCGCCAGGATGTTGGCCATCTTGAACCCGAAGCGCGCTGCGTGAAACATGAACCACTCGTGAGCATGCGTCCCGATGGGCTTGGTGCCATGACGCTGGGCCATGTGGACATTGCTGGTGCCGATGAAGCAGCCACGGCCCTGTTCCTTGAGGGCGGCCACTACCTGATCATGGACCGCATAGGAATGGCGACGACGCGTCCCGAACTCGGCGACACGTACCCCCAGACGCTTGTAGTGCTCGATCTTGGTCAGCGTACTGTCACGTACGCTCTTGTCGCTGTCACGCTGATCGCCACCAAGGCGGTACCAGAGCTCACTGATCATCGCCATCAGCGGGACTTCCCACAGGATGGTGCGGTACCAGTAGCCCTCGATATGGACCTCAAGCTCCTCACCCGACTGGGTGATGGTGATTTCCGCGGGATCGAAGCGAAAGCCGGCAAGAAAGTCACGATAGGTGGGGTCGAGGAAGGGGCACTGTTGCTCCAGAAACTCCTTTTCCTCAGCACTCAGCGCCAGGCGTGCCATGTCATCCACGGCCGCGCGCAGTGCTTCGCCGAATCCCGGGGGGAAGGCATGCTGGCCCCGGTTGATGAAGGCGTAACGGGTGCGTGCGTAGGGAAACAGTTTCACCACCGCGTTCTGCATGGTGAACTTGTAGAAATCATTATCGAGAATCGAGTGCAGCATCGAGGCTCGCTCAGGTATGAGGCGGCTCACAGGAGCCGGAATCGCTGGCGGGAGCACACCAGGTGCTCAAGGCGGCAGGGTGTCCCGCTGGCATGAAAATCGGGGGGCAGGCTGAAGGAGGGTCGTCCTGCGTCAGCTGCTGAACGCCATGATACCGAACATGGTGAGCATCATGCCGCCGAACATCAGCAGACCCGCCAATGACAACGCGATGAGCAGGTAGCCCAGTATGAGGCCGGCCAGCGCCCAGCTATCGCCGGCATCACCGCGCTGGCGGATCTGTCGGCGGGCGAGATGACCGCAGACGATGCCACCCAATGCCGCGGGTGCCAGCAGACAGCCCAGCACGCTCAGGGCAAAGGAGGCCAGTGCCATGGCATTGGTCTCGGCGCGGGTTTCCTGCGCAGAGGGAGTGGCGGGACGCTCGGTAGCCGTCGCCGTATCGCGCGTGGGCTCAGGCTTGTCGGCGGGAGGCGATGTATCAGTCATGGCAGTCTCATTGTCTTGCATCATGGCGACACACTAGCATGTCCTGGGGCAGGCGGCATATCGGCCGGGCGGCAGGGTGGGCATCTTCAGAGGAGAGCAGGGTGAGCGAGCACCGGGAAGCAGGGCATCAGGAGAGTGATGCGTCGCGAAGGCAGATCGGGACTGAGGCCACTGACAGACGTGGCGCGAACTGGCATCTGGACGTGCTCTCGTCGATCAGCGCTGTCACGCCCGCAGAATGGGATGCGCTGGCGGGAAAAGAGTATCCCTTTCTGCAACATGCCTATCTTCGTGCACTGGAAGACAGCGGCGCGGCCTGCGCGTCTACGGGCTGGTACCCGGCGCACTTGCTGGTGCGTGACGAGTCAGGACGGCTTGTCGCCGGCTTGCTGCGCTATCTCAAGCTGCACTCGCGGGGCGAGTATGTCTTTGATCAGCAATGGGCCGAGGCGCTGGAGCAGGCCGGTGGGCGTTATTATCCCAAGCAGCTGTCGGCAGTTCCCTTCACGCCGAGCGCTGGTCCGCGGCTGGTCCTGGCCTCATCGGAGACGGGAGGCCCTTCCCGCCGAGCGCTGCTTGCCTGGTTGTGGCCCAGGCTTCAGGCCGGCGTGGCACCCGCCGTCGACGCAGGCGGGCCCTTGCGACGCTTTGAGCACAGTGGCTTTCATCTGTTGTTCGCGGATCTCGACGAGTGCCGTGACTGGCAAGCCGTCAGCCCGCAGCTGATGCTGCGTGGTGGCATGCAGTATCACTGGCAGTCGCGAGGTGAGCGAGACTTCGATGAGTGGCTGGGCAGTCTGCGCTCCAAGCGACGCAAGGAGATCCGCCGCGAGCGCCGCAAGGTGCTCGAGCAGGGCATCACCCTCGCGCGTCTCAGCGGTGAAGCCATCGGTGAGAGCGATCTCGAAGCTTTCCATCGCTGTTACTGCATGACCTATCTGGAGCGCGGACAACGGCCCTACCTGACACTGGCGTTCTTTCAGCGCTTAAGGCGCAGCATGCCCGAACAGCTGCTGCTGGTGCAGGCGCGTGATGAACATGGCGATCCTGTGGCGGCTGCGTTGTGCCTTGTCGGTGCCGATTGCCTCTATGGGCGCTGGTGGGGCAGTGAAGTGCAGGCGGACTGCCTGCATTTCGAGGTCTGCTATTACCAGGGGCTGGAGTTCTGCCTTGAGCGGGGACTGACGCGCTTTGATCCGGGCACACAGGGTGAGCACAAGATCAGCCGCGGCTTCTCGGCCTATGACACCTGGTCATTGCACTGGCTGGTACACCCCGGCCTGCAGTCAGCCGTGGCTGACGCGCTTGAGGAGGAAGCGCGCTGGTTGAGCGGGGCGCGACGCCAGGTGGAGGCGATGCTGCCCTATCATCATCAGCCTGATCTATCCTGAAGGTCTGTCCTGAAGCGCTATTCTTAAGGTCTGTCCTGAAGCGCTATCCTCAAGATCTGCCCGGTACCCGTTTCTCCCCTGCTTGTTCCCCCTGGCTGGATGCCCTGACAGGTAGCAGGTGGCAGAGATGGTACTGCGATGACTACACTGAAAACATCTTAATGTTCTAAATTTAGAGGCTCCCATGCTGCTCAAGGATTGTGACTCCAGGGAGTATGACGTTCTGGTACTTGAGGTATTGGCGCAGAATGCCACCTTGAGCACCCAGGAGCGCCAGCAGGTTCTGAGGATGCTGCGAGGCGTTCGAGCGCATCAGGAGCGTCGTCGTTCGCTCGCCCGATTCCTGAACACCCTGTTCGAGTCGCGCGATGACTGGGTCGTGCTGCATGACCTGCGCCTGGAAGGGGATGATGGCGTGATCGAGCTGGATCACGTGTTGATCAATCGCCTCATGCAATTCTGGGTACTGGATGCGTCCTGCTTTGATCTCCCGCTGACGATCTCGCCATTTGGCGAGCTGAGCGCGCACCAGAGCCCCTCTGTCGAGCAAGGCGCTTCCGTCGGGCAGGGCTCATTGGAAGATATCGAGGAGGTCGTTCAGAGCGGTGATGAGTTGCGGTTGACGCCATCACCGCTGCTGGCACTCAAGGAACAGCAGCAGTGCTTTCGCCGCTGGCTGGAGAGCTCAGGTCTCCTGCCTTCCAGGCTCGGGATGGTGCTGCAGCCACAATTGACGCATCGGTTGGTCATTGCCGCCGAGGAACAGGTCAGCCGGCCTCCCGAAGATATTCTGGACAGTCGAGCGCTGGTGGACCTGCGCGGGTTGTCCGAAGAATGCCTCAATCTGGGGAGCGGGGCGGCCTCCGTCGCCCGCATGCGTGATTTCACCCACCGGATCGACCCGCGTCGTCTGAGGCGTCTCGGTCGTGCCATCCTGGCGCAGCATGGCCCATCACGGGTCGACTGGGCGTCGCGACTCGGCTTGTCAGAACATGCCACCGTGGCCATCCATCCCGATGAGCAGACGGCCTACGCCTGGGTACCACCCCAGGACCCATCCGCTTCCCCCTCGGTGGCCCCCGTGCGTGATGACGCCATCCCTTCTTCAAGCGGGGATGACGCTCCTCAGGTCACGCCTCGTGAGGAGGGGCCAACACCTTCCGAGACTCGCCAGGCCACTCCTCCAAAGGCCACCTCATCCTCTTTCCAGACACTGATGTCCGGCATGACGCAGACCATGCCCTCGTCCACGTGCCACGGCTTGCAGGCTCAGGACTGGCAGCCTTCAGTTTCTGACGTGAGGCTGGAGGGCGTGTCTTCCTCTGGCGCGAAATCCTCTGACGTGTCGCACGGCCATCGTGGCATGGGGTCTGGCCATGATGAGATGCAATACCTGCAGCCACGTTGTGATGAGTGTCGTCGCTGGTTGTCCAAGGCCAGTGTGGCGTTATGTCGTAGCGAGGGTCAGCGCGAATTGCTGGGCGACAGGATGTTGTGCCAGCGATGTCGTGCGAGCGACTGAAATCTTCATGACATTCAGGGGCTTGGCGTCTCTGGACAAGAGGGCAGTCAGCCCGGCAGCAGACTCGCAGGGCAAGGTGGTTGATCAATATTGCGTTCCTGATGTTGCAGTGCAGCAAGAGGTGGCTTATGCTGCACTGCAGCGAGGATGGAACCTGTCGAGAATGCTGGCTTGCAGTGAGATCTCGACCTCATGGCTCACAAGCTTGGTTCAGTCCTGGTAGCCAACGGAGCAAAGCTCCGCTTCATTTTCCGTGTGATGCCAAACCCTGGAGGGTGCCCCATGTTCAACACCAATCTTGAGAAGACCACTCAGCAGTTCGACGACATGTTCTTCGCTCCGCTGCGTGCTTTCAGCGCCCTGAGTCTCGATTACAGCGAGAAGCTGGTCAGCGCTCAGATGGATCTGACCAAGTCCTACGTTGACACCTCCATGGCGCAGGCGCGTTCCATGCTCGAGATCAAGGACAGCGAAGGCCTGAAGAACTTCGTCAAGGAACAGCAGGAGACGGTCAAGTCTCTGGGCGAGAAGCTTCAGAACGACACCCAGAAGGTGGTCGAGCTGAACCAGGAATACGCCAAGAAAGGTCAGGAACTGGCAGAGAACAATGCCAAGTCCGCCTCCGAGGCCATGCAGAAAGTCGCCAAGTAAGCGACTGCTGCTGACGCTCTCAGGCGAGCGTCTACAACGCCCATCCGGTCTTCCGGGTGGGCGTTCGCGCGTCTGGAGTCTTGAATCTGACGGCTCGTTGCGGGAGGAGGAAGCGTTGGAACCATCCCCTTGAGCGTCAAGGCAATGATGGCGGTGAGCGGGTAATATCGCAGTGAGCGCACTGACGCTGTCAGTCGGCGCTATCAGTCTCGTTATGAAGCAGCGCTATCAGGTCATGTCACCGCAAGTGACGGTCATGGATGATCGAGCAAGGCTCCCCGGCGGCATATGTCGGGAGGCATCAACACAAGGAGTGTGTGATGAATTCTGTCAGTGCGGCATTGGCAGCATTAATGGACGCGGTATCCGGCATGAGTGGGCAATTCGGGGAGGGAGTAGCGTCTCATCTGACGTCGACAGCAGGGCTTCAGCGAGAACATGTCGAGACCCGCTATCAAGGGCAGATGATCGATTTCGATACCTTGCAGTGGCGTGTTCTCAATGATTCCGTGTGTGCCAACCAGCGGCAGAATGCCATGGCACATACCCGCTGCAGCCAGGCGGCCAGTGAGATGTTCGCTTCCACCTGTCAGGAAATGACCGCCAATCCTCCGACCCTGCCCTCCCAGCGTTACCACAGTACGCGGCGCATGGCCTGCCATGCGGCGGTCAGCTATCAGCCCAGCATCGGCAATATCCAGTGGGCTGAATCATCAGGTGCCGATCAACTGGCAGAGGCGGAATGCAATGCTGCCACAGCGGCGTTGCTGGGCAGCAGCGACCTTGATGCCATCCAGTATCAGCGCCGGGTCTGTGGCGGACGCTAGCGGCGAGCGTCGCCTTGGGCCACAATGTGCTGCCACGCCGCCGGTGATTGCCGGCGGCATTTATTCGATCAGTGACAGGTGATAGACATGGCACAGGCCACAGCGCGTCATATTCTCGTTTCCAGCGAAGAACAGTGTGCAGCTCTCAAGACCGAAATCGAGAACGGCCGCGATTTCGCTGATGCCGCTCGCGAGCACTCCTCCTGCCCGTCCGGTCGCAGTGGCGGTGACCTGGGCGCCTTCGGCCCGGGCATGATGGTCAAGGAATTCGACGAAGTCGTGTTCAGCGCACCGATCAACACCGTGCAGGGCCCGGTGAAGACCCAGTTCGGTTATCACCTGCTGGAAGTCACCAGCCGCACGTGATCTCTGGATCACGCTCATGACGTGTCATGAGCGGTTGGCAGCAGGCCATTGAAAACGCCCCGACCAGTGATGGTCGGGGCGTTTTTCGTGCGGCTCAGCACGTCAGCCTTTCGTGCGCCAATCCCTCTACCTATACCTCCTGATAGAGCTGGCTGCCTTCGCGCTTGAACTTGTCAGCCTGCTCCTGCATGCCGGCCATCACGCTGTCGGCGTCACCGGTCAGGCCGTGTTCGTTGGCGTAGTCGCGGACTTCCTGGGTGATCTTCATCGAGCAGAACTTCGGCCCGCACATGGAGCAGAAGTGGGCGACCTTGGCCGAATCCTTGGGCAGCGTCTCGTCGTGGAAGCTGCGCGCGGTGTCCGGGTCAAGGCCCAGATTGAACTGGTCTTCCCAGCGGAACTCGAAGCGTGCCTTGGAGAGTGCATTGTCACGACGTTGCGCGCCCGGATGCCCCTTGGCCAGATCCGCGGCATGCGCGGCGATCTTGTAGGTGATGATGCCAGTCTTGACGTCGTCCTTGTTGGGCAGGCCCAGGTGCTCCTTGGGGGTCACGTAGCAGAGCATGGCGCAGCCGAACCAGCCGATCATCGCGGCACCGATACCGGAGGTGATGTGGTCGTAGCCCGGGGCGATGTCGGTGGTCAGCGGGCCGAGGGTGTAGAAGGGCGCCTCGTCGCACTCGCTGAGCTGCTTGTCCATGTTCTCCTTGATCAGGTGCATCGGCACGTGACCCGGACCTTCGATCATGACCTGGACATCGTGCTGCCAGGCGATCTTCGTCAGCTCGCCGAGCGTCTCGAGCTCGCCGAACTGGGCGGCGTCATTGGCATCGGCCACCGAGCCCGGGCGCAGGCCATCGCCCAGTGACAGGCTGATGTCGTAGGCCTTGCAGATCTCGCAGATGTCCTCGAAGTGGCGATAGAGGAAGCTTTCCTCGTGATGCGCCAGACACCACTTGGCCATGATGGAGCCACCGCGCGAGACGATGCCGGTCACGCGGCTGGCGGTCAGCGGCACATAGCGCAGCAGGACGCCGGCGTGGATGGTGAAGTAGTCGACGCCTTGCTCGGCCTGCTCGATCAGCGTGTCGCGGAAGATCTCCCAATCAAGATTCTCGGCCACGCCATCGACCTTCTCCAGCGCCTGATAGATCGGCACCGTGCCGATGGGCACGGGAGAGTTGCGCAGAATCCATTCACGTGTCTCGTGGATGTTGGCGCCGGTCGAAAGATCCATCACGGTGTCGGAGCCCCAGCGGATCGCCCAGGTCATCTTGTCGACCTCTTCCTCGATGGAGGAGGTGACCGCCGAGTTGCCCAGGTTGCCGTTGACCTTCACCAGGAAGTTGCGGCCGATGATCATCGGCTCGCTTTCCGGGTGATTGATGTTGGCGGGAATGATGGCGCGGCCGCGTGCGACTTCCTCACGCACGAATTCGGCGGTGATCTCGTCGGGCAGGTTGGCGCCGAAGCTGTGACCCGGGTGCTGGTGGCCCAGAATGCTCTCGACGGAGTCACTGCCCTGATACTCCTCACGCAGCGCGATACGACGCTGATTCTCGCGAATCGCGATGTACTCCATCTCCGGCGTGATAATGCCCTGGCGCGCATAGTGCAGCTGGGTGACATTCTTGCCCGGCAGGGCACGACGCGGGCGGTGGTCCAGCTCGAAACGCAGGGACGACAGGCGCAGGTCGGCCTGGCGCACGCGACCATATTCGCTGCTCAGCTGATTGAGCTGTTCGGTATCGTCGCGTTCCTCGATCCACTTCTCGCGCAGTGGCGCCAGCCCGCGACGAATGTCGATCTCGACCGCCGGGTCGGTGTAGGGACCGGAGGTATCGTAGACGACGATCGGCGGATTCTCTTCCAGACCACTGGAGGTCTGGGTCGGCGAGCAGCCGATCTCGCGCATGGGCACGCGGATGTCCGGGCGGGAGCCTTCGATATAGATCTTGCGCGAGCCGCTCAGCGGCGCGATGGCGGCGGCGTCGACGCGGGCTTCGCTGGCGAGGTGGCGACTGCCATCCTTGCGACCGGCACGTGCGCGCGCCTTCGGCGCAGCCTCAGGCTGGGGGGCGAACGACGGTTCTGCGGCGTTGGTGGCTTGCGGATCTTGAGTCGTGGGGGTAGTGCTCATGCAGGTCTCCTCAAAGGGCGACGTCACGGCAGACGTCATCATGGGAAGACCGTGCGCAGGGAGAGGATGGCCATCGCCGACTCCTTGCCAACAGGTGGCCCGGGAGCGAGGCGGCCGCGGGCAGCGGCTGACCATCAGCTTGATTCCTACGCCGGTCCTAACCGGTTCAGGTTCCACGGGACCCCTTGCTGGCAGCCTCGCCCATTTGGCGGCGAGGTGATGCATGCAGGATCTCAGCCGGTTCCACCGGCACCCCGTCAAGCGTGCTCAGAGTTCAATGCGGGCATGACCTGTGCTGAGCGTAGTGTTGGCCCAGATCATCGTGCTCGCATTCAGGCTCTGATGGCCTGTGGTGTGTCTGGATGATTGGCGAGAGGACCACGTCCCCAGGCCGACGAAAATCGATGAGTCTTCCGTTCGCGCTGGCGCGGCCTGTCACGCAAGGGCCTGCCACGGATCAGTCGCGATCAAGCCCCATCTGCCAGAAGTCGATCTCGAGACGCGTCGCATCGCGGAAGACATCCACCAGCTCGCCCAGCCGGCGCTCCGAGACCTCCGAGAGCCGAGCGTCCAGCCATTCACGTTCGGCGTCCACCGCTTCCTTGAAGTCATCGCTGGAGTACATCGCGATCCAGTCCGCGTACGGATTGTCCTCGATCTCGGTGGTGTCCTGATCCAGCAGCCACTCGGCGATCTCGCCGTAGCCGATCAGGCAAGGCGCGAGCGCCACGTGAAGATCGAGAAGATCGCCGCGCTGGCCGCAATCCAGTACGTAACGGGTATAGGCCAGGGTCGCGCGGGATTCCGGTAGCTCACTCAGGTCATCCTCGCTGATGCCCCACTCGCTGCAGTAGCCGATATGCAGATCGAGCTCGGTATTGAGGATGGTGTCGAGACTGGCCGTGGCCTGACGCAGCTCCGCGAGGGTGCGGCTCTTGTAGGCGGCCAGCGCCCAGGCGCGCGCGAAGTGGATCAGGAACAGGTAGTCCTGCTGCAGGTAATGGCGGAAGGACTCCTCTGGCAGATGACCTTCCCCGAGCTGGCGAACGAAATCATGCTCGAGATAGTCGCGCCATTCCTCGGCGCAGGCACTGGTCAGGTCTGAAAAGCTGGGCATCGACGCATCCCTCGGTGAGCGTGCTGCCAATCCGTGATGGAGTGGCAAAGGTCTGGCTCGAGCGTGGTCAGGTCCGGCAATCTGCAGGGAAAAAGCGGGGGGAGGTGCGGCGTTCACCTGGAAGAGGTGAAGATGATGTGCGGCAACACTTCGCGCTTGATCCCTACGCCGGTACTAACCGGATCAGGTTCGGCGGGATCGTCATTCACGCACCTCGATGCAAGGCCTCGAACAGTGCGAATGACATCTCAGCCGGTCTTACCGGCACCCCGTCAAGCTGTGACTCAGACGTCACGATATCTCGAGTGTAACAGTCCTGCGGTGCAGGAAAAGCCTCTGCCGCCCTAAAACCCATGCGACTTTGGGAGGCCTTCTGCGATGCTGAAAGGGCTTCCTGCGATGCGGGAAGCGTGTCATGCGCTGCAGGAAAGATGTCATGCAGGCTGACAGGAGGAGAGGTTCGCCATCAGGGCTGGGAAGTGTCGCCTCAGGCGCACCAGATCGTGAGGCTCATCGACATCCCAGCTGACAGGCAGGCAACCGACGCTTCTGCCTGCCTGAGCCAGCAGTGCAAGAGTCTCCCGGCTCACGTCGGCATGGCTCCAGTGATCCAGCTGGAAGGCCGCCGGGCAGGCTGCTTTCAGGCCAATCAATCCGTATCCCCCGTCTTCGCTGGGCTGCAGCACCGCCTCATGGTCATGCAGGCACCGCGCCGCCTCGCGCAGACGTTGACTGTCCAATGCGGGCAGGTCAGAGCCCATCAGCAGCACGGGGCCTGCGGGCAGGTGGCGCAGCATGGCCTGATGCATGCGCTCCCCAAGCCCACCCTGTGGCTGTGCCTCGAGCGTGATTCGCTTGCCATATGCCGCCATGCTCTCTGCACGCAACTGATCCTCAAGGTCCGTCAGCAGGGCTGCCAGCTCAGGTTGCTGCCGGGCGTGCTCGGGGGAGGGAGTCAGCATCACGACCACCTTGCCGAGGCGTGAGGCGCAGGCCTGCTGAACGATTCTGCGCAGCATGCGCGAGTAGAGGCGTGCCGCCCCCTCGGGACCGAGGGCAGGGATCAGCCGCGTCTTGCATTGTCCGGCCAGTGGCAGGCGGCCGAAGATGATGAGCGTCGGGCGCATGTCGTATGCTGCCGTGTCGGTTTCCCTGTCAGCAAGCGAGGCTTCAGGCATGAGGCAAGCCACGCTGTTCACACGCCTGAGCGGCGGCACCATAACCATAGAGACGCGCTAGACGGACAGGAGATACGCCACCCCAGGCTGCCAGGCGCAGCCCCCACATCTTGAGGATGGTGCGACAGGCGCCATGGGTTTCCCAGCGTCTTCCACTGGTAGTGACTCTGGCGGAGAGGTTCAGCGGCGAGGTCAGTCGCTTGAGCCTGACGCTCAGCTGGATGTCCTCCATCAGGGGCACGACGGGAAAGCCCTCGATGGCCTCGAAGGTGGAGCGTCGTACGAACTGGGTCTGATCACCTGTGCTGATGCTGGTCAGGCGCGAGCGCAGATTCATCAGCATGGCGATCACGGGCAGCAGCGGAGAATCTCCTTCGATGTCGACATCGAAGCGACCCCAGTCGCACTCGCGATGCTCGGCGAGGGTCTCTGACAGTACCGAGAGGACATGTGCCGGCAGGCGCGTGTCGGCATGCAGGAACAGCAGCCATTGGCCACGAGCCTGAGAGGCACCGGCGTTCATCTGCGTTGCCCGGCCCGGATCACTGCTCAGGCAGCGATCGCACAGCGGCGTTGCCAGCTCGCGGGTAGTATCCGTGGAGCCGCCATCGACCACGATGACCTCGCAATCCCCGCTCGCGCGCAGTGGACTCAAGGCGATCAAGGCCGAGACGATACCGGATGCCTCGTTGTGGACTGGCATGATGATGCTCAGCCACGGGGTGCGTGTCAGGGCGCTGCCCGAACGGACAGCCCCGGGGGAAGGGCTGGCAACTGGCGAGAAGATGGAGGGCTTTGTCATGGCGCAGGCTCCGGCGATGGCGTCGTCCTGAGAGCATACGCATGTGATCACCCCATGGATGCAGAGCGTCGAGAAGCTCGCTCAACGCTTGGGCGAAGAATCAACGCGTGAGCCGCCGTGTCGAGTCAGAGGCGGCTGGAGGTCACTGAGAGAAGGTGATCCGATAGAGTCCTGAGGCTCCGGTATCGCTGGTCAGGTAGAGGCTGCCATCCTTGCCGAATGCTACATCCAGTGGGCGTATCCAGCGCTCGCCGCTGGCGGCATCCTGCAGGCCGGTCAGTACCGGCACTAGGTGTGCTTCAGTGTCTGGCGTCGCCAGCTTGAGGCCCAGCAGGCGAGGCTCACGACGACTGGCGGGGTCTCCCCACGCCTTGCCGGAGGGTGCCGTGCCCCAGCTGCCGTGGACTGCCACCACGACATCCATGTCAGCAGCCAATGGATGCCCAGGCGGTACCACCGCGATTCCCATCGGCGCACTGCGAGCGGGGATCTCGGCCAGTGGCGGTGCAATCTCGTCACGCTCGCGCGGTGAATCGCTCGTGATGCAATCATCTGCCTGCCAGCGGCCATCGATCCACTGATACCAGGGCATGCCATGGAAGCTGCCTTCGCGGGCAGCGACCACCAGCTCGCGGGGATGCTCGTAGCCCCAATGGTCCGGTCCGTTGTTGGTGGCCAGCAGGCGCGTCTCTCCTGTCGCCAGTGCCTGCCAGACCAGGCCGACGGGGTTGCGCAGACCACTCGCCCACGCACGCCACTCGGGAGGCTCGCCACTTTCCTCAAGGCGCATCACTCCCCCACGGCGCTGTTGCTGTGGATAGCGAGGCGAGGTGCCCGCCAGATATTGATCGGAGCAGTTGCCCTGGATCCCCAGCGCCAGATACAGGCCATTGTCAGGGCCCAGGCTCAGCGTACGCGAGTTGTGGCCACCGCCGCCGGGAATCGCGATCACGCGCTGGAAGTCGCTCGGGGCAAGGGAGATCCCGGGATGGTAGTCCGCGACCAGCAGGGCGTCCGTGGTCGCGACATACAGGCGCGCATCGCGGACGACGGCAGAGTGGGGATAGCCTTCCAGCTCGACCAGCACTTCCATGCGCTTGAGGCTGCCATCATCGGCCAGCTGGCCTCGATAGAGCTTGCCGGCCCGCGAGCCGATCAACACCTCATCGTGAGCGGTGAGGTGCAGCATGCGAGGTGCCTGAAGCGATGCCAGCCGAGTCATGCCGGCCCCTGGTGGCAGCCTCAGGGAGGGGGCGTCCTCGGGAACCGAGCTTGCCGCCTGCAATGCCAGAGCCGGGGCATGAGCAGAGGTCTCGCCATCGAGGGTGTCGCTGCTGCTTGCCTCGCTCCAGGCAGGAGACGACGCGCAGAGACAGCCGATGAGTGCCGTCCCCATCAGCAGTCTGATGCTTGCGCATCCACGGATGTCCTGTTGGCGCTTGCTCATGTGCTCCACTGCCTCCTTGGCCTGTCGCGGCTGCCTCGGCAAGTCGACTGGCATCGCTCGCCGCCGTGCAGGAAAGTCTGGAAGCTTGTGCCGGTTTGCGCCAGTGCTGCCCTGTCCCTGGAGAGTCAGGAGCGTTTCGCGTTGCGGCGGCGGTACTTGAGGTGGCGGCGCCAGCCCTTGAGGGAAAGCCAGGAATCGTCCCGGGGATAGAAGCGCTTCTCACGCCAGCCCGGCTGCTCGTCCAGTTCTTCCGGGCTCTTGCGCCAGCGCTTGTATTCCCATTGATACTGCGCGGGCGCCAGGGCGATCGCGGCTTCCACTGATGCATTCACTCCCCGCGCCGAGATGACCTCGTCTTCGGCGTAGACCGCCTCATCCGCCGCAAGGAAGTGGATGGCGAAGCCATGGCCATCTTCCAGGCGTTGAGCGACACCGGTCACCACGCGGGCGTCGGTTCTCGCCACCAGCTTGGGGAGCAGAGTGGCGGTGTAGGCGGGTCGGCCGTAGAAGTCGGCGAAGACACCGCTGCCGCGTCCCGGTTCCTGGTCCGGCAGGATGCCGATCGCCTCGGCGCGCTTGAGCGCCTTCAGCAACGCTGCCACGCCGCGGGAGTTGGTAGGCACCAGTCTCGCCCCCATGCGCTCACGCCCGTTGCGAATGATCGGGTCGAGCCGCTCGAACTTGGGCGGCTCGTACATGGCAGTGAAGGGGAAATGGCTCGAGAGCCAGAAATTGAGCACTTCCCAGTTGCCGAAGTGCGGCGCCAGCACGATCACGCCACGTCCCTCGGCACGGGCTTCGTCGAGCAGATTGCGACCGTGCACCTCGAGAATCGAATCGCGCACCGCGTCTTCATCACCCAGCCATACCTTGCCCAGCTCCAGCATGGTGGCGGTGGAGTGGGCGAGGCTCTCGGTCACGAGGCGTGCGCGTGTCTCACGCGGCTGATGAGGGAAGGCCTGGCCAAGATTTCTGCGCGTGACGCGCCGTTCCCGCGGATTGAGCAGTTGCACGAGACGCGCGAGCGGGCGCGCCATCCACCACAGCTGGCGGGTGGTCAGGCCCGAGAGTCGCTGCCATAGCCAGGCGACGGCATTGGCCTTGAGGGGTAAAAGGCGCTGTTCCATGGCCTTTTCAAAACGCTTGAGAGTCTTTTCCATCGTCACACATGAAGTTCCGGTGGTCTGGCGTGAGATACCGCACTGGTCAGAGGGCGAGTCCTGCGCTGCCCGTCGCGCCCCATTGTGCCAGAGGGGCGAACGTCATGCAGGTTCGAGGCATCGGGGGGCACGCAGTGACCTTCGTCGTGTGTGGCACGGGGCGTGCGGCCCGTTTGCTCTGCCAGTATCATGCTGGCATCGGCACATCCGGGATCACGTCGCTGGCGTGGTCCCGAGGCGCTCTGTCAGACAGTCAGACCACGGCACTGCCCGAGCGGTTCTCGTGTGCCGTGCTTTCCAGTAGTGCTTTCCAGTAGTGCTTTTCGGTGATGCTTTCCCTGATGCGCTTTCCCTGATGTGCTCGTCCTGTCATGTCTTGTGCCTGTCGTGTCCCTTGCCCTGTGCGGAGCCCTGATGTCATCTTCCCCCATTGCCCCCGAGTCCCCGGCACAGGCATTGCCTGAATCCGACCATCAATGCCCGCTATGCGCGACGCATGGCAGTCAACCTGTGCTGCATCTGGTGCAACGACGCAAGCCATGTCCGCGGACCGGTCAGCGTCCGCCTGCCGACGAGCGTGATTACCTGCGGTGTGGCGAATGCCATCTGCTGTATCTCGCGCCCTCTCAACGACTGGATGCCCGCGCAGAGCAGGATATCTACGACCAGCATCAGAACGACCCGGCAGACCCGCGCTATCGCACCTTCCTGTCCAGGCTGTTCACGCCGATGTGCGAGCGGCTGGCGGCCGGTGCCAGCGGGCTCGATTTCGGTTGTGGGCCGGGGCCAGCCCTGGCACGGATGTTCGAGGAAGTCGGCCACCCGATGGCATTGCATGATCTGTATTACCACCCGAACCCGGCAGCGCTCGCCCGTCAGCATGATTTCATCGTCAGTACCGAGGTGATCGAGCATCTCTACGCGCCCGGCGATGTCTTCCGTCAGTGGCTTGGGTGTCTCAAACCCGGTGGCCTGCTGGGGATCATGACGCAACCCGCCGCGGATGATCTGGATGCGCTCAAGCGTTGGCACTATCTGCGTGACCCGACCCATGTCTGCCTGTTCAGCCCGACGACCTTCGCCTGGCTGGCGCGGACCCATGGCCTGGCCTTCGAGCAGGTTGCGAGCGATAGCGTCATCTTCCGTGTACCGATGTCCTGAAGGGCTCGCGTGGCAGGTGTGGAGGGAGGATGCCCGCTACCGAGGCATGATCCAGCCGCCCCACGCGTGTGCGCCTGACCGGGCTGGCCGCGAGATTCGGGGCGAGACAATGAACGATGTCGCGAAATGACGTGAAGCTGACGCAAAAACACTTGGATTTGGCGCAGACTGTCACTATATTGCCCGCGCCTTGCGAGATTCCTGCAGGGCGCTTCCCTCTCCCGTAGCTCTCCGCACCTTGCGGCATTGGCCGAACGCAGTCCTGCGCCTGGCCGAGGAACTGGTCATGCCCCGTCATCTGTTGTTGATGTCTCTCGCGCCCTTGCTGGGCCTTGCCTTGCTGGGGATCGGCAATGCCATGCTGACTTCGCTGGTCCCCCTGCGGCTGTCTGCCGCCGGTGTCTCGAGCGAGGCGATCGGCCTGATCAGCTCCGCCTACTATCTGGGGCTTGGACTGGGAGCGCTGGTCAACGACCGCCTGCTGCTGCGCATCGGACACATCCGAGCCTACGCCGGCTTCGCCTCGCTGGTGGCAGTCGCCGCCCTGGCCATGGGACTGGGAGACCATCCCGTGGTGTGGTTCCTGCTGCGCATGATGATCGGCTGGTCGCTGGTCGGCGTGTATCTGGTCATCGAGAGCTGGTTGCTGAGTGCCGCCGACCCCGCCGTACGCGGACGCCTGCTGGCGCTCTACATGATCGTGCTTTATGGCGCGGGCGTGCTGGGGCAGCTGCTGCTGGGAGTAACCGCCATGCTGAGTCTCGAGGCGGCCTTCATGCTGGTGGCGATGCTAGCGGCGGCGTCCGTATTGCCGCTGGTGCTGCTGCCGCGCGTATCACCGCTGATCGAGCAATCCGAGCCGTTGAGTCCCTGGCGTCTGATTCGCATCACGCCGACCGGCGTGTTCGGCTGCCTGGCTTCGGGGCTGGTGGTGGCAGTGCTCTACAGCCTGCTGCCCTTGGCATTGGGGGAGGGCGGCGTGCTGGACACCGCGGAGATCGGGCAGCGCATGGCGCTGGTGATTCTCGGCGGCATGCTGCTGCAGTACCCCATCGGGCGCTGGTCTGACAGTCATGATCGTCAGCAGGTATTGATCATCCTGTCGGTGGCCATCATCGGGTTCGCCGCCTTGCTGATGGGGCCGGCACGCGAAGGCATCGCGCAGTTGACGGTGTTGTTCCTGCTCGGCGGCGCGGCCTTCACGCTCTATCCGGTCGCGGTCAGCCATGCGGCAGACCGTGCCCCCGCCGGGGCGCTGGTGCGCATGAGTCAGGGATTGTTGCTGATCAATGCCGTGGGCTCGACCCTGTCACCGCCGGCCGTATCACTGCCGATGGCCGAGATGGGTGCCATGCCCGGCATGGCGCTGAGTCTGGCGGTGATGGGCGGTGGCATGCTGGCCTTCTTCGTCTGGCGACGCGTGATGCGTCCGGCGCCGCAGCCGCTGGCCCCCTTCGAGACCCATGCGCCACAGACACCACTGGGAACGGAGCTTGCCGTCGGGCCGGAACTGGTCGAGGCCGCCGAGGAGCACCTGCGGGATGCCGAGGTCAATGACCCGCTGGTCGAGGTGACTCGCGAGCTGGCCGTCGACATGCCGGAGCTGATCACCGAGGCGTCCCTGGATAGTCTCGAGGAGATCGAGACTCATGATGGCGAAAGCCAGCGCCAGACGTCCCGCCATGGCGAGGCTTCCGACGGGCGCAACGCAGATTGAGGACTTGTGTGAGCGGCATGCCTCACGTGCGTCGCAAGGGGGGAGTTGAGGGTAGAGGAGTAGGTCGCACTAGCGGGAGGGGTCGACCAGGTTGCCCTGCGAGGCGTTGCGGCGGAACCAGCCGGTCACGCTGGCGCGCGCCTGTTTCGTCGGCAGCACCTCGTGGGGGATCCGTTCGGAAAGGAAGCACACGAAGGTCCCGGCCTCGGGGGTGACACGCCGGATTTCACGGCTGTCATCTTCGGGGTCGTAGAGCACGATCTCGCCACCGGCGTCCGCCGGCCAGTCGGCATTGAGATAGAGCACGCTGGAAATCAGGCGATTGCCACGCCCGCGGAAGCTGTCCAGGTGCTTGCGATAGAAGCTGCCGACCGGATAGTGGGCAAAATGCGCCTCGTACTCGAACAGTCCCAGATAGAGGGCACGGTTGAGTTCATCCTTGAGGACATTCATCGCCTCCAGATAGGCACGCTGGGCACGCGAATCGCGATCCAGCCAGCGAATCGCATCCCCGCGGATGTCCGGGCGAAGGTCATGCTCTCGCCCGCGTCCGATTCCCGCAGCCGTCAGTCGCTGATGGCTCTCCAGCGCCCGCAACTCGTCATTGAGATGGCGGATCAGGTGTGCCGGCAGAAAGTCCGGGCGCACGCTGTAGCCATGCTCGACCAGTTCATCGATCAGCAGGTTGAGCGCGGTGGGGTCCAGCAGTGGGGCGGGTGCAGCGGGCATCGGGCGCTCCGGAAAAAGGGCAGAAGGCATCAAGGCGCAGTGTTATAGAGCAGCGCGCGCAGGGGCGCAATGCCTTGAGTGAAGGCCTGGCAATCCTCAGCCCGCGAGACATGCGTCAATCACGCCAGAGGCTCATGCCCGTGGTGCATGGGGGCGAGGTGGCAGGTGGCGCAACGGAGCCCCGGGCGGTGGCGGGGAGGACAGGCTGATGGTGTGTCCGAACCCGATGGCCATCATCTCCACCAGCATCATCGCGGAAAGCCCCCACAGCAGCTGCCCGGCCACCTGATAGCCGGGCACGTACCAGGTGTCATCGCCCACGCGGATGACGTCGGTGTGGGCGCGTTCATCGCGCAGCAGCATGCTCAGTGGCATCTCGAAGATATGCGCTATCTCGCCGGGGTCGGCGCGCAGCGGCAGGTCGGGAGCGATGCGCCCCACGAAAGGCGTCACGGTCATGCCGTGCAGCGAGATCACATCGCTCAGTTGCCCGTATATCTCCACTTCGCCGGAGGGCAGAGCCACTTCCTCCTCGGCCTCACGCAGCGCCGTGGCCAGCAGACTGATATCCTCCGGCTCCGCCTTGCCACCGGGGAAGGCGACCTGGCCGGCATGCTGACTCAGGTGACTGGCGCGTTGCGTGAGCAGCAGCGTCGGTTCCGGGCGGTCGATCAACGCGATGAGTACCGCAGCGCGTGGCTGGTCGTTGCTCACGATACGGGGGTGATGGGATTGCAGGCGCTGGCGCAGAGCTTCTAGCATGTCGGGTCCTCGTTGACCTTCATCTTGTGGCGTGGGATGTGAGGCGGTCAAGATGTGAGGTGACAGCCGGCCGAGTCAGCGGCACCATTTCCAGAAGCCGAGCCCGGGCATCGGCGTTCAAGAGTTTCACGGGAGAGCGAATGAACTACTGCAGCCATTGTGGTGAGACGGTGCGTCTGGCGGTGCCACAAGGAGATGATCGACTGCGCTACCTGTGTGATAGCTGCGGCACCATCCATTATCAGAACCCACGCATCATCGCCGGTACCCTGCCGATACGCGATGGCAAGGTGCTGCTGTGTCGCCGCGCCATCGAGCCGCGCCTGGGGTACTGGACACTGCCGGCCGGTTTCATGGAGAACGCGGAGACCACCAGTGAGGCCGCTGCCCGTGAGACGCGTGAGGAAGCGGGGGCCGAGGTCAATCTCCAGGGCCTCTACACCCTGATTGATCTGCCGCACATCAATCAGGTCTACATGCTGTTTCGCGCCGAATTGACCAGTGATTTCTCCGCGGGTATCGAGAGTCTCGAGGTGGCGCTGTTCGCCGAAGAGGAGATTCCCTGGCAGTCACTGGCCTTCCCGACCATGGAAGTGACGCTGAGGCGCTATTTCGAGGACCGTCGTGCCCGCCAGGGAGAAGGCGAATTCCCGTTGCATCTGGAACAGATCGATCTCGAGACGCGCGAGCGCTTCTTCAAGACGACACATCTGCCCAAGCACTGAGCGGGCCGTGGTCAGGCTTCACCCCGGGACCTGCCGTCGCTTGACGGCGTGACCGGGGTGGGCATCGCACCTTCAGAAGCTTTCCAGTCGCCAGCAGTCAATCGGCACTTCCTCGTAGGGGTGCGCCTCGCGCAGTGCGGCCACTGCCGTGCGAATCAGCGCGTCCTCACACACCATCTCGACCTTGACCTCCTCGACACGTTCCAGCGTGCCGCGTTCGCCGATATGCGGATTGGCACCGGCCAGCGGACGAAACTGCCCCGTGCCGCGCGTCTCGAAGCAGCAGGCCTCGTACTCGCCCATGCGTCCGGCACCCGTGGCGAAAAGCGCTTCCTTGACACCTTCCAGTGCTTCGTGTGGAACGAAGAATGCCAGTTTGTACATGGTGGGCCTCCTTGAGGGACGTGACGGGCGATGAGTGCCAGGGCGCCAATCGCCCCGGGGAAAGACGTGCGCTGGCGAGGACGCAGTCAAGCGTGGCAGAGCCTGCGCGGCGTCCCCTGATGATGGCATAATGCCCGCTGCAACGGCCAAGGACACTGCCATGCTCAAATGGATCAATATCTCACTGCTGCTACTGCTGGCTCTGCTCCAGTACCGGCTGTGGTGGGGCGAAAATGGCGTCACCGAATTGTTCGACATCCGTGCCCGCGTGCAGCAGCTCTCCAGGGAAGCGGCGCAGCTGGACAACCGCAATCAACGCCTGGGCGCTGAAGTGGTCGATCTCAAGAATGGTCTGGCGGCCATCGAGGAGCGTGCGCGCAACGATCTCGGCATGGTGCGCAAGGATGAGCAGTTCCTGTGGGTGCCCAACGTCGAGGTACCCAAGCGCCAGGTCTCGTCCGCGGATGAAGTGGCGGAAGGGGCGCTGGAAGGCAAGGGACTGGAAGAGGGCCTGCCCAAGGTGCTCAATCCATGACTCGCATGAATGATGCCCCGGCGCCGCGTCTCTGGTATCTGGTACCCGCCGCAGGCGTGGGCAGCCGCATGCAGGCTGACCGTCCCAAGCAGTATCTGGAACTGACGCCCGGCGGCAGTGTCCTGGAGGCGACCCTCACCACCCTCAGGCGCGCATTGCCCGAGGCCGGATTGTGTCTGGTGCTGGGCGCGGAGGATGCCTATTTCACGCCGACGATGGTGCCATGGCAGGAGTGGCTACGCGCCGATGGCGGCAGCGAGCGTGCCGACAGCGTGCTGGCGGGACTCGAGTGTCTGAGCCGAGTGGCGAGTGATGATGACCTCGTGCTGGTACACGATGTGGCGCGTCCCTGTGTCCGCGAGAGCGACATTCAGGCGCTGGTCAAGGCGGCACGCGAGAGTGACGACGGCGCCATCCTGGCCGCTCCCGCCAGTGACACCATGAAGCGGGCCGCTGCGCTGAGCCATGCCGTGGAGCGTGCCGATGGCTCAGCGCAGCGCATCGCGCATACCGAATCCCGGACAGGGCTGTGGCATGCCTTCACGCCCCAGGCATTTCCGCTGGGCCTGTTGCGCACGGCGCTGCGTGCCGCCCTCGCGGAGCAGCCCGAGCGCATCACCGATGAGGCCTCGGCACTCGAGGCCTGTGGACGATCCCCCGTGCTGGTGCCCGCGGCGCGCGACAATCTCAAGATCACCCATCCGGAAGACCTCGCCATGGCACGCCTGTTGCTGGCGGCCCGCGAGGATCACGCCGACAGACCCCGGACACCTGCCTGACATGATGGATCACCCCGTGACCCCCGACACTTCGAATTCCACGACCTCCCCCGCGACCTCCGGGCATGTCCCGATGTCACTGCGCATCGGGCATGGCTTCGATGTCCACCGTTTCGGCGACGGCGATCATCTGATGATCGGCGGCGTGAAGATCCCCTACGAACACGGCTTCGTGGCGCATTCCGATGGCGATGTATTGCTGCATGCGTTGTGCGATGCGCTGCTCGGGGCCTGCGGGATGGGCGACATCGGCAAGCATTTCCCGGATACCGACAGCGAGTGGTCCGGGGCGGACAGTCGCGGCCTGCTGCGCCACGTCGTCGGGCTGATCAATGCCGCTGGTTTCGGGGTCGGCAATGTCGATCTCACCGTGATGGCGCAGGCCCCCAAGATGGCGCCGCACATCCAGGCGATGCGTGAGGTGATCGCCGAGGACCTGCGTGTGCCGGTGGCGGTCGTCAACGTCAAGGCCACCACTACCGAGCGTCTCGGTTTCACCGGTCGCAAGGAAGGCATCGCCGCCGAGGCCGTGGCGGTGCTTGGCAGGCTGCCCGCCGCGGGTGGAGCCGAGCATGTCTGAAGTGAATGCCATGTCTGAGCCGCCCGAGTCCGATGCGCTGTCTGTCGCGGCGCGAACGGCACTGGAAGCCGCCGGCAGCGAGCCATGGGTCAAGGAAGCCGAGCTGATGCAGCGCTGGCCGCATGCCCATGGCGGCCCGCTGGGCGCAGGTGACTTCCGACACACGCCGGAAGACTTTCGCGTCACGGAATTGATGGACTTCGTGCCCGAAGGTCACGGGGAGCACCAGTGGCTCTGGATCGAGAAGCGCGGTCTGACCACTGACGAGCTGTGCCGCGAACTGGCAGGTCTTTGTGACGTGGCACCGCGTGACATTGGCGTGGCGGGACTCAAGGACAAGCAGGCGATTACCCAGCAGTGGGTCTCGGTATGGTTGCCGGGGCGTGAAGCCCCTGAGCATCTGAGTGAGGCCTTGGCCGAGAAGGGGGCCCGCGTGCTGGCCAGCGTGCGGCACCCGCGCAAGCTCAAGCGGGGCGTGCATCGTGGCAATCGCTTTGCGCTGCGGGTGAGCGGCGAGGCCGTGGCCCATCCGGATTTCGAGACTCGCTGGCAGACATTGATACGCGATGGGGTGCCCAACTATTTCGGTCCGCAGCGTTTCGGGCACCAGGGGCATAACCTGGGGCGTGCACGCGCCGTACTGATACGTGGCTGGCGCAAGCGTGATGATCGCAGCGGCATGCTGCTGTCCACCGCGCGCAGCTTCCTGTTCAACGAAGTGCTGGCCGCGCGTCTCAAGGCTGGCTGCTGGGCGACGGCGTTGAGCGGTGAGGTGTTCGCGCTCGACGGGACGGGATCGCGCTTCGTCACCGATGGCAGCGAAGCTGTCGAGACGCTGACCCGGCGCCTTGCCGACGGGGATATCCACCCCACGGGCCCGCTGTGGGGCACCGGCCGTGGCGAGTCCCATGCGCAGGTCGCGGCGCTTGAGCAGGTGCTGGCGTCCAGCTGGCCCCAGCTCTGTGACGGCCTCGAGAAGGCTGGCGTGAAGGCCGAGCGTCGGCCACTGCGCCTGATGCCTGCCAATGCCCGCCTGGAGTGGGCCATCACGCCGGCCCAGGCCGATGCCGAGGCGACTGCGGCCAGTGCGTGGCTGCATTTCGATCTTCCGCGCGGCAGCTTCGCCACCGGCCTGTTGCGTGAGCTGATTGCCCACCCGCTGCTGTAGCGGCCTACCCAGCGTGCGCCACGACATGAAACCGCGATGAACATGAACAGGTGAGACGATGCGCAAGATTCTGCTTTCCAATGATGATGGGGTACATGCCCCCGGGCTCAAGGCCCTGCATGATGCGCTGAGTGATCACGCGCGAATTCGCGTGGTGGCACCGGACCGTGATCGTTCGGGTGCCAGCAACTCCCTGACCCTGAGTCGCCCGCTGATGCTGTCCGCGATGGACAACGGTTTCTACAGTGTCGACGGCACCCCTGCCGATTGCGTCTATCTGGGGGTCAACGGTGTCTGGGACGAGAAACCGGATATCGTGATCTCCGGCATCAACCACGGTGCCAACCTGGGAGACGATGTGCTGTATTCCGGCACTGTGGCAGCGGCGATGGAAGGCCGCTCGCTGGGCATGTCGGCGATCGCGATGTCGCTGTGTGGCAAGACCCATTTCGAGACGGCAGGGCGTGTGACGGCGAGTCTGGTCGGCGCGGCCGAGACGCTGGCCTTGCCGCCGCGTTCGCTGCTCAACGTCAATGTGCCGGATGTTCCCTGGCACGAGATCCGCGGATTTCGCGTCACGCGTCAGGGGCATCGTGGTCCGGCGGGCGCACCGATCGCCGTGCAGGACCCTCGCGGGCGCACCCGGTACTGGATCGCGCTGGCCGGGGACGGAGTCGACGATGGTGAGGACACCGATTTCGCGGCCATCGCGGCCGGCTATGTGTCCATCACGCCGTTGATGACCGACCTGACCTCCCATGCGGCGCGTCAGGATGTGGAGCAGTGGCTGGAAGCACTGAGTTGACCTCGCGCGCCACCGCCTGGCGGTCAGGGGTGTCGGGGATCGATCAGCAAGCCGGCGCAGGCGCGTCGGTCGACAGGATGTAATTCGATGTCATGAAGGACGTGTATCAGAACGGTTTTCCCGCAGTGCAGTCTGAGAGTGGGCAAGCCATGGCGGATTCGTCGGCCACTCGAACCTCATCGCCACCGGTGCCCATGCGCCTGGAGCGCCCGAATGCCGCGCAGTTGAGCGGTATCGGCATGACCTCTCAACGAACGCGTGATCGCATGGTCACGCGACTGGAAGAGGCCGGCATCCAGGACGAGCGGGTACTGGATCTGATGGCGGCGGAACCGCGCCATCTGTTTCTCGATGAGGCGCTGGCGCATCGCGCCTATGAGGATACCGCCCTGCCGCTGGGGCAGGGGCAGACATTGTCGCAGCCCTACATGCATGCCCGCATGACGGAGCTGGCTCTGGCCTCGGCACCGCGCCCGCGCGAGCAGTGTCGGGTGCTGGAGGTCGGCACCGGTTCGGGCTACCAGACCCTGCTGCTGGCGCGGCTGTTCGGTCAGGTGGCCTCGCTGGAGCGCATCGCCTTGTTGCATCTGCGTGCCCGGCAGCGGCTTGAGTGGTTCGGGCTGGACAATGTCCAGCTGCGTCACGCCGATGGCGGGCACGGCTGGCAGACCACGGCGCGTGAGACGGCCGCACAGGAGTCGGTGACCCTGCCGGGGTTTGATCTGGTGGTGGTGACGGCATGTGCCTCGCACTTGCCACAGGCATTGCTCCAGCAGCTGGCACCGGAGGGAGTGATGATCGTGCCATTGGCGGAAGACGGCAGTGATCGTCAATGGCTGACACGAGTGCGCCACGTCGGCGACACTCAGGATATTCAGCGGCTCGAGGCTGTGCGCTTCGTGCCGTTGCTCGAGGGAGTGATCAGGTGAAACGAGCATTGAGCGTGTTCTTCAAGGGGGCGGGCATGGGCGCTGCCGATGCCGTGCCCGGCGTCTCGGGAGGCACGATAGCCTTCGTGACGGGTATCTATGAAGAATTGATCGAAACCATCAAGCGCTTCGGACCTTCCGCCATCGGTGTCTGGCGTCAACAGGGCGTCAAGGCGTTATGGCAGCACTTGAATCTGGCGTTCTTGCTACCGCTTGCCGCCGGCATTCTCGCCAGCCTGATCAGCGTGGCGCACCTCGTCACCTGGCTGATGGAGGCGCAGCCGCTGCTGCTCAATGCCTTCTTCTTCGGTCTGGTGGTGTGTTCCGGTGTGGTCGTGGCGCGGCGCATTACCGGCTTCAGGGTCGGGTATCTGGTGTGGCTGGTGCTGGGGTTGGTACTGGCCACTCAGCTGCCCAGCCTTCTGCCAGCGGGCACTGATGCGCCCTGGGTCATCGTCGCCGGGGGGGCCATCGCCATCAGTGCCATGTTGCTGCCGGGCGTTTCCGGCAGCTTCCTGCTGTTGACCATGGGCCTCTATGGCACCGTGATGACAGGTATCAAGAGCTTCGATCTGACGCTGATCCTGTTGTTCGGAAGTGGCTGCGCCATCGGACTGTTCACCTTCTCGCGTGTACTGTCATGGTTGTTTCGTCACCATCACACCGCGACACTGATGCTGCTGGTCGGCTTCATCCTCGGCTCGCTGCCGGTGCTGTGGCCCTGGCGCACGATTACCGATTATCGACTGGGCCCCAAGGGGGAGCAGGTACCGCTAGATTATCAATTCATGATGCCGGAGACCTATACCAGCGTGACAGGTGAGCCTGCCCAGTTGTGGGCGGCGCTTGCCCTGATGCTGGCAGGTATCCTGCTGGTCTGGTTCGCGGGTGAGCGCTCAGGACCGGATGATTCTTCCAGTGATTCCCGCAAGGAGCAGGAACATGCCTGACATGATGGACAAGGGATTCAAGCTGGCGCTGGCGGGTCTGGCGCTGGGCGCTCTGACGGCGTGCAGTACCGCCACGACGCGTCCGCAGATCCAGGATCTCAGTGGTGACACGACACGTATCACTGCAGACAGCTATACGGTCCAGCGCGGTGACACGCTCTATGGCATCGCCTGGCAGAGTGGCCAGGACTTCCGTGACGTGGCGCGCATGAATGGCCTGCGCCCGCCCTACACCTTGCAGCCCGGGCAGACTCTGCGCCTCGACCCTCAGGCACCGTTGCCCGCGAATGCCGGCAACTCCCGTACGGCCGGCACGGCATCGGGGTCGGCATCAGGCACGGGCGTGGTGGCGACCGGGCTTGGCGGCAGCGATGACGCCATCGCCAGCGGCGGCGAGGTGCCGGACTGGCTGGCTCCGGATGAGTCGGACATTGCTCAGCAGAAGCAGCGTGCTTCCCAGGCGCAGTCCCTGACCACCGGTAGCGGCGGCGTCGCGGCGGCTGCCACGGGCGCGGCCGCTGCTGCGGGCGTCGGCCCGGGGCCCGTGTATCAGGAAGGCAGTGAAGAGGCGCTGGCGGAGTCTGCGCGTGCACAGGCCGCGGACGATGCTTCCCGAGCCGGCGAGGCACTGGAGAGTGCCGGCAGCAATGCCCAGGCCAGGGCGAGTGAGGCCGAGGCTGCTGCTCGCAAGGCGGCGCAGGAGACGGCGGATCGCGAGAAGGCCGAGCAGCTGGCAGCGGCCAAGGCCGAGCGTGACAAGGCGGCGGCAAACGTGAAAAGTGCCTCCGACAAGGTTGAAAAGGGGACCAACGTTGCGGGCGCCACACCCGAGGCGGCACCGGCCAAGAAAACCTATGTGCCGGTAAAAAACGTTGACTGGCAGTGGCCTACGCAAGGCGAGATCATCGGCAAATTCGGTGAGTCCGAGAGTGTGACGGGCGGCATTGATATCGCTGGTCAAAAGGGGCAACCTGTCAAGGCAGCAGGGCCGGGGATTGTGGTCTACGCGGGGAGTGGAGTGCGCGGTTACGGCAACCTCATCATCCTCAAGCACAATGACCGTTATCTGAGTGCCTACGCCCACAACGACAGCCTCCGCGTCTCGGAGAATGATGTTGTCGAGGCCGGACAGGTAATCGCCACTCTGGGAGCCACTGACGCCGAACGTGCGCAGCTGCATTTCGAGATCCGCGAGGATGGGCAGCCGAAGGATCCCTTGAAGTTCCTGCCCAAGCGCTGACGTCCACCGCTGCCACAACAAGAAGTTCCTGGCACCAGACCAGAGACAACGGGGTATCGACATGAGCATGCTGGAAAAGGATATCGATCAGGCCGAGGTGGAGCTGTCCCTCGATGATGTCGAGGAAGACGATACGCTTGAGGCTGAAGCGGAAGAGGCGGCATTCGAACGCGCCCTGAACCGTGAAGAGCGCAAGCACTACCAGAGCCTGGATGCAACGCAGATCTACCTCAACGAGATCGGCTTCTCGCCATTGCTCAAACCGGAAGAGGAAGTCTATTTCGGGCGACTGGCGCAGGCGGGAGACCCTGCCGGCCGGCAGCGCATGATCGAATCCAACCTGCGTCTGGTGGTCAAGATCGCGCGGCGCTATCTGAATCGCGGATTGTCACTGCTCGACCTGATCGAGGAGGGCAATCTGGGCCTGATACGCGCGGTGGAGAAATTCGACCCCGAGCGCGGTTTCCGCTTCTCGACCTACGCCACCTGGTGGATCCGTCAGACCATCGAGCGCGCGTTGATGAATCAGACGCGCACCATCCGGTTGCCGATTCATGTCGTGAAGGAGCTCAACATCTATCTGCGCGCTGCTCGCCAGTTGACGCAGAAGCTTGACCACGAGGCGACGGCCGAGGAAATCGCCGATTTCCTCGACAAGCCGGTGGAGACGGTCAAGAAGATGCTGGGGCTCAATGAGCGAGTGTCCTCGGTGGACTATCCGATGGGCGGCGAGAGTGACAAGCCGTTGATCGAGACGATCGCCGATGAAAATGACACCAGCCCCGAGTCCAGTCTGGTCGATGTCGACGTCAAGGCACATGTCGATGAGTGGCTGGCGGAGCTGACCGACAAGCAGATGGAAGTGGTGGTACGCCGCTTCGGGCTGCGGGGTCACGAAGCCGCCACGCTGGAGGAGGTCGGCGAGGAGATCGGTCTGACGCGTGAGCGAGTGCGTCAGATTCAGGTCGAGGCGCTCAAGAAACTGCGTCGCATGCTCGAGAAACAGGGCCTGTCGCTGGAATCCATCTTCGAATGATTCGCTGACATGTCATCGTCAGGGCTGGCAGCTGTCATCGTCTGGCCCGATATCCGTGACATCCTGCTGGATAGTGGACGCAACACGACATGAAAACGGCCCCCCGCTTGCGGGCGGGCCGTTTTCATATTTTCTGAGCATTGGTTTGGCAGGCTATGGGGTTGGCAGAAAGATGACGGTGCATATGATTCGACACCGGGGCCGTGTTGCATTGTTGCTGGGATGGAAACGCTGTAAGGCAAATGAAGTTAGCCAACTAACTGGACGCCTTGCAAGGCGACGATTAGACTGAGTCCTTTTTCCACGACCCGCCCCCGAAGGGGCTGATGCCGTCATCAGCCGGCCCGTGAAACGACCTTATCTCCCCTTGCCTTGGTGCCTTTGGCGCATCATGCAGGTCACGACTGACTGTTACCGATCAGGAATACGCATACATGGCCAACATACGCATACTGCCTCTGGTGCTGGCGATGGGTTTCGCGACCCAGGCCCAGGCTGCCGATCTGCTCGACATTACCCGTGATGCGCTGACCCACAATGCCAGCCTGTCGTCCTCTCGCTCTCTGTATCAGAGCGTCGAGGACAACGAGCGGATCGAGCTTTCGGATCTGCTGCCACAGATCTCGGCCACCGGCACCGTGTCACGCACCGATGTCACGGGCAATTCCCAGAGCGGTGTGGAAGGGGATTACACCGACAGCAACATCGTGCTCAACGTGAATCAGCAGCTGTTCGACGCTGCCGACTGGTATGAGCTGGCGACCAGCAAGGACAGTACCGAGCAGCAGAAACTGCTGCTGGATTCCGATCAGCAGCAGCTGTTGTACGATGTGGCTTCCGCATACTTCACCATCCTCAACAACCGGGATGTGCTGGATGCGCGCATCGCGCAGGAGAAGGCCTTTTCCCGTCAGCTGGATCAGGCCAATCAGCAGTTCGAGGTCGGGCTGATCGCGATCACCGATGTTCAGGAGGCCAGAGCGTCCTTTGATGACGCACGCGCCCAGCGGATTGCCGCGGAAGCCGACCTGCAGGTCAGCTTCGAGGCACTTCAGCAATTGACCGGCCAGCAATACGATTCCATCGATGGGCTGGAAGAGGATCTCGCCATCGAAGCGCCGGTGCCCGCCAGTCGTGGCAAGTGGGTCGAGATGGCGTTGGTCAACAATCCCTTGATCGGTGCCGCGCAGAAGGGTGTCGATGTCGCCAAGGGTGACGTCAAGACCTCGCGTGCCGGTCATCTGCCGGAAGTCGGTGCCTTCGCGACCTACTCCTATGATGAAACCGACGTCGCATCCTCCGGGGGATATCAGGAATACAACCAGATCGGTATCCAGGCGTCATTGCCGATCTATACCGGTGGTCGCACTTCCGCGCAGGTACGCCAGAGCACGCACCTGCTGGAACAGAGCCAGTACGACCTGCTGGACCAGCAGCGTTCCACTACCCAGAGCGTGCGTTCGCTCTACAGTCAGGTCCGCAGCGACGTCCTGACGGTCAAGGCGCGCAAGCAGGCCATCGTCTCCAGCCGCAGCGCGCTGGAAGCCACACGCTCGGGGTATGAAGTCGGTACCCGTAACATCGTCGATGTGCTGGATGCCGAGCAGGCGCTCTATCAAGCCCTGGCGGACTATGCCTCCTCGCGTTACACCTACGTGCTGGATCTGCTCAACCTGCGCCAGGCGGCGGGCATCATCGACGTCAACACCGTGCGCGATCTGAACGAGAGCCTCAAGCGCGATCGTCAGGTATCACTGGTTCTGCAGGACGAAGACGACACCGAGCTGGATGGCCCGGCCCAGTGATCTGATACTGGCCTGACCGGCTTCTCCTGACACCCCCATCGGCCATTGCCGGTGGGGGTGTTCGCGTATCGGGGGGCAGAAATCTCGCCGTTAAGCGTGAATGACAACAGCTGTGATGCTTATCTGGAGGAATATGCCATTGATTTGATGGAAACCAGAGATAACGTCAAGAAGTTGGCTTGATGTTTGGTGGTTTTCACCGTGACCTTGGCGCGATGATGGAAAATAATTGATGGCTGGAGAACGCCTGCTCCGGTTGGCCGCCTCCTTTTCATGGTGCGTGCCTTGCTCGCTCGTTGGCAGGTCCCAACTTGCTGCGTCACCCGTGCGTGATTCGTCGTGTCTGTCCCTCTTTCTCATTGTCTGGAGTTGCCCCATGTCCCGCCCGTTGCGTGCTGATATTGATCTGGATGCCCTGCGCCACAATTATCAGCTGGCCTGTGAGCTGGCGCCGAATTCCCGCTCGCTCGCCGTGATCAAGGCAGACGCCTATGGCCACGGGGCCGTGGCATGTGCCCGTGCGCTGGCAGATCTGGCACCGGCATTTGCCGTCGCGACCATCGAAGAAGCGCTCGCGCTGCGGGAAGGCGGTATCACGCATCCGGTGGTATTGCTCGAAGGTGTCTTCGAGGCATCGGAATACCAGCTGGCGGCGCAGCATGACTTCTGGTGTGCCATCCACAGTGAATGGCAGCTGGCCGCCCTGGAGGCGGCAACGCTCCCCGGGCCGATATCCTGCTGGATCAAGTTCGATTCCGGCATGCATCGTCTCGGCTTCGATGCCGAGCAGGCCAAGGCGGTCAAGAAACGCCTGGTGGCGAGTGGCAAGGCGCAGGACCTTCACCTGATGACGCATTTCGCCACGGCCGACAGCCTGACGCCCGATTATTTCCAGCATCAGATGGCGGCAGTGGAAGCGCTGGCCGCTGAGCTTGCCCTGCCACTCTGTCTGGCCAACTCCCCGGCGACGCTTGCCTGGCCGCAATCGCATGCCGCCTGGAATCGTCCCGGCATCATGCTGTACGGCGCGGACCCGCTGGAAGGGGCCAATGATGCCAGCCGCCGTCTGAAGCCGGTGATGACCCTGTCTTCTGCCATCATTGCCGTACGCGAAATCGCCATCGGCGAGCCGGTGGGCTATGCCGGACGTTTCGTGGCGACGCGTCCGACACGTATCGGTGTCGTCGCCTGTGGCTATGGGGATGGCTACGATCGCCATGCGGTGGACGGGACACCCGTACTGGTCGATGGCCAGGAGACCGTGCTGGCCGGCAAGGTGTCGATGGACATGCTGACGGTGGACATCACCGACCTGCCGGAAGCGGGCGTCGGTTCTCGCGTGGTGCTGTGGGGCGAGGGGTTGGAGGTCAATCGCGTGGCCGCCAGTTGTGACACCATCAGCTATACCCTGCTGACAGGGATCCTGCCGCGTGTTCCCAAGCATTATCACGGTGGTCAGGCACGCGAGGCGGACCCGATGGCCTCTCAGGCTGTGGATACGTGCGCCTGACCTGACGGCAGGGCTCGGGCGGTCTACAATGGCCGCCGTTGCCCGTTGAACGAGAGAGTCATGGCCAAGAAGACCTACCCCGAGAGTTTTGCGCATCCCCGTTACTGGCCGGCCTGGCTGGGAATCGGGGCCATGAAGGCCTCGGCCTTCCTGCCCTGGTGCGCCAAGCTGTGGCTGGGGCGCGGCATCGGTGAGCTGGCATGGCGTTTCGGCAAGCGTCGTCGCCATATCACGGACACCAATCTCAAGCTGTGCTTCCCCGAATGGAGCGAAGCGGAGCGTGCGCGTCAGGTACGCAAGACCTTCCATGCCAACGGCATCGGCATCTTCGAGACCGCCACGGGGTGGTGTCGAGACCCGGAGCACATGCGCGACCGCGTGACTTTCAAGGGTCAGGAGCACATGGAGCGCGCCATGGCGCAGGGCAAGGGCGCGCTCATCGTGGGCATCCATTTCTCGACACTGGATCTCGGTGGCGCACTGCACTCGCTGTTCTTCCCGGCCGATGTCGTCTATCGCCCGCATGACAACCCGCTGTTCGAGCGTTTCATGACGCGCGCGCGCAATGGCATTTTCGGCACCGCCATCGACCGTCATGACCTGCGGGGTGTGGTGCGCCGCATCAAGAGCGGGCATGGCGTGTGGTATTCGCCGGATCAGGATTTCGGTCGGGACGTCAGCGTCTTCGCGCCGTTCTTCGGTATCGATGCCGCCTCCATCAAGCTGACGGCCAAGATCGCCCGCATGACAGGGGCGCCGGTGATGCCCTTGATGTTCCATCGCAATCCGGACAATCGTACCTATACGCTGGAGTATCTCCCGGCACTCGACAACTTCCCGAGTGGCGATGATGTCGCGGATGCCACGCGCATCAATGCCTTCATCGAGGGGGCGATCCGCAAGCATCCCGAGCAGTACCTGTGGTTGCATCGCCGTTTCAAGACTCGTCCAGAGAAATCCGATCCGTCCCTGTATTGAGGTGAACCATGAGCAATGACACGTCTTCTCTCGCCACTCTGGCCGATGTCGAAGCACGCCTGGCGGCCGGCGATACCTTCGTCCTCAATCAGATTGCGCAGTGGTGCCCGGACTGCACCGTGCGTCAGCGTCCGGCGCTGCCGGCCTTCGAGGCGGCTCTGGCGCGAGGTGGTCTGCCGCTGGTGACCCTGTGCGTGCAGGAGACTCGCGGAGTCTATCTGAGTGAGGCACATGCGCAGCTGAGCGAGCGCATCGGTGGGGCGGGCTATCCGCGTACGCTGCTGGTGAAGGAAGGGCGGCCTGCCAGCGTGGACAGTGGCCTGAATCGGGTCGAGGTCATGAGCGAGCCGGAGCTCATCGCCTATGCCGAGGCCATGATCGCGGCGCTGTAAACGTCACTTGAGCCCATGTGTGAGCCGACGAGATCTGCCGTGACGCGACACGCATGGGCATCATCGAAAACGCCCCGCCAGGAACTTCCTGGCGGGGCGTTTTCGATGGAGATCAGGCGGCACCCGACAAGCAGCGCCACTTGTCCGAGCTGCATGCGTGCGGCCAACCGGATGCCGCCTGCCGTGTGCCTGAAAATAGACCTGCGGATGATGAGGGAGGCTTTCAACCCGCGCGGGAAAATCTTTTACCGATTCGAGACATGGCCTTGACTTTACTTGTATTGATTACCATCTTCACATGGACAAGGTGATCAAGCGGTCTGTCGTGACTCCGCCCTCTGGCAATCACGTCAGCAGCCACACCTGATGAGCGAAGGGCGAGCGCGTCGAATGAGGCGCCACATGCAGAGGCAGTCGTCGTGCCGCTGCGGTCGTCGCCCACTACCGGTTCTCCATGACATAAGGAATTGCCATGCTCAACTATGCCATCATCTTTCTGATCGTTGCCGTGATTGCCGCCGTACTCGGCTTTGGCGGTATCGCAGGTACTGCGGCCACCATCGCCAAGGTACTGTTCGTCGTCTTCCTGGTGCTGTTCCTGGTGTCGTTCTTCAAGGGGCGTCGCAAGCCCTGATACGGACGGCTTTCATCACGACGCAAACGCCCGCAGACGGTAGCGACCGCTGCGGGCGTTTGCGTGTTCAACAGGCCATCAGGCCTGCAGGTCAGCAAGCCATCAAGTCATCAGGCCAGCAGCAAGTCATCAGGCCAGCACGTCACCACGGGGTACCTGGCAGCGTCAGACGATGATGCCCGGCCTTGAGGCCCTGCTCGATGAAGCGCCTGTCCACCTCGAACTGTGCTTGGGCAAGGATGGCCTCCACCACCTTGTCGGCATGTTGTTGCAGCAATGCCAGTTGCGCGTCATCGCTGCACAGCAGTGACAGTGTCTTGAGCAGCGAGAGCAGTGCCAGACAGATCGAGAGGTCATCACGACCATAGTGCAGGATGGGGGAGATGCTGCGGTAGAGCAGACTGTCGAAGCTCTCCATCTCCCAGCTGACCCGTATGTGATCTTCCTCATCCACGCAGCAGTTGCACAGGGGCAGCTGCATGCGCTCACTGAGCAGTTCGGTGAGTTGATGCAGGCACAGGCGTGCGGTGCCCGGATCATTGATGCCGGGGGACAGCGCCTTGATGGCGACTTCCATCAGCTGGGTCAGGCCGTGCTCGTGAAGGTCATCGACGGATTCCCCATCCAGATAGCCCAGTGCCGCGCGCAGCTTCTTGATCAGTCCTGCCTGATGATGCTCATCGAGCTCATCACCCGCCGAGACGCCTTCGGGCAGGCCCGCAGGCCATTCGATGCGCATCAGCGGCATGCCACTGACGATGAAGGCCCCGAGCGCGAAGTCCAGGTGCACGATCATGTCGTGGTCGATGGCCAGCTGGCGAAGGGCCGCGAAATCGACCTGCTGCACATAGCCGCGTCGCTTTGCTCTCAGCAGCTGGCAGCGTGACGTGTCGCGAGTGATCTGGCGCTCGCCGAAACCGTCGTGGCGATTGCGCTCTCGCAGTCGTTCAAGCGAGACCCGCGTGCGCCCGGACAGGCGGCGAGCCACGGCATTGATCTGCACGGACTGTGATGCCTGGTGGATGAAGTAGATGAACATCCCCAGGCAATTGACCATCATCAACACGCCCAGATAGACCGCGATGGAGCGCCATAGCGTTGGCGAATCGCCGGTATTGGGTACCATCAGGTTGATGAGCAGGAACAGCAGACTGCCCAGATAATGTCCCAGCACCAGCTGATGGTGACGCTCGGTCACCAGCCCCAGCAGCAGCTTGTGGGAGAACTGTGCGCCCGCCTGGGTCAGCACGCTCATCACCATGGTGAAACTGAAGACCATCAGCGAAATGAGCCCGCCGACCAGTGCCGCCAGCAGGGTGCGCGGCGTGTCGTGCTCCTTGAAGGTCAGGGCATTCAGCATCTCGCTGGCTGGCAGTTCATGTGGCTCGGGGAGGCCGGAAGGCAGCACCGAGATCAAGCCAAGCAGGATATAGAGCGTCGCCAGCAGGCTTGGCAGATAGGCGATGCTGGTGGTGAAGGTGCGTAACCACATCAGCGGCTGTTGCAGCCAGCGATTCATGGGCAATTCCTGATCCTGTGAGTGGCGCGACGGCGTGTGCGACGGACGGCCGTGAGTGACGGCAAGCATTCGCTCCGTTATCTCCCGTGTTCGGCCTGACTGCAAGTGCCAGAGGCGACGCGGGAGCGCCCTTGTGAGGCTTGCCTCAAACGCAGGACGCCCTTGCGGCGTCAGCGGCAAGGGCGTCCTGGTCAATCCAGCGGTTCAGATCACCGGATCAGGCATCGATACGCTTGTACTTCATGCGCTTGGGCGCATCGTTGCCGACACGCGCATGGTAATCCTCTTCGTACTCGCTGTAGCTGCCCTCGAAGAACACCACGTTGGAGTCCCCTTCGTAGGCGAGGATGTGGGTCGCGATGCGATCCAGGAACCAGCGATCGTGCGAGATGACCAGTGCACAGCCCGGGAAGGCGAGCAGCGCCTCTTCCAGTGCACGCAGGGTCTCGATGTCCAGATCGTTGGACGGCTCATCCAGCAGCAGCACGTTGGCGGCCTGCTTGAGCGTCTGCGCCAGCTGCAGACGACCACGCTCACCACCGGACAGATCAGACAGACGCTTCTGCTGATCCGTGCCCTTGAAGTTGAAGCGGCCGACATAGGCGCGCGAGGAGACTTCATGGCCATTGATGTTGAGCATGTCCTGGCCGCCGGAGACGGCTTCCCAGACAGTCTGATTGTCTTCCAGGCCATCACGCAGCTGCTCGACGTAGGCGATCTTGACGGTCTCGCCCAGCACCACTTCGCCGCTGTCCGGGGTTTCCTTGCCGGTCACCAGCTTGAACAGCGTGGACTTGCCCGCACCGTTGCCGCCGACGATACCGACGATGGCACCCTGGGGAATGGTGAAGGACAGGTCGTCGAACAGCAGCTTGTCCTCGAAACGCTTGGTGACGTTGTGCAGCTCGATGACCTTGTCGCCCAGACGCGGTCCCGGCGGAATGTAGATCTCGTTGGTCTCGTTGCGCTTCTGGAAATCACCGGACTGCATTTCCTCGAAGCGGTTGAGACGCGCCTTGCTCTTGGCCTGACGACCCTTGGGATTCTGGCGAACCCACTCGAGCTCCTGCTGGATGGCCTTGTTGCGTGAGGCTTCCTGCTTGGCTTCCTGCTGCAGGCGAGCGTCCTTCTGCTCCAGCCACGAGGAATAGTTGCCTTCGAAGGGAATGCCCTGGCCACGGTCGAGCTCGAGAATCCAGCCCGCGACATTGTCGAGGAAGTAACGGTCGTGGGTGATGGCGACCACGGTGCCGGCGTAATCGTGCAGGAAGCGCTCCAGCCAGGCGACGGACTCGGCGTCCAGGTGGTTGGTCGGCTCATCCAGCAGCAGCATGTCCGGGCTCGAGAGCAGCAGGCGGCAGAGGGCGACACGGCGGCGTTCACCACCGGACAGCACGCCGACATTGGCATCCCACGGCGGCAGGCGCAGCGCTTCGGCGGCCACTTCCAGCTTGCGCTCGAGGTTGTGGGCGTCGGAGGCCTGGATCAGGTCCTCGAGCTTGGCCTGACGCGCGGCGAGGGCGTCGAAATCGGCGTCCGGCTCGGCGTAGGCGGCATAGACTTCATCCAGCTCCGCCTGGGCATTCTTGATGTGGGCCAGAGATTCCTCGACGCACTCGCGCACGTTCTTGGAATCATCGAGCTCCGGCTCCTGGGGCAGGTAGCCGACATTGAGGCCCGGCATGGGACGCGCTTCGCCGTTGTAGTCCTGATCCACGCCGGCCATGATGCGCAGCAGCGAGGACTTGCCCGAGCCGTTGAGACCGAGCACACCGATCTTGGCACCCGGGAAGAAGGACAGCGAGATGTCCTTGAGAATCTCGCGCTTCGGGGGGACGACCTTGCCCACCCGGTTCATGGTATAGACGTATTGCGCCATGGAATCCCAATTTGGTTGGAGAATGGAATGACGCGCTGATGATAGTGCCCGTGGTCACGCTTGACCAGTCAGGGCCATCGTTGGCGTGACGGCGGCCATTCCATGGCCGGTTCGCTGACGGGGCTGAACCCCCTGGTCTTCACCAGGAAGCGGTGTGGCGAACCTTCCCTGAAGGGGCATCTCGAGGCCAGCCCCGGCCTCATCGCGAGGCGCTCACTCCTCCTCTCCCCAGTCACTGGCGTCCAGCAGGTCATCATCATCCGCTTCATCGTCCCAGCCTTCACGGATGGAGCGTGCCAGCGCACGTTCTTCCAGCAGGGCTTCGAGGCGCTGGCGCGAGTCGCTGCGCTGGGGTCTGGCGGGGGTGGAGCTGGAAGACAGTTCGAAGTCCACGTCGTTGGTGGCTTCCTCCGCCAGGGCGGTAGCATCGATATCGTCGAGGAATTGTTCGCGGGCCATGGGCGGACCTCCCGATCATGAATCAGTCTGCCAGACGCGAGGCGTCAGACACCGCCTGCGGCGACCTGCCGAAGGCTCCTTCGCTATATAGCGCTGGAGAAGTTCGATGACAAGTCCTGTGTGCGTGGAAGCATGCTCTGGTGGGTCGCGGGGAAGTTTTCGTCTGCGCACGAACGCCAACGCCCACCGGGTGGTGGGCGTTGGCGAGTCGTTCATGACCGAAAGGAGGGGAGCGTGTCAGTGATCACTCGACATCGCTCTTGCGGGCTTCCCGCAGGCGCTCCAGCTCCTCATGCGCGGTCATCAGGCTGGTGACATCCTTCTGGACACCGACGAAGTACTGGAGATTGTCGTGCTCGTCGAAGACCGGTGTCATGGAGAGCTCGTTCCAGAACAGGCTGCCATCCTTGCGATAGTTACGCAGTATCTCGCGGCACGGGCGCTTGTCGCGCAGCGCGGCACGGATGTTGTCCAGCTGTGGCTGGTCACGGTCGTCATTCTGCAGAAAACGGCAATCGCGGTAGAGAATCTCGTCGGCGCTGTAACCGGTAAGGCGCTCGAAGCCCTGATTCACGTAGATCAGGATGTTCTCGTCACCTTCCTGTTCGGCCACCACGATGCCATCGTCCGAGGCATTCACCACTCTCTCGAGCAGCTCGGGGCTGATCATGTGGGGTCTTTTCATCTGGCACTGATCCTTGCGGCTAAAGAACCCGGCCCTTGTGACCGAGCCCGAGAGTACGGGTATCGGGTGCCTGTCCGTGTGCCCGGACATTCCAGCACCATCATCGGTTTCACTATGGCGGGGAGACGCGGCTTATGCAATCGCAGCCGCTAATGTGTCGGGGGCCAGCGCCTGTCCCGGGCCCCCGTCGCGAGGTTTGGCAGACCGCTCTGTCCGGTATCAGTCGTCTTCCACTTCCGGCAGACGTTGCGCACACAGGGCGGCCGCCGTGGCGACACCGGCCAGAATCAGCAGCAGCCACTCGCTACCCAGCCATTGGGCCAGACCGCCGATGGCAAGACCCAGCACCAGCATCAGCACGCCGGTGAGGGTGTTGGACAGAGCCACGTAGAGCGCGCGATTGTCAGCGCTGGCGAGATCCACCACGTAGGTCTTGCGTCCCAGACGAATGCCGGAATGTGCGATCACCAGCAACCCATAGACCACGGCATAACTCCAGACGCTGTCGGAAAGCGCTCCGGGCCACCACACCATGCTGCCGGCCAGCGCGCAGCACACGGCGGCACCGGCGCCGGCGTTGCGCATCACGCGCCGACTCGAGGTATCGGCAAGCTTGCCCCAGATGGGGCTGGCGACCATGCCCGCCAGGCCTGACACGACCACCAGTACCCCGAGTCCGCCGAGGCTTTCGCCACTCTGCTGCTGGCCCAGCAGCGCGATGTAGGGGAGGGCCAGGGCACTTGAGAGCAACAGCGCACGCGCCAGATTGAAATTGCGGAAGGCGGCGTCATGGCGCAGCTGGCTGAACCCCTGGCGCACGGTGTCCCAGGCATTGGCACCGCCGCTGGTGGCGCCGCGATCTTCCTTGATCAGCGCCGCGCAGAAAGCATTCAGACTCCAGCCCAGTGCCGCGATCGCCATCAGGGTGGCAAGCACCTGTTGACCGGGTTGCTCGCCCAGCAGCATCAGAACACCCCCCGCGAGCAACGTCATGGCGCCGGCCAGGCTGCCACTCCATCCCATCAGGCGGCCACGGCGCTGCTTGGCGATCGTCTTGCCCAGTACGTCCTTGGTGGCGATGGAGGCCACGCCACGCCCCAGTGACAGCACGACCAGACACCCCAGCACCAGGCCACCGGCCAGGCTGCCGCCCAGGCCACTGTCACCGTCGCCTCGAGAGAGCAGCGTGATGATCACCAGGCTGAAGGCCATCAGCGCTTGCAGCACGGACCCCGCGACCCAGACCCATTTGCGCCGCGGGAGCGGGCGGATGAAGCCCGCCACCACCAGTTGCGGCAGCAGGGCGCCGGCTTCACGAATCGGCACCAGCAGCCCCACCATCCACACCGGGGCGCCGATCAATCCCAGCAGCCACGGCAGCACCAGGCGTGCGCTTGCCAGCTCGTCGGCCAGCTTGGTCCCCAGCGAGGCCAGCAGATGACGCCAGACATTGCCGGGCTGCTGATGGCAGGCATCCTCGGAGATATCCTTGCACATGCGCGAGTCTTCATCGCCGGTCATGCGCTCGAAGAAGCGGCTCTGGGCGCCGCTGGTGGTGTCCTTGACCTGGTCCTGCTCCGGGCGTTGTCCCGTGGCGTGCTCCTTCTGGGGGCCAGGCGTCCCTGTCGTCGTGGCCTCCGTCGAGGCATCTGACGAGGGCCTTGAGGCCGAGCGCGAGGAGGGAGACGATGGGGACGAGGACGATGACGGGTCTGACATGCATGGCTCCGAAGGTCGGCGGCTGAATCCTCATTATTCCGTGCCCGTGCGGGGATGCCCAGTGCCAGTTGTCGACGCTCTCATCCCTGCACGCATTTCGGCATTGACCCGGACGCCTCGCTGCAGTGAAGTGGGAACGGCAACTCTTCACTCACGATTGGAACGCTCGCTCTCATGGATCAACCGTCCACGCTCAAGATTCGCATTCACTACTGCACCGGCTGCAACTGGCTGCTGCGCGCGGCTTGGTATGCCCAGGAACTGCTCTCCACCTTCGGGGAAGCGCTGGATGAGGTCGCTCTCGCGCCCAGTCACGGCGGGCACTTCGAGGTGCTCTGCCAGCCTGCGCCTGACGCCGAATGGCAGGTGCTCTGGGAGCGCAAGCGGGATGGCGGCTTCCCGGACAGCCGTGACCTCAAGCAACGCGTGCGTGATGTGCTCGACCCGGAGCGCGATCTCGGCCATATCGACCGCGCCAGCCGCGAACAGGGCACTCCGACACCGTGACGAGTGCCCCGATCCGCGTCACCACCATTTCTTGCGCTTGAGCAGCCACATCTGCATCGCGACCACCCCAAGCGTCATGCCGACGAACAGCGTGAAGCCCCATGGGCTCTCGCTGCCGGGAATCCCGCCGACATTGACGCCCAGCAGTCCGGTGAGGAAGCCCAGCGGCAGGAAGACGGCGGTGATGACGGAGAGCAGGTACATGCGCTGGTTGAGCTGCTCGTTGTGCTCACTCATGCGCTGCTCGTGAAGGATCAGGGCGCGTTCCTGCATGGCCTGAAAGTCCTCCACGTAACGCGACAGCTGGTTGGCGATCTCGCGCAGGTCCAGTCGCGCCTGCTCATCGATCCACAAGGGCCCCTGAGCCAGCTGGGCCAGGCAGTCGCGCTGAGGCCCCATGAAGCGCCGCAGGGTGATCAACGGGCGGCGCAGCCGCGTGATGTCGTCGGGATCGATCTCCACGTCATTGAGCTGATCCTCCTCGAGGATCGCCAGTTGATCGTCAAGGCGGTGGCTGAGCTCGGCGACGCGATCGACCAGCGCATCGCTGATCATCGCCAGCAGCCAGGAGATGTTTTCGGCTCCCTGGCCGGCTTCCAGCTGCTCGCGTACCTGGGTGATCGACTGGAAGGGGCGTCGGCGCAGGGTGATCAGGCGAGTCGGGCTCATCCACAGGCGCAGGGACAGCAGGTCTTCCGGCGCGGCACCCGGGTTGAGATTGATGCCGCGCAGGGTGGTGACGATGCCGCCGCCGAAACGTGCGACGCGTGGGCGTGTGTCCAGCTCGGTGAGGGCCTCGATGCTGGGATCATCCAGCTGCGCGATGCCGGCGAGATAATCATTGACGTCGCCTCGCGTGTAATCGAGGTGCATCCAGATCAAGGCCTCCGGCTCCTGCCAGGCCTGGCGCAGCTCATCATCGCTCAAGAGGGTCGCGCTGCCCTTGCCGTCGAGACGGTAGGCGCTGACCAGCGCCGTGGAGGGGGGATCGGGCTGCGGGTTGGCGTGCGGTAGCTGCGAGGAGGGGCTGGTGGTCATCGTAAAGCGTCCTTTGCGTACACGGGCTTGCAGCTGCACGCCACGCGCGCGATGCTCAAGCCTGCGACGCGCATGGCGGGCATGGGCGTCAGGTCGACACCGCCAGGATGGCGGTATCCGAATTGCGAGGAAGCATGCCATGAGTCAGGACAGGGAGGCCATGCTCTATGGTCTGGGAGCGGTCGGGTTGTGGTCGACCGTGGCAACGGCCTTCAAGCTGGCGCTGGCGCAGATGTCGCCGCTGGAGCTGGTGTGGCTGGCAGCGCTGGTCTCCTGGCTGTTGATCGGCGTGCTGATGTGGCGTCAGGGTCGGCTGCGCGAGGCGCTCGCCAGCGGCTGGAAAGGCGGCTGGCGGACAGCGGCCTGGGCCGGGCTGATGAACCCGGTCGGCTATTATCTGGTGCTATTCGGTGCCTACGCACGTCTGCCGGGGCAGGAGGCCATGGCGCTCAACTATACCTGGGCACTGGCGATGGCCTTTCTTGCCGTGCCGATCCTCGCGCAGCGCCTGACGCGCATCGATGTCGCGGCAGGGCTGATCGCCTACGCCGGGGTGTGGACCATCGCCACCCGCGGGCAGGTGTTCGATGTCGCCTTCGCCGACCCCCTCGGCGTCGGACTGGCGCTGGGCTCGACCCTGCTGTGGGCCCTCTACTGGCTGCTGAACGCGCGGGATGCCCGCGCCCCGCTGGTCGCCCAGTGGCAGAACTTCAGCGTCGCCTTGCCGGTCCTGACGCTGCTGGTGGCCATCGGGCCGGGGTTTGACAACTTCATCGGGGAAGACGCCAATCCTCAGGCGCTGATGGCCGGGCTCTATGTCGGCCTGTGCGAGATGGGCATCGCCTTCGTGCTCTGGCAGCTGGCGGTCCACAAGGTGTCGCGTACCGCCAAGGTCTCCAATCTGATCTTCCTGTCTCCCCCCGTGTCGTTGACGCTGCTGCACTTCATCGTCGGCGAGCCGATCCTGACCTCGACACTCGCGGGGCTGGTGCTGATTCTGGCAGGCCTGGGCCTGCAGCAGCTGCAGAAGGCGCCGGAGACACTGTCACACACGACATGAGCGCGCTCCGCCCGCGTCTGCATCCTTAGGGGCGTACTAGTCCGTGGGCAGGATCAGACGGCCGGCATCCACCACGATCAATGGGTCCGGCGTGCCGATCAGCCGTGTGTCCTTGCCGGGGTAGTCGAGCTGGCTGAGCACATGGCGCAGCGCGCCGATGCGAGCACGACGCTTGTCATCGGAGCGAATCAGCGTCCAGGGCGCGTGGCGACTGTGGGTACGCGCGAACATCGCCTCGGCTGCGGTGGTGTAGTCGTCCCACTTCTCCTGGGCCACGGCGTCCATCGGTGACAGTTTCCAGCGCGTCAGCGGGTCGGCGGCGCGCTTGGCGAAACGATTGGACTGCTCTTCCCGGGAGACCGAGAAATAGAGCTTGACCAGATGCAGGCCATCCTCGACCCACAGGCGCTCCTGCTGTGGCACCTGGATGAGAAAACGCTCGACTTCGTCAGGGCTGGCGAAGCCCATCACCGCCTCGACTCCTGCACGGTTGTACCAGCTGCGATCGAACAGCACGACTTCACCACTGGTGGGAAAGCGCGAGACGTAGCGCTGGAAGTACCACTGTCCCTTCTCCGTCTCGTTGGGCTTGTCCAGTGCCACGATGCGCGCGAAACGCGGGTTGAGATATTCCATGAAGCGCTTGATGGTGCCGCCCTTGCCGGCGGCGTCACGCCCTTCGAACACGATGGCAAGCCGCTCGCCACTGTCACGCAGCCAATGCTGGACCTTGAGCAGCTCGATCTGCAGGGCCCGCTTCTCGGCCTCGTAGACCTTGCGCTTGAGCCGCTTGTCGTAAGGGTAGGCGTCGCTGGAGACCGGCCCGAGCGTCATGTGAGGAGTCTCGGGGGCCGGCGGGGGCTGCCCGGTTGCCGCATGCGCGGGTGTCGCTGTGGGGGCTGACTTGCCGGGGGCTGCCTTGCGGGACTGGCTCATGGTGGAATCCTCAGTGCTCTGAAGGGCGAAGCGCCCCGGGCGGGGCACGATGGACGAGCGTGATGAAAAGCGTGGCGGCAGGGCATGACAAGAGGGCTTGTCGGGAGGACGTATCGAGAGGGCGCATCGAGAGGACACGCCCTTCGGGAAACCACCGTCACCTTTGATTCTGACCGGGATGCCCCATGTCATGTTCAGGCAAGGTAGACACGTGCAGGGTCATTGTGTGGCAGGTAGCGCGAGCGGCTCGAGCGTCGGCCAGATGTTGTCCAGTAACATCGGCTGGGCCTTGGCCGTCGGGTGGATACGGTCCTGTTGCATCAGTTTCTGGCCGGCCGGCGCCGTGGCGATGCCCTCGAGAATGAAGGGCACCAACGGCACGGAGTATTCGTCGGCCAGCGCCCGATAGACCTGGCGGAAGGCGTCGGTATAGGCCGGGCCATAGTTGGGCGGGATCTCGATCCCCAGCAGCACGGGCTGGGCGCCGGCATCTTCCACGGCATCGATCATGCTGGCCAGATTGGATTGCATGCGCGCAGGTGGAAGGCCGCGCAGGCCATCGTTGCCGCCCAGTTCGATCATTACCAGCGAAGGGTCGTGTCGGTCGAGCAGTGCCGGCAGGCGATTCAGGCCGCCTTCGGTGGTATCGCCGCTGATGCTGGCATTGATGACCTCCGGCGCATCGTTGCCCAGGGTGTCCTCGAGGCGCTCGTCGAGCAACGCGACCCAACCCCGGCTGCTGTCGATGCCGTAGCCGGCCGAGAGGGAGTCGCCGACCACCAGCCAGGGAGCCGGCGCCTCTGCCAGCGCCACCTGAGGCGCCAGCACGGCCACAAGGGTCAGTGCCGTACTGGCAAGCGCATTGCGCAGCCGCGTGAGTCCGGCAGTCTTGCGCGTGACGCGCGGTTCGGCGACTCGGGACAGACGTTGCGTTTCACGGCGATTCACCAGCCATCTCTGCATTCCTCATCTCCATCATCTGCACACGTTTCACATCCGTTTCGGGGACTGGCGTTCATGGCCATCCCGTTCACAACCATAAGCGAGCAGACACGATGTCACATAACGCCTCCATTAACGACGCCCCCTTTGCGTCGGATCAAGCGTCAGTCGCGGCACCGTCAGCAGCGAATCCGCAGGCGCCGACGGCAGTCCTCAATGTCACGGGTCTGACCCAGCGTGTCGCCAGCGGTGACGGCCAGTTGACCATTCTTGAAGACCTAGAGCTTGCCGTGGCAGCCGGCGAGAGCGTGGCGATCATCGGGGCCAGTGGGTCCGGAAAATCCACGCTGCTGGGGTTGCTGGCGGGGCTGGACAGTCCGACCCAAGGCGATATTCGCCTGTTCGGCACCTCGCTTGCCGGATTGGATGAAGACGGGCGTGCGGCGCTGCGCGCGGGGCAGGTGGGCTTCGTGTTCCAGAACTTCCAGCTGCTGCCGACCCTGACGGCGCTGGAGAACGTGCTGATGCCGCTGGAGCTGGCGCCCCGGGGCGATATCGAGGCCAGGGCACGTGACTGGCTGGCGCGAGTGGGGCTGGCGGAGCGTCTTGATCACCTGCCGCGTCATCTGTCTGGCGGCGAGCAGCAGCGGGTGGCCATCGCCCGCGCCTTCGTGGCGGGACCGGGGCTGGTGTTCGCCGATGAGCCCACCGGCAATCTGGATACCGCTACCGGTGATCGCATCGCGGAGCTGCTGTTCACCCTCAACCGTGAGCGCGGCACCACGCTGATTCTGGTCACCCATGATCTGACCCTGGCCAGACGCTGTGATCGCTGTCTGACGCTGGAAGCCGGCAAGCTGGTCGAATGGCGGGACGATGCCACGGCACCTGCGGTGGCCACACCGCAAGGAGGGCAGCATGACTGATGCCAGCATGACATCTGACGCGCGATCGCCGCGCGGGGGCGCCATGCGTCTGCCGCTTGCGTTGCGTGGCCTGCTGCGGGACCTGCGTGCCAGTGATGTGCGGGCACTGTTTCTGGCGTTGATGCTGGCGGTGGCCGCGACCACCATGATCGGCTTCTTTCTGGATCGTCTGGATCGTGGTCTCACGCGCCAGGCGGGACAGCTGCTGGGGGGAGATCTGGTGCTGGAGTCCAGCAACCCACTGGACCCGCGTTTCCGGCAGGCCTTCGAGGAGGCCGGGCTCGAGATGTCGCCGCAGCTGGGCATGGTCTCGATGGCCTCGCATGGCGACAGCTTCGTGCTCTCGAGCCTCAAGGCAGTCTCGCCGGGGTATCCGCTTATGGGGCAGGTCGAGCTTGCCTCCGATACGCCCGAGACCCGAATCGCGGGGGCGGACGGCAAGCCTGCCGACGGCGGGTCGGCTGATGGCGAGAGAGCCGCCACGCGCCCCGCCATCCCGCCACCCGGGGAGGCCTGGCTGGTGCCACGCCTGGCCACGGCGCTGGGAGTGTCGCCGGGGGATACCCTCACCGTGGGACGCAAGACCCTGACCCTGAGCGGCCTGATCACTCGTGAGCCGGACCAGCAGGGCGGTTTCTCCGAATTCAGCCCGCGCCTGATGTTCAACATGGCGGATCTCGAGGCGACCGGTCTGATCCAGCCCGGTTCACGCATGGAATATCGCCTGCTGGCCGCTGGCGATCCGGCGGCGGTGCAGCAGGCGCGCGATGCTATCGCGCCGCTGCTGGCCAGTGCCGACAATGCCGAGGTGCGCCTCAAGGACGTGCGCGAGGATCGCCCGCGACTGGGGCGCTCACTGGAGCGTGCCGACAAGTATCTGAGTCTGGCCGGGCTGGTGGCGGTGCTGCTGGCCGGGGTCGCGGTGGCGATGTCGACGCGCCGCTATGTGGAACGCCATCTGGACAGTGCCGCGCTATGGCGCTGCTTCGGGGCTTCCCAGCGTCAGCTGTCACGGTTGTTTGCCGCTCAGCTTGGCTGGCTGGCGCTGCTGGCCAGCACCCTGGGGGCCGTGTTCGGGCTGCTGGGGCAGATGGGGCTGGTGGCACTGCTGGAGCGCTTCCTGCCGCTGGAGCTGCCGGCGCCGGGCCCCTTGCCGCTGGCATTGGGGATCTTGACGGCACTGGCGGTGCTGGCCGGCTTCGCCGGTCCGATGCTGCTGCGCCTGCGTCAGGTCAGTGCGCTCAAGGTGCTGCGGCGTGAACTGGCCCCGCTGCCGGCCTCGGCCTGGGTGGTGGTGGCGATGGCCAGTCTGGTGTTCGGCGCCCTGATGTGGCTCTACTCGGGCGATCTCATGCTGGCGGCCGGGTTGCTGGTCGGCGGCGTCATCGGGCTGGGTCTGTTGCTGGTGGTGGGGCAGCTGCTGCTGTCACTGATGGTCAAGGTGGTGGCGCGTACGCGGGGACAGGGCGGCTGGAGTCGGCCGGTCCGTCTGGCGGGCGGGTTGCTGGCGCGGCGTCGCGGCGCCAGTCTCGGTCAGCTGGTGGCCTTCGCCGTCACCTTCGCGGCCGTGGCACTGATCGCGCTGGTGCGTGGTGATCTGATCAGCCGCTGGCAGGCGCAGATTCCGGCCAATGCCCCCAACCACTTCGCCATCAACATCCAGCCGGGCCAGCAGCAGGCCTTCGGCGAGGAGCTGTCGGCCATCGTGGAGGCGCAAGGGGCGGAGTCGCCCCAAGACGGCCTGAGTGAGCTCTATCCGATGGTGCGGGGGCGCATCACCGCCCTGAAAGGCGAATCCCTGCTGGGTCGCTCACAGCAGCGGGCGCTGGAAAATGCCGCTACCCGTGAACGTCAGCCGGACACGGAACAGGCGGCCGGTGGCATGCAGGAAGGCACCGGGGAGGCTGAATCCTCACGCGGCGTGCCCCAGCGTGAGCTCAATCTCACCTGGCATCGTGATCTGCCTGATCACAACCGCGTGACGGCAGGTGACTGGGCGCCGCTCGAGGACTTCGCGGATGCCGAACCCTCGCGCCGTCAGGCCATCGCCGAGGCGCAGGGGGTGCCGGTCTCGATGGAGGAAGACCTGGCGCAGCGCATGGGACTGTCCATCGGCGATAGCCTGTCGTTCACCATCGGCAGCGAGACCCTCAAGGCGCAGGTGGTCAATCTGCGCCATGTGGACTGGGACAGCTTCATGCCCAACTTCTATGTCATCTTCCCGCCCGGGGCGCTCGAGAGCTTCGCCCACAGCTACATGACGGCGTTTCATCTCGAGGATGAGGGAGCGCTGGCACCGCTGGTGCGCGATTACCCCAGCGTGTCCCTGATCAACATCGACGCGATTCTCACGCGGGTGCAGGAGCTGATCGCCCAGGTCTCGCGGGCCGTCGAGCTGATTCTCGGTCTGGTACTGCTGGCCGGTGCCAGTGTGCTCTACGCGGCCCTGGTGGCCAGCCGCCCCGCACGAGAACACGAAGGCGCGCTCTACAAGGTATTCGGTGCCGGGCAGAGCCTGCTGGCCCGTCTGCAGGCTGCCGAGTTCGTGCTGCTGGGGGCATTGAGCGGTCTGCTGGGCGCGATGCTGGCGGAAGGCGCGGCGGTCGGGCTCTATTCCGGCTGGCTGGGCCTGCCGATGGTGCTGCATCCGTGGCTGTGGCTCGGCCTGCCGCTGATCGGTGCTGTGCTGGTCGGCGGGCTGGGCTTCTGGCTGTCGCGGGAAGTGCGCCGCCAGCCGCCCATGGCGGGGCTGCGCGCCCTGCAGTGAGCATGGAAAGGCAGCGTCAGCGCAGTGCATGACGCCGCCGCAGGATGGCCTCGGGATCGTCGTGTCGATCGTGAGGCCATCTTGCGTTAACAATGATGCTGATTCATGTGAATCGGACCGCCGGCTGAGGTATCATGCTGGTCCTGATCTTACCCCTAGATGGCGATCCGGCCGCGCCGGAATTCGCTGTCGTCATCACCCTTCAGGCGAGGACACCCGATGTTCACCCGTGACATGCAGATTGCCGGTTTTGATGATGCGCTCCTGAGCGCCATGGACGACGAAGTCGTTCGCCAGGAAGCTCACATCGAGCTGATCGCCTCCGAGAACTACGCCAGCCCCCGCGTCATGCAGGCGCAAGGCTCCCAGCTGACCAACAAGTACGCGGAAGGCTACCCGGGCAAGCGTTACTACGGCGGTTGCGAGTTCGTCGACAAGGTCGAGCAGCTGGCCATCGATCGTGCCTGCGAACTGTTCGGTGCCACCTACGCCAACGTTCAGCCGCACGCCGGTTCCCAGGCCAACAGTGCCGTCTTCCAGGCGCTGGTCTCGCCGGGCGACACCATTCTGGGCATGAGCCTGGACGCGGGTGGTCACCTGACTCACGGTGCACGTCCGAACTTCTCCGGCAAGCACTACAACGCCGTGCAGTACGGTCTGGGCGAGAACGGCCTGATCGACTACACCGAAGTCGCGCGTCTGGCGCGTGAGCACAAGCCGAAGATGATCATCGCCGGCTTCTCCGCCTACTCCCAGATCATCGACTGGGCCGAGTTCCGCAAGATCGCCGACGAAGTCGGTGCCTACCTGCTGGTTGACATGGCCCACGTGGCCGGTCTGGTCGCCGCCGGTGTCTACCCGAGCCCGCTGCCCCACGCCCACGTCGTCACCACCACCACGCACAAGACCCTGCGTGGTCCGCGTGGCGGCCTGATCCTGTCTGCCGAAGGCAATGCCGACATCGAGAAGAAACTGAACTCCGCCGTCTTCCCGGGTGGCCAGGGTGGTCCGCTGATGCACGTCATCGCGGCCAAGGCGATCTGCTTCAAGGAAGCGATGGATCCGTCCTTCAAGACCTACCAGCAGCAGGTCGTCAAGAACGCCCAGGCCATGGCATCCGTGTTCCTGGAGCGTGGCTTCGAAGTCGTCTCCGGCGGCACCGAAGACCACCTGTTCCTGCTGTCACTGGTCAAGCAGGGCCTGACCGGCAAGGACGCTGACGCCGCACTGGGCCGTGCCCACATCACCGTCAACAAGAATGCCGTGCCGGGTGACCCGCAGTCGCCGTTCGTCACCTCCGGTCTGCGTATCGGCACCCCGGCCGTCACCACGCGCGGCTTCAAGGAGCAGGAGTGTCTGGATCTGGCGGGCTGGATCTGCGACATCCTCGAGGCGATGGTCGCCGGCGATTCCGCCGCTGCCGAAGCCGAGGTACAGGCCAAGGTCTCCGAGGTCTGTGCACGTCTGCCGGTCTACGCCTGAGTACCTGACGGATGGCGCTCGCCGACACATGATGTTCGCATCATGAGGGAGCTGGCCACCGGTTCGGAGTGAGGTGCTCGAGAACGCCTGTCGCGAAAGCGGCAGGCGTTTTTTTGTGCCCGGCTCACGTCCAGACGGGGCGACATGTCGTTGATCCGTGGTCCACAAGCGCTCAGAAAGATCAGTCCTGATGCTCGCGGGGACACGCTAGGCTTCTTGATGCGTGATCCATCTCGTGGTGAGGAGACTGTCATGGCCGTGAAGACGCACGACGTTATGCACCATGCCTTCCTGATTCTGGTCGAGCACAGTGGCAATACCTCGCTGAGCAGCCAGGGGAGCGGGGAGATGCGACTCTCCGTCGCCACACTGGGCTCGCTCAAGGCGGCCGAGCGCCTGGTCAGTGAGCTGATCGCCCAGGGGGTCAGTCAGATCGAGCTCTCGGCAAGCTTCGGCGCGGCAGGCGAGGCCGCGGTGAGAACGGTGGTGGCCGACAGCGGCGCCGAGCGAACGGTGATGATCGGTCGTGTCCGGTTCGCGACATGAGCGAAGATGGCGCGAAGTCTGGTGAAGTTGAATAATCCTTGCGCAACATGGAGTTGCGTAAAGGTGTGACCAAAGTCGGGTCTCACCCTTGGTCTAAGGTGTCTTGTTGGCATGTCTGACATGGGCTATTCCTTGACGGACAAGAGCGCACCGCGACCCATCCTGCGAGGGAGGTGAGCGAGCCACAATTGACGCGCCACGCCATCAAGGAACGTTCGATCATGCCCACGCCACCCAGGAGTGCTGCAGGCGGCCACCCGCGCGCCAGCACGTCATCCCCAACGTCAGCGACCGCCAGTGAATCGTCGACCACCGCCCGTGTCGATGTGGCGGAATGGCTGGCGCAGGCCATCTTCGAGAATCGTTATCCGCCGGGCAATCTGATCCCTCGTGAGCTGGATCTCTGCGATCAGCACGCCCAGAGCCGTGCCACCGTACGCACCGCGATCCAGAGTCTGGTCAATGCCGGCATCCTGACCCGCACCACCGGGCAGGGCACGCGCGTCAATCCGCTCAGCGAGTGGCATCTGCTCGACCCACGCGTCACCGGCTGGATGACACGCTATGCGATGCCGCATCCGCAGCTGGCACGGGATATCTACGCCTTCCGCATTTCCATCGAACCCTTCGTTGCCGCACTGGCGGCCACCGAGGCCACCGCCCAGGACCTGTCCGCCATCGAGCAGGCCTACGACGGCATGGCGGCAGCGGTGCATGGCGGCAGCGCCATGGAAGAATTCGATCGTGCCGATATCGCCTTCCATGACGCCATCTTCGCCGCGACCCACAACGTCATCTGGGCGCAGCTCGGCCATGTGCTCAAGCCCTCGATCAGCCTGCTGGTGGCGACCTCCAACCACAACGCCTCGGAGCTGGGCGACAGTCTCGGTCGCCATCGTGCGGTGATGGAGGCGATTCGTCTGCGCCAGCCGGAGGCGGCCCATGCCGCAACCCTGCATGTGCTGGATCGCACCGGGCGCGATCTCGGGCTCGCCATGCCCGAGGTGGCCGATGGGCCGCACGGTGTCGGGCGCGCCCAGGAGCCGCTGGAGCTGCTACGTCGTTTCGGTCAGCTGCCCAGTCTCTCCGCCCCCCTGTCAAGAGAGTGACCCGCGCCCTGGGCGTCGCCACGCCGGGAAGTGTCTGCACGTCTTCCCTCCGCCAAAGAACGTCATAACACGTCATAACAACACGCCAGGAGTTCCACCATGCCGCATTCCACCACGTCCCACCGTCCGTCCCTCGCCTCCGGGCGTTTCGCGCTCAAGGCGCTTGCCCTTTCCACGGCGCTGGCCGCCAGTGCGATGGCCGCGCCCAGCTGGGCGGCCGAGTACGAATGGACCTTCCAGACCTCGGAAACGGCCGGTGAGCCGCAGTTCGAGGTCAAGAAGGCCTGGGCCGAGAACATCAAGACCATGTCGGATGGGCGCATCGCCATCGAGATCCTGCCGGTCAATGCCGTGGTACAGGCCAACCAGACGCTGGACGCCGTCAGCGCCGGCATCCTGCAGGGCCACCTGACGGACCCGTCCTACTTCTCGGGCCAGAATCCGGCCTTCGGCATGCTGGGCAACCTGGTGGGTGCCTGGGGGGATCCGCTGGAATATCTCGAGTACATGCAGCACGGCGGTGGTGAGGCGCTCTACAACGAGCTGGTCGAGCCCTACGGCGTGCATCTGATCGGCGCAGGCGCCACCGGGCTTGAGTCCTTCGTCTCCAAGAAGCCGGTGCGTACCGTCGATGACCTCAAGGGCCTCAAGGTGCGTGCGCCGGAAGGCATGGTCTACAACATCTTCCAGAAGGCCGGTGCAGCCCCCGTCAACCTGCCGGGCTCCGAGGTCTACACCGGTCTCGAGAAGGGCGTGATCGACGCGGCGGATTACACCGTGTTCGCCACCAATGATGACCAGGGCCTGCACAGCTTCGCCAAGTACCCGTCCTATCCAGGCTTCCACTCGCTGCCGATGGTGGCGGTGTCGATGAACAAGGACATCTGGGACGGCCTGCCGGCGGATCTCAAGGCGATCATGGAGACCGCGACTGACTCGATGGCCTACGACATGGTCTTCACCCTCAAGGCACGTGACCTCAAGGCGGTGAGCGCAGCGCGAGCCAATCCGGATATCGAGGTGATCGACATGGCGCCGGAAGAGCGCGCCAAGTTCCGTCGCATCGCCCAGCAGGAATGGAAGGTATGGGCCGAGAAGAACGAGCTGACCGGCAAGGTCTACGAGTCCGTGGTCACCTTCCTCACCGACCGCAACCTGATGTAAGCGTCCACTCGCTGTCATCGGCCGCGTGACAAGAGTCGCCGGGGCGAGACGTCGACAGGATCAAGACGATCAGGAAAGACGCGGGAGATGATGATCGGCGTGCTCACTGGGCGCGCCGATCCTCCTTGAGCAAGCCAGTTAGCAAGGAATTCGATATGGCAGAACATGATGTGGCGTCGCCGGGCCTGCCGGAGGCGTCGGATGACCACGACCCGAATCTGGGCACGCGCACGCCGCTGGACCGACTGGTCGGCAAGGGCACGCGCGCCGCGGCGTGGCTGGTATTGCTGGCGATGGCGATCAGCGTGTTCGAGGTGGTGATGCGCTATGGCCTCGACTCGCCGACCTCCTGGGTCCACGAGACGGTGATCTTTCTGGTCGCGACCAGCTTCGCGCTGGGCGGGCCGGCGGCGCTGGCCAACAACCGCCATATTCGCGTGCGTGTGCTCTACGACCTGGTCGGCACGCGCTTTCGCTACGTGCTGGACTGCTTCAATGACGTGATGACGCTCGTGTTCTGCATGGCGATGAGTTACGCAGGCTGGGTGATGTTCTGGCGCGCCTCGCACAGCCCGCTGGGCGAATGGCAGCTGGAGCGCTCCGGCACCTCATGGAATCCGCCGTTTCCGGCGCTGACCAAGGGCGTGATCCTGTTCGCGCTGGCGGTGATGACCCTGCAGGCGCTGTGGCATCTCTACCAGACCTTCTTCTCTCCCCGTCCGCCCGAAGGGGAAAGTGACGCTGCTGCCCACACGGCACAAGAGACGCGTACCACGTCAGACAAGGAGCAGCGCTGATGGATATCGCAACGGCTACCATGCTGCTGGTCGGCGGCATCTTCGCGCTGCTGGTCACCGGCCTGCCGCTGGCCTTCGTCACCGGCCTGGTCGCGCTGGCCTACACCTTCGGCTGGTTCGGCCCGATGGCGCTGCCGCTGGTCACCAGTCGTGTCTATGGCTTCGTCACCGAGTATTCGCTGGTGGCGGTGCCGATGTTCGTGTTGATGGCCTCGCTGCTGGATCGCTCGGGGATCGCCAAGGACCTGTTCAATGCCATGCGCGTGATGGCAGGTCGCCTGCCGGGTGGTGTGGCGATCCAGACCATCGTGGTGGCGTTCTTCCTGGCGGCGATGTCCGGCATCATCGGCGGCGAGATCGTGCTGCTGGGGATTCTGGCGCTGCCGCAGATGCTCCGGCTCGGCTATGACAAGCACATCGCCATCGGCGTGGTGTGTGCCGGGGGCTCGCTGGGCACCATGATGCCGCCCTCCATCGTGCTGATCATCTATGGCCTGATCGCCAACCAGTCGATTGCCGATCTGTTCACCGCGGCGATCACCCCGGCCATCGTGCTGATGGCAAGCTATATCCTCTATGTGCTGATCCGCTGCCTGCGCAATCCCGCGCTGGGGCCGGTGATGCCCGAGGAGGAACGGCGTGCCAGCTTCCAGAGCAAGCGTGAGCTGCTCAAGGCCGTCGGCGTGCCGGCGATCATCGCGGGACTGGTGCTGGGTTCCATCTATGGTGGGGTGGCCTCGGTGACGGAGGCAGCGGCGATGGGCAGCTTCGGCGTGCTGGTGGCGGTGATGCTGCGGGGTGAATTCTCCATCACCCTGATGCAGCGTGCGCTGTCCCAGACCATGAACACCTGCGGCATGATCATCTGGATCGGTATCGGGGCGGCGGCGCTGGTCGGGGTCTACAACCTGATGGGCGGCAACCGCTTCGTGTCGAGCATGATTCTCGGCCTCGATATCCCGCCGCTGGCGATCATCATGGTGATGATGGCGATCCTGCTGCTGCTGGGGCTGTTCCTCGACTGGATCGGCATCGCGATGCTGACCCTGCCGATCTTCGTGCCGATCATCGTTCAGCTCGGCTATGACCCGGTATGGTTCGGCGTGCTGTTCGCGGTCAACATGCAGGTGTCCTTCCTGTCGCCTCCCTTCGGGCCTGCCGCCTTCTATCTGAAAGGCGTGGCACCGGAAGGCATCAGTCTCAAGGATATCTTCGTCTCGCTGCTGCCGTTCATCGCCATCCAGCTGTGCGTGCTGGCGATGTTGCTGCTGTGGCCGCAACTGTCACTGTGGCTGGTCTAGTCTCAACAGATGTTGCTGATGGCCGAAGACTCGACGCCCTCGCAGATGCGAGGGCGTCGTCGTTCGTGACGACAGGTTTGCGCTGCAATGTGGCGACGCGACATGCATCAGGGGATTTGTGCTCATTGTTGGTGCAAGCAAGCCGGCGGTGAATCAGAGTTGAGAGTTGAGAGGCCAGACTGTCATTGCGACTGCACCATCTTGGCACATTCCCTGCAATGCTCTTGGCAGGCTTGCCTGGCGCAACGAGACCGCACCGCGGGGATGCCTGGCACGCTGCAGCACTTCATGAGGAGAGTTCACATGTCAGAGACTCAAGCACCGCTGTTGTTGCTGACCGACCTGGATGGCTCGCTGCTGGACCATCACGATTACTCGCCGGGTCCGGCGCGCAGCTGGCTGACCCGCCTGCGTGCTCGCGGCGCCTGGGTCGTGCCCAATACCTCCAAGACCGCGGCTGAACTCACGCCCTTGATGCGCTCGCTGGGGCTGGCGGGTCAGCCCTGGATCGCCGAGAACGGAGGCGTCGTGGCGCTGCCGGCCTCCTGGCTCAGTGCCTATCCACTGGAGGAGGCCAGTGCCCCGGATGCGCACGGCCTGTGCCGTATCGCGGTGGCCATGCCGCGCCGCGCGATTCTCGAGGTGCTGGAGGGACTGAGCGAGGAATTCGCCTTTGAAGGCTTTGCCGCGATGTCGGTGGCAAGAATCAGCGAGCTGACGGGGCTGGGAGAGGCGGATGCGGCGCTGGCGGGGGAGCGTGATGCCAGTGAACCGCTGGTATGGCAGGACGCGCCGGAGCGCCTCGAGGAGTTCCGCACGCGCCTGGCCAGCCATGGCCTCAAGCTGACGCGGGGCGGGCGTTTCCATCATGTGACGGGCGACACTGACAAGGGGGTGGCGGCGCGCTATCTGATCGCGCGCTACCGGCTCTGTGAGCGGGTGCGTCCCTGGACACTGGGCTTCGGTGATGGCGCCAATGATCTGCCATTGCTGGCCGCGGTCGACAACGCTGTCCTGATCCCCAGCGTCGGTGATACCTCACAGCGCGATCGGGAGCTTGCCGAGTATCCGCTACTGGCGGATGAACGCCGCTGTTTTCGCGCCAATCACCCCGGGCCGCAGGGATGGGTCGAGGGATTACGTCACTGGCTGGCCAATGGCCAGCCGGAAGAATGGACATCCAGAGGCCTGCGCGCCTGACGCCTGCCTGATGCGTGTCTTCGGTATGACAAGGAGCTGACATGAGCGATTTTTACCAGAATGGCATCATCACCAACTTCCATAACCTGACCGACCGTCCGGTGGAGGACCTTGAAGCGGATCTGATGCGCTTCTCCCGCAAGCGGCCGATGAGCCTGATTCTGCCCTCGCTGTATTCCGAGCTGGAAGGCCCCGCGCTCAAGCACATCGTCGATGAGCTGGCGCAGGTGCCGTATCTCAGCGAGATCGTGATCGGGCTGGATCGTGCCGACCGCGACCAGTTCGAGCATGCCAAGGAGTTCTTCTCTCACCTGCCACAGCATCACCGTATCCTGTGGAACGACGGGCCGCGCCTGCGTGCACTGGATGAAGAGCTGACCGAGCATGGTCTGGCACCGATGGAGGCCGGCAAGGGGCGCAACGTCTGGTATTGCTCCGGTTACGTGCAGTCATCAGGCATCGCCGAGGCGGTGGCACTGCATGACTGCGATATCGTCACCTATGATCGCGGCCTGCTGGCGCGTCTGATCTACCCGGTCGCCCATCCGCAGTTCAACTACGAATTCTGCAAGGGCTACTATTCGCGCATCGCCCAGGGCAAGCTCAATGGTCGCGTGGCACGTCTGATGGTCACGCCGTTGATCCGTGCGCTCAAGAAGGTCTATGGCCCGCTGCCGTATCTGGATTATCTCGACAGCTATCGTTATCCGCTGTCCGGTGAGTTCTCGATGCGCACCGACGTGCTGGCGGACATTCGCATCCCCAGCGACTGGGGGCTGGAGATCGGCGTGCTGTCCGAGGTGCATCGCAACTATTCCACCAAGCGTCTGTGCCAGGTGGACATCGCCGATGCCTATGATCACAAGCATCAGCCGCTGTCCGAGGAAGATGCGCTGGGCGGCCTCAATCGCATGAGTCTGGATATCGCCAAGGCCATGTATCGCAAGCTGGCGACGCTGGGGGTCGAGATCCATGGCGAGACTTTCCGCACCATCAAGGCGACCTACTATCGCATCGCGCTGGATCTGATCGAGACCTATTACAACGACGCCGTCATGAATGGCCTGACGGTGGATCGTCACAGCGAGGAAGCGGCAGTGGAGCTGTTCGCCGCCAACATCATGGATGCCGGCAGCGCCTTCCTCGACAACCCGCGTGACAAGCCCTTCATTCCGAGCTGGAATCGGGTGCAGTCCGCGGTGCCGGACCTGCTCGAGCGCATGCATGAAGCGGTGGAGCTGGACAACCAGTAACGACACCTTTCACCAACCGCTTTCATGGGTCACGCACGTTGCGGCAGACACGGGAAGGTAAAACGACAACGGGGCTGCCACTGGCAGCCCCGTTGTCGTTGGCAGGCACGTCGTCAGGTCAGACGACCTCGATGGCCGGTGGGCGCACCGACTGCTCCATCAGCCAGGCGGCCTGATAGGGGCGGCGCGCCATGGCGGGGTCGAAGGCCTTGTCATGACACAGGTGGTCGGTCAACGCGAGGCCCTGCCAGCTTTCCGGCAAGGGCAGCACACGCGGCTGGTCGGTGACATTGAGGGCGAACAGCAGGCGACGTCCCTCGTGGGTGACGCGCTCGAAGACGAAGAAGTCCGGCCCCAGGTCGAACACCTGCTGATGGGCATCGGGGTGGAAGCATGGCTCCTCGCGGCGCAGTGCCATGCGGCGCTTCAAGGCATGGAAGACCTCATGGGTCGCGGTGTTGGGGCTGGACAGCAGGGCTTCCAGTTCATCGCGCTGCCACTTGCGGCGGTTGATGGCGCGCAGATGCCCGTCGCGTTCGACCCCTTCCTGGTGATTGGGGGTGGCGGTCAGTGAATGAAGATAGAGGCCGGGAATGCCCTGCAGGCTCAGCATCAGGGTCTGACTGGCGATGAAGCGCTCGATCTGCCACGGGTCCCGTCCACGCCGCGTGCCCTTGAGGGCATCGAAATAGCTGATGTTCAGCTCATAGGGAGTGTCGGCGCGCCCCGGATTGGCGCGCATGCTGACGTAGCCACCGAAGTCGTGCACCAGTCGCACGAGGGTATCGCGCTCATGGTCCGGCAGCAGGCCTTCCAGCGCACGCACGCCGATGCCATCGTGGCTGGCCGTGAAGTTGAAGTAGCTGCATCCCGCCGGCAGAGAGGGCAGGCTGGCGGCCCATTCGGTCAGCGCACTGGCATCCCCGGAGGTCAGGGTATGCAGAGTCAGCGGCGGCAGCGTGAACTGATAGATCATGTGGGCTTCATCGGCCTGGGCGCTGCCCTCGAGGGAGGTCAGGTCCTGCTCGGAAAGGCGGTCGAGGCCGAAATACGACATGTTCTCGGCGTGGGGCACGTTGGTTTCCGTGATCAGCAGGCTGCCGGGGGCCAGATGATCCACGATGGCGCGCAGCAGGCGGACCACGGCATGCGTCTCCGGCAGATGCACGCAGGAGGTGCCCAGACGCTTCCACAGGAAGGCCACGGCATCGAGGCGGATCATGCGCGCGCCCTGCTCGAGGTAATAGAGCAGGATACCGATGAACTCCAGCAGGACGTCGGGATTGGCGAAGTTGAGGTCGATCTGGTCATCCGAGAAGGTTGCCCACAGATGACGCAGGCCACGACGGGTATGCACCGGCGTGAGCAGGGCCGAGGGGCGTGGTCGCACCACGCTGGAGACGTCCGTTTCCGGGTCCATCTCGATGAAGTAATCGCGGCCGGGTTGCACGCCGGCCAGATAATCGGCGAACCACAGCGATTCCCGCGAGCAGTGGTTGATGACGAGGTCCGCCATCAGGTCACGTTGCTCGCTCAGACGCTGGATGTCCTGCCAGTCGCCGAGGGCCGGATTGACCTCACGGTAGTGGATGACGCTGAAGCCGTCGTCGCTGCTCCAGGGGAAGAAGGGCAGGACGTGCACCCCGGAGAGGCAGTCACCCAGACGGCTCGCGAGGAAGTCATTCAGGGTGGCCAGCGGGGCCTCGCCTTCCTGTTGCACGCTGTCGCCGTAGGTGATCAGCCACTGATCACGTTCGCTCCACAGCGGTTCGCCCTCGGGAACCCGGGGGGCAAGACGCGAACGATGCAGCTCCATCAGTGTCTCGAGACGCCGCAGCACCTCATCCTTGCGCTCGGGATAGATCACCGCCAGCAGCGTCTCGGCGTGGCGGGCGAAGGCATCGTTCGAGAGCGGGTGTGACAGGGAGCGTGGGCCCGGTCGAGCGGCGTGTGAGGAAGAGGTGGAAGGATCGGGAGGTGGCATGTCGGGCATGAGCGGTCCTCGAAGTCATCAGTGCATGTGACTTGACCATGCAAGACGACGGCCAGCCCACTGGTGCAGGCTGGCCGTCGTCGAGTCATGGCGGGTGAAACCGGCGGGGAAAGCCATGTGATCAGCTCCTGTCAGGCCATAGAGCCGATCAGGCTCACCCGCACTGCTTGCGAAGTGCTCGCGAAGTGCCTGCGAAGTGCCTGCGAGCGGGTCGCGGGCTACCTGCGAACGACTCGATACAGGATCAGCAGGATGATGGCACCGAGCACGGCGATGACGAAGCTTGCCAGATTGAAGCCGGTGACATCTCCGAAGCCGAGCTGCGTGCCGATCCATCCCCCTACCACGGCACCCAGGATGCCGATGATGCTGGTGACGATGATGCCACCGGGGTCCTTGCCGGGCATGATGACCTTGGCGATGATGCCGGCGATCAGTCCGAAGATGATCCAGGCGATGATTCCCATGTCGCGTCTCCTTGCGTCATTAGTAAGCACTTGGTCGTGAAGATCATTCACTCATGTGGCGAGCATCCTTGTGGGAGTTTCTCGCCGGCCTCGGTTCTCGGGAGTCTATGCGGATTCCTCTTCCGCTCCTCAAGGCTAACGCAGATAGGATCTGACTGACATAGGCTCCCGTGCACGAGTCTTAACGGTTACAATGGCGCCCATTCCATGTCTTTCGGCTGTGCTGCCGTGGCCCGACGCTGCTCGGCAGTACCGGAGGCCGAAGTACGCAACGCCGCCACCTCGCACTCAAGCAGGCTCCCAACAATGCACTGTCCCTTCTGTGGAACTCATGAAACCAAGGTCACGGATTCCCGGCTGGTGGTCGAGGGTGACCAGGTGCGTCGTCGTCGCCAGTGCGCGGCCTGCGGCGAGCGTTTCACGACCTACGAGACGGCAGAGCTGGTCATGCCGCGAGTGGTCAAGGGTGACGGTTCCCGGGAGAGCTTCGATGAGCACAAGCTGCGGGCAGGCATGTTGCGCGCGCTGGAGAAGCGTCCTGTCTCCTCGGAGCTGATCGAGGCGGCTGTCGAGCGTATCCGTCAGCGTCTGCGCGCCACGGGGGAGCGTGAGATCGAGGCGCGCCGGATCGGTGACGAAGTGATGCAGCAGCTCAAGCGGCTGGATCAGGTCGCCTATATCCGCTTTGCCTCCGTCTATCGCCGGTTTCAGGATCTGGACGAATTCCGTGCCGAGATCGACCGCCTCGCCCAGGAGCCCAGTTTCCTGCCCGGCGAGGAAGACAGCCGCTCCTGATCCGCGCATCGCCCGACCGTCCTGCGGTCCGACTGTCGGGGCGGTCCATGTTGTCGTCACACGCCGATAGGTATTGCATGTCCCTCACCTCTCATGACACCGCAGTCGGCCAGGAGCCTGGTCACGATATTCGCCACATGGCGCATGCCTTGCGCCTTGCGCGCCTGGGAAGCTACACCACCCATCCCAATCCAAGGGTCGGGTGCGTGCTGGTCGACCCCGTCACTGACGAGGTGATCGCCACCGGCTTTCATGTGCGCGCCGGGGAAGGGCATGCCGAGGTCAACGCCTTGGCCGCCGCCGGTGAGCAAGCCCTGGGCTGCGTGGCCTACGTGACGCTGGAGCCCTGCTCGCACACCGGGCGAACCGGACCATGCTCACGCGCCTTGATCGCGGCGGGCATCTCGCGGGTGGTGATCGCCATGCGGGACCCGAATCCGCAGGTGGCCGGGCGTGGCATCGCCATGCTTCAGGGCGCTGGCATCGCCGTGACGGTGGGCGTGCTGGAGCAGGAGGCGCGTGCGCTCAATCCCGGCTTCCTGTCGCGCATGGAGCGCGGGCGCCCCTTCGTGCGTCTCAAGCAGGCCATGAGTCTGGACGGTCGCACCGCGATGGCCTCCGGTGAATCCCAGTGGATCACCGGCCCGGAAGCGCGCAGCGCCGTTCAGCGACTGCGCGCACGCTCCAGCGTGGTGATGAGCGGTATCGAGTCGGTCATCTTCGATGATTCGCGCCTCAACGTGCGCGCCGAGCAGCTGGGGCTGGAGGCGCATCCGCTGGGGCTCGAGGCGCTGGTGGCGCGTCAGCCGTTGCGCGTGGTGGTGGATACGCATCTGCGCCTGCCACTGGCGGCGCGAATCCTTGAGCAGGACGGCAGAACCCTGGTGGTCTGTGTCGCGGATGAGACAGCGGCTCAGGCAGAACGGCGCAGACTGTTGGAAGCGGCCGGCGCCGAGGTGCTGGCGCTGCCGGCGGGCCCGGAGGGACGTGTGGATCTCGAGGCGCTGTTGCGCCATCTGGCCGAGCACGAGCAGGCCAATGAGGTCCTGCTGGAGACCGGTGCGGTGCTTGCCGGTGCCATGCTCAGTGCCGGGCTGGTGGATGAGATGCAGCTGTTCATGGCGCCGACGCTGCTGGGCGGGGAGGCGCGTCCGTTGCTGGCCCTGCCCGGACTCGAGCACATGGCGCAGCAGCGGCGGGTCGAGATCCGTGAGATTCGTGCCGTGGGGCGCGACTGGCGCATCACGGCAGTGCCCGACAACGGCGAGCCTGTCGGCTGAACTGACTGAGAGAAATTGCCTGCCAGCGCAAGGACTTGCCGCTGTCTGGCGACAGTGGCGTCGCGGGGCGCTGGCGCAAAACCGGGTGGCGGGGTACCCTGACGCCCGACTTTTTGATAACACGCGTGGGCCGGGCAACCGTCGGCGCGGTCCGAAATGTGGAGCAAGCATGGCGCTATCAGGCATCGCAGCACTCGTCGAGGATATCCGGCAGGGCAAGATGGTCATCCTCATGGATGACGAGGATCGTGAGAACGAAGGCGACATCATCATCGCCGCGGAAGCCGTGACAGCCGAGCACATCAACTTCATGGCGCGTCATGCGCGTGGCTTGATCTGCATGCCGATGTCGCGTGAGCATTGCGAGCAGCTCCAGCTGCCCTTGATGGTGCAGGCCAACGGTTCCGGCTTCGGCACCAAGTTCACGCTCTCCATCGAAGCCACCGAAGGCGTCACCACCGGTATCTCCGCTGCTGATCGCGCACGTACCGTGCAGGCGGCTGCCGCCCGCAACGCCCGTCCGCAGGATATCGTCCAGCCGGGGCATATCTTCCCGCTGATGGCGGAGCCGGGTGGCGTGCTGCGTCGTGCCGGCCACACCGAGGCGGCCTGTGATCTGGCCTCCATGGCGGGCTTTGGCGCGACCGGCGTGATCTGTGAGGTCATGAACGACGACGGCAGCATGGCGCGTCGTGAGGAGCTCGAGCGCTTTGCCGCCGAGCATGATCTCAAGGTCGGCACCATCGCGGACCTGATCGAATACCGCATCCACAACGAACAGACCGTGGAAGTGCTGGACAGCGAGCAGGTCGAGACGGCCTTCGGCGAGCTGACGCTGCACTGCTTCAGCGATCGCATCCAGGGCCGTCACCATCTGGCGCTGGTCAAGGGCACGCCGACGCCTGACGCCTTGACCACCGTGCGTGTGCATGTGGAGGACCCGATGCGTGACCTCCTGACCCTGCGTCAGCCGGGCAGCAGCAGCTGGGCGCTCCATGATGCACTGTCACAGGTCGCTGCCGCTGATGCGGGCGTGCTGGTGCTGCTGGATACCGGCAGTGATTCACAGGATTACAAGGAACGTCTCGATGTCTTCCTCGGACGACGTCGTACGCCGCGCACCAACGAATCCGATGGTGCGGGCAACTATCTGACTACCGGTACCGGTGCCCAGATCCTCAGGGATCTCGGCGTCGGCCGGATGCGTCTGCTCAGCTCGCCGTGGAAGTTCTCTGCGCTGTCCGGTTTCGGCCTCGAAGTGGTCGAGCTGATCGGCAGTGATGACGCGGCCAGTGGCACAGACACCGTGGGTGCATAAGGCCCCGGCACTACCCAAATGGCGGGAGTGGTGACCAGTCGCGGTCGTCGCTCCCGGTATGATTGATATCTCCGCCCCGGTTCGCCGGGGCGCTAGCATTGTGGACTGACCATGCAACCGATTGCTCAACTCGAAGGCACCTTCACCAATGTCGATGGCCGTTACGTCATCGTCGTCGGGCGTTTCAACCACCACGTCGTCGATAGCCTGGTGGAAGGCGCGGTCGATTCCCTCGTACGCCACGGCGTCGATGAGGAAAACATCGACCTGATCCACGTGCCGGGCGCCTGGGAAATCCCGCTGGCCGTCAAGGCCGTGCTGGCCAAGGTCAAGCCGCACGCCGTCATCACGCTGGGCGCGGTGATTCGTGGTGGCACGCCGCACTTTGAATATGTCGCCGGTGAATGCAACTCCGCCCTGTCTCGTCTGCAGCTCGAGTTCGACACGCCGGTGGCCAATGGCGTGCTGACGGTCAACTCCATCGAGCAGGCCATCGAGCGTGCGGGCACCAAGGCCGGCAACAAGGGCACTGAAGCCGCGATGGCCGCCATGGAAATGGTCTCGCTGCTCAAGGCCATGGGAGGTGATGCATGAGCGAACGTCAGCAACGTTCCGAGCGTGAACCGTCCAAGCAGCAGCAGGCACGCCGTGCCGCGCGTGAGCTGGCGGTCCAGGGCATCTACCAGTGGCAGATGACCGGCAAGAGCATGACCACCATCGAAGCCGAGTTTCGCGGTCAGCAGGTCGATGACGATGTCGAGCTGCACGAGAACTGGGTCGAGGTGATGCGCATCGCTGACCAGGCGCTGTTCCATGAGCTGCTGCACAACGTGCCGCGTTTCCAGAAAGAGCTGGATGCCAGCATCAGCCCGCTGCTGGATCGTCGTCTTCAGGATCTCGACGAGATCGAGCTGGCCATCCTGCGTCTGGGCGCCTACGAGCTCTCCAAGCGCATGGAAGTGCCGTACCGTGTCGCCATCAACGAAGGGGTCGAGCTGGCCAAGACCTTCGGTGCCACCGATGGTCACAAGTACGTCAACGGGATCCTCGACAAGCTGGCAGTCAAGCTGCGCAGCGCCGAGGTGACCCAGGCCCGCCTGCGCTGACATGCCGGGCGAATTCGAGTTGATCGCCCGCTACTTCCAGCGCGATCTGTCCGGGGCACCGGGCGTGCTGCTGGGGCCGGGTGACGACTGTGCGCTCCTCGCCGCCGGTGATGGCATGCAGCTGGCGATCAGTGTCGATACCTCCGTGGCGGGCGTTCACTTCCCGCCGGATGCTCCGGCGTCCTCGATCGGGCATCGCGCCCTGGCGGTCAATCTTTCCGATCTGGCCGCCATGGGGGCGACGCCGCGCTGGGCGTTGCTGGCCTTGACGCTGCCGGAGGTCGACGAGGACTGGCTGCATGGCTTCGCTGCCGGCTTCCATGCGCTGGCCGAACGTCATGGCATCGCCCTGGTCGGGGGCGATGTCACACGCGGCCCGCTCTCCATCACGATCACCGTGCATGGCGAGCTGCCGCTGATGCTGGAGGATGCAGGCCATCCGGATAGCGTATCCCGTCCCATCCTGCGACGTGATGGTGCCCGTGAAGGCGACCTGGTGGTCATCACGGGCGCACCGGGAATGGCGCATGCCGGTCTGAAGGCATGGCAGTCCGGCACGCGGGATGTGCTGGACCCGTGTCTGGCCGCCTATCTGCGTCCGGAGCCGCGTGTGGAGGCGGGCCTCGCACTGCGCCAGCTGGCCAGTGCGGGCCTGGATGTCTCCGATGGCGTGATGGGTGACCTGGCACACATCTGTCGTGCCAGTCAGCTGTCGGCGGCGCTGGAGCTTGGCGAACTGCCGCTGGCGCCGGAGCTGATGGCGGCGCTGGGCGAGCAGGGCGCGCGCGAGGCGGTCCTCAATGGCGGTGATGATTACGAGCTGCTGTTGACGATGCCGGAAGAGCATCTCGAGAGCGCCATCAACGCGCTGCGCCCCCTGAATCTGTCCTTGAGTGTCATCGGGCGCATGCAGGCAGTGGAGGGAAGCGAGCCGCGTGTCATCCTCGAGCAGGAAGGGGTCGAGCAGGCCGCCGCGGGACGCAGCTGGCAGCACTTCCCGCCGGCGGATGCCACGGAGGTGAGCTCATGAATCGTGCACCTGCCAGTGTCTGGCGTCGTCCCGTCCATTTCCTGGCCTTCGGGCTCGGCAGTGGCACGGCGCCCTTTGCGCCCGGCACCTTCGGCACCCTGGCCGCCATTCCGTTCTATTGGATGATGGCGGGACTGGGGCTCTGGCCCTACATCGCCATCGTGGTGGCCGCCTCCGTTCTCGGGATCTGGATCTGTGATCGCACCTCGAAGGATCTGGGCGTCCACGATCATTCCGGCATCGTCTGGGATGAATTCGTCGGCTACTGGATCACCATGGTCGCCGTGCCGTTTTCATGGCAGGCTGCCCTCTGGGGGTTCGTGGTCTTCCGGGTCTTCGACATTCTCAAGCCATGGCCGATCCGCTGGGCTGACCGTCGTGTGGCGGGGGGATTCGGCATCATGCTCGATGACATCTTCGCCGGCATCTTCGCCTGGTCGACCATGCATCTATGGCTGTGGCTGCATTGAACAGGAAGCGAGGCACTGCGTGGTGGGTGTGACGCTTCAACAATGATAAACAAGGGATAACAACGATGGGCAAGGGACTCGTAACTGCGGCGGCTGTCGTCGTCATCGGTGCTGCCGGCTATGTCGGTGGCGTGGCGTATTCCAGTCAGCGTTTCGAAGACGAGATGGCGCGAATGGTGGCGGAGCTCGACAGCAGCGCCGACATCAAGGCCAGCCGCGATGACGTGCAGAGCGGCTGGTTCGACTCGAGCGGTCGACTCAAGATGGAGCTTGCCACGGGGGAGCAGCAAGGGCCCGTGCGTGTCGTGCTGCCTTATGAAGCCGGTCATGGCCTGCTCTCCACCAGCATGAAGGGCAATATCAAGCTGCAGTACGGTACACCGGCCCGCGATGTGCTTTCCGAGGTCATCGGGGATGGAAAGGCCATCGCCTTCGACGGCAGCGTCGACAATTTCAGCGGTGCCAGTGATACCACGGTGACACTGCCTGTCTTTGAATGGCAGGACCCGGAAAGCGGCACGCGCTTCAACTTCAAGGGTGGCGAGCTGACGGCGTCACATGATGGCGGTGATACTCCCGAGATCACCGTCGACGGCGAGGTCTCTCCCTTCGAGATCACCAATGGTGACGAGAAGATCAGCGTCGGTACCCTGAGCCTGAACGGTCTTTATCGTGGTGCGGACAACGACTTCCGCCAGGATGACAAGATCGAGCTGGATACGCTGACCATCGACAATGGCATGGGGCAGCCGCCGGTGGTGGCGACCGATATCAGCTATTCCGGCGAGACGCGGCTCGACCCGACCGAGCTTCGCTATCTGATGAAGCTGGCCGTGCAGGACGTGAGTGCCGGTGATCAGCAGATGGCCAGCGGCAGTCTGGCGCTGTCGATCGACCGTCTTCAGGGCGCGGCGGTCTATGATTTCATCACTCAGCTGCAGGGCCTGCTGGAAGAAGCCGGCAAGCCGTTTGAAGAGCTGACGGAAGATCAGCAGGTCGCCATGCTTGAGAAGGTCGAGGCGCCGCTGTTCACCATGCTGAGCACGTCTCCTCGTCTGACGCTGGAGTCCCTCAAGGCGCGCAGCGAAGTCTTCGGTGTCGACATGCAGGGTGAGGGGCAGCTGATTCTCGATGGGGCCGGGATGACCGATCTGAGCATCGCCGAACTGCAGACCATCGAAGGGCAGCGTGCCTTCCTGGATCGCATGAGTGGACGTTTCGAATTCCGCAATGTGCCGCCGATGCTGGCGATGATGGCGGGCATCCCGCCGGACTCCGCTGACAAGAACCTGGTGCTGACCATCGATGGGGATGCGCTGCTCGTCAATGGCAAGCCGATCTATTGAGCCAGCCTGACTGAGCCGGCCAGATTGAGTCGGTCTGACTGAGCCGGACTGACTAAGCCGGCCTGTCTTTCACAGGTGGCTGAGCCACCTTCGGATCTGACCGTACCCTTCTGTCTGCCATCGTGCTGGACAGCTGACAAGGCCCGCCTTCTGGCGGGCCTTGTCGTATCCGTCGGCAGGTGGCGAACCGGTGCCGATAGACAGGCATCCCGTCAGACAAGTGCCCGACAGTACTTGATAAAGTGCCCGACAGACCACATTGGTGAAGATGATCGCCTCAACCGAGGCCCGGTTTCACGAGGGTTGCATGTCACGTCACGAAGATACCTCCGATCACGACAACGTTCTGTCCGGTTTTGAAGATGCCAGTCAGGAAGAGCCTGAGCATTCCCCGGGGGCTGGTGGGCTGGTACCCAGTGGTGATCAGCTACCTGAGCGCCTTTACCTGCTGCCGATCCACAATCGTCCCTTCTTTCCGGCTCAGGTCCAGCCGCTGGTCATCAACAAGCAGCGCTGGGCAGAGACCATGGAGCGGGTCGGCAACACGCCACACCATGCGGTGGGGCTGGCCTTCGTCGGTGATGTCGAAGTCGACGAGATGGGGGCAGAGCATTTTCCCGAGATCGGTTCGGCAGTGCGTGTCCACAAGCCCGAAGATGGCCAGGATCAGGTCCAGTTCATCGCGCAAGGGTTGCGCCGCTTCCGGATCACCCGCTGGTTGTCACGCAAGCCGCCCTATCTGGTCGAGGTGACCTACCCGCGCGAGCCGGTGGATGCCGAGAGCGATGAGGCACGTGCCTACGCGATGGCGATGATCAATGGCATCAAGGAGCTGCTGCCGATCAATCCGCTGTACGGCGAAGAGCTCAAGCAGTACCTCAATCGCTTCAGCCCGCATGAACCCGGCCCGCTGACCGACTTTGCCGCTGCCATCACCTCGGCCAAGGGGCCGGAGTTGCAGGAGGTGCTGGAATCGTTGCCGGTGATGGAGCGCATGCAGAAGGTACTGCCGCTGCTGCGCAAGGAGATCGAGGTCGCCCAGCTGCAGACCGAGATCTCTCAGCAGGTCAACGCGCAGATGGAAAAGCATCAGCGTGAATTCTTCCTGCGTGAGCAGCTCAAGGTCATCCAGCGTGAACTGGGCATCTCCAAGGATGATCGCGAGAATGATGTGGATACCTTCCGCGGTCGCCTCGATGAGCTCAAGGTTCCCGAACGGGTGCAATCGCGCATCGACGACGAACTCGACAAGCTCTCGGTGCTGGAGACCGGCTCGCCGGAGTACGGCACCACGCGCAACTATCTGGACTGGCTGACCTCGCTTCCCTGGGGCATCACCTCCACCGACCAGCTGGATCTCGCCCATGCGCGCAAGGTGCTCAATCGCGACCATGACGGGCTGGATGACGTGAAATCACGCATCATCGAGTTCCTGGCCGAAGGCACCTTCAAGGGCGATGTCGGTGGCTCGATCCTGCTGCTGGTGGGCCCGCCCGGTGTGGGCAAGACCTCGATCGGGCGCTCCATCGCTCAGGCACTGGGGCGCGAGTTCTATCGCTTCTCGGTCGGCGGCATGCGCGATGAGTCGGAGATCAAGGGCCATCGCCGTACCTACGTGGGTGCCATGCCCGGCAAGCTGGTGCAGGCACTCAAGGAGGTCAAGGTCGAGAACCCGGTGATCATGCTGGATGAGATCGACAAGCTGGGGCAGTCCTTCCAGGGCGATCCGGCCTCGGCGCTGCTCGAGGTGCTGGACCCGGAGCAGAACGTCGACTTCCTCGATCACTACCTCGACGTGCGCCTCGATCTGTCCAAGGTGCTGTTCGTGTGTACCGCCAACACGCTGGATAGCATCCCGGGGCCGCTGCTGGACCGCATGGAGCAGATACGCCTCTCCGGTTACATCGCCGAAGAGAAGATGGCGATCGCCAAGCATCACCTGTGGCCGAAGCTGCTGACACGCGACAACATTCCCAAGAAGCGCATCAATCTGAGTGACGCCGCGCTGCGTCAGGTGATCGAGGGCTATGCTCGCGAGGCGGGCGTGCGTCAGCTGGAGAAGCAGCTGCACCGCATCGTGCGCAAGGCGGCGGTCAAGCTGCTCGAGGAGGACCTGCCGACGGTCAAGGTCTCGGTCAAGAATCTCGAGGAATTCCTGGGGGCGCCAATCTTCCGTCGCGAGAAGGTCCTGGCCGGCGAAGGCGTGGTGACCGGGCTTGCCTGGACCAGCATGGGCGGCGCGACCCTGCCCATCGAGGCCACACGTGTGCACGGCCTGACGCGTGGCTTGAAGCTGACCGGCAAGCTTGGGGAAGTGATGCAGGAATCGGCCAATATCGCCTATTCCTATACCCTGGCGAATCTTGAGGCCTACGATGCCGAGGCTGACTTCTTCAATGAATCCTTCATTCACCTGCACGTGCCGGAAGGGGCGACACCCAAGGATGGCCCGAGCGCTGGCGTGACCATGACCACGGCGTTGATGTCGTTGGCCAGGCATCAGGCGCCGCGCAAGGGACTGGCGATGACCGGTGAGCTGACATTGACCGGGCAGGTGCTGCCGGTGGGCGGTATCCGTGAGAAGGTCATTGCCGCACGCCGCAGTGACATCTTCGAACTGATCCTGCCACAGGCCAACCAGCGGGATTATGATGAGCTGCCGGACTATCTGAAGGAGGGCATGATCGTCCACTTCGCGGCCCGCTACGCGGATGTGGCACGAGTGGTCTTTGACAGCGACAACGCGCAGCGCCACTGACAACGCACGGCGCAGAATGGATGGCGACGCCCCACGGAAAAGCAGAAGCCCCGCCAATCGGCGGGGCTTCTGCTTTTCCGTGGGGCGTCGTGTGCATGCAGACGTCACGCTCGCGGGCATTCAGGCGATATCGAGCTGTTCCAGTACGGCGGCTTCCGGTGCATTGCGTCCGACACTGGCAATGCCGTTGTCGCGCCCGGATTCCGATTTGTACATCTGGCTGCGGCCGATCTGCTGGCTGTTGGCGGCCAGCAGCGTGAAATAGAAGCGACCATCCTTGGCGACTTCCTTCGTGAAGCGTTTTTCCTCGGCGGCGTTCTTGCGCACGGATTCCACGCCGTTCAGGCAGCCGCGCTTGTCGGCATAGCCTTGGCTCTGGAGGATCTTTTCACCGTTGCCGGCCTTGAGCGCAAAATAGAACTTGCTGTCCTTGCCGCGGGTGATGACGAATTTTCCGGCCATGGGTGACTCCTGTTCCTTGAGGGATGTCTGACACTGCCTGATATGTCGTCTTCCAGTGTAAACAGCGCCTCTCGGGGGAAACCCACGCTAGGAGTTGCGGCATTCAACGTTCGGGAGCCATCGCGGCGTCTTTCACGCTGCCGCCGCGTACATGCGATGCTATCTGGTAGGCAAGCAGGGGCGGGACATGACAGAATTGAGCTCAGGCAGATAGCGGTGGCTCACATGCCCCGCATCTCCACTGGACACCAGGTCTGCGTCTTTTCACAAGAGAAGCGCAGCCTGATCAAAACAGAAGCCACTCCCGTGCGAAGGATCACCCGGACAAGCCCCGCGCTCGGGGATGTTCTCCGTCGATCGTTCTGCACAGGAGAGTGGCCAAGCATCATTGACGAGGACACCATGCCAGAGTATCGCTCCCGTACGACCACCGCAGGTCGTAACATGGCCGGCGCCCGCGCCCTGTGGCGCGCCACCGGCATGAAAGATGGTGACTTCCAGAAGCCGATCATCGCCGTTGCCAACTCCTTCACCCAGTTCGTGCCCGGCCACGTCCACCTCAAGGACATGGGGCAGCTGGTAGCGCGCGAAATCGAGAAGGCCGGCGGTGTCGCCAAGGAATTCAACACCATCGCGGTGGACGATGGCATCGCGATGGGGCACGACGGCATGCTGTATTCGCTGCCGTCGCGTGACCTGATCGCCGACAGCGTCGAATACATGGTCAATGCCCACTGTGCGGATGCGCTGGTGTGCATCTCCAACTGCGACAAGATCACCCCCGGGATGCTGATGGCCGCCATGCGCCTCAACATCCCGGTCATCTTCGTCTCCGGCGGCCCGATGGAAGCCGGCAAGACCAAGCTGCTGGACCACGGTCTCGACCTGGTCGATGCGATGGTCATCGCGGCCGATGACAGCGTCGACGACGAGACGGTCGCCGAGATCGAGCGCAGTGCCTGCCCGACCTGTGGCAGCTGCTCGGGCATGTTCACGGCCAACTCCATGAACTGCCTGATGGAAGCGCTGGGTCTGGCGTTGCCGGGCAACGGTACGGTGCTGGCGACTCACTCCGATCGTCGTCGCCTGTTCGAGAACGCCGGGCATCGTATCGTCGAGCTGGCACGCCGTTACTACGAAGGCAACGAAGAGCACCTGTTGCCGCGTGCCATCGGTTCACGGGCGGCGTTTGCCAACGCGATGACGCTGGATATCGCCATGGGGGGCTCGACCAATACCATCCTGCACCTGCTGGCCGCCGCTCAGGAGGCCGGTGTCGACTTCACCATGTCCGACATCGACAAGCTGTCCCACAGCGTGCCGCAGATGTGCAAGGTGGCGCCGAACACCCAGAAGTATCACATCGAGGATGTCCATCGTGCCGGTGGCATCATGGGGATTCTGGGCGAGCTGGACCGCGCCGGCGTGCTGGATACCTCGGTGCCGACCGTCTATGGCGACTCGTTGTCTGCGGCGCTGGAAGAGTGGGACATCATGCGCTCGCCCACTGATGAAGTCGTCGAGTTCTATCGTGCCGGTCCGGGGGGGATCCCGACCCAGACCGCCTTCTCGCAGAGCGCGCGCTGGCCGAGCCTGGACGGTGATCGCGCCCAGGGCTGTATCCGCGATTACGATCACTGCTTCTCCACCCAGGGCGGCCTGGCCGTGCTGTACGGCAACATCGCACTGGATGGTTGCGTGGTGAAGACGGCAGGCGTCGATGACTCCATCCTCGTCTTCGAAGGCCGTGCCTATGTCTGCGAATCTCAGGATCAGGCGGTGGAAGACATCCTGGCCGACAAGGTCAAGGAAGGCGATGTCGTGATCATCCGCTACGAAGGGCCGAAGGGCGGTCCGGGCATGCAGGAAATGCTCTACCCGACGTCCTACCTGAAGTCCAAGGGACTGGGCAAGGCGTGCGCGCTGCTCACCGACGGTCGTTTCTCCGGCGGTACCTCTGGCCTGTCCATCGGCCATGCGTCTCCGGAAGCGGCGGCGGGTGGCGCCATCGGCCTGGTCGAGCACGGTGACACCATCCTGATCGACATCCCCAATCGCACCATCAATGTCCAGCTGAGCGATAGCGAGCTACATGCGCGTCGTGAAGCGATGGATGCGCGCGGCAAGGATGCCTGGAAGCCGAGCATCCAGCGCAATCGTCGTGTCTCCGCCGCGCTCAAGGCCTATGCCTTGCTGGCGACCTCGGCTGACAAGGGCGCCGTGCGTGATCTGAGCAAGCTGGATTGATCCCGTCCGCCAGTGCCGCCGTGAAGGTGCTGGCGGTCAGTGCCTGTTGAAGACCGGCAGCACTGATCACCAGGCAGGACGCCAATGACATGCAAACGGCCACCCCTCGGGGTGGCCGTTTGCATGTCTGGCATTCGAAGTGGTTGCCGAGCATTTCAGCCTCCTCGGGCCCTGAGTCAGTCAGTACCGGCAGGCTTTGGCGGCAGGTTGGTCAGTGTACCGGCGTCAAGCGGCATGACCGGGTCTGGGTCGAGAAACCGTACCCGGTTGCATCCCTGGCGCTGGGCTTTCTTGAGCGCCTGCTGGGCACGGTCCATCAACTCGAGTCGATTGGCCAGTCTCATGGTATCGGGGGCCGGATGATAGCCGGTCAGGCCGACACTGCAGGTGATTGGCCGATCCAGCCCTGACAGTTCGGAGGCGGCATGGCGGACGCGTTCGGCAAGGATGATCGCGCCGCTGGCATCGGTGCTGGTGAGGATCGCCATCAAGGAGTTGTCCTCACGCATGCACAGGAGATCGCTCTTGCGGCTGGCGTTGCGCAGGATGGATGCCACCTGCTGCAGAGGGCGTTCTCCCGCCACGTGGCCATATTCGCGCGTGTAATCCTCCAGGTCATCCACGCTGAGGATCAGGATGCACAATGGCTGGCCATGGCGTGCACTGCGCGCGATCTCGTTGTCCAGCTGTTGCTCGATCAATTCGAACGGCATCAGCTTGTCGAGTGTCGAGCCGGGGAGTCGGCCAGCGGCAGGCGAGCGAGTTTCCAGTTGGTGGCGCAGCTTGGTCAGGCTCGCTTCATGAGCACGGCGCTCGCTGATGTCTTCATGCTGGGAGAGAATGATCCCGGCGCGACTGTCGATCACCTTCAGCTCCAGCATCACGTCGATCATTTGGCCATGACGCCCGAGATAACGGTGTGGCTGCCGATATTCGCTGATGTCGCCCGTCCGCATGGCGCTCAATGCCTCGCGGCACGTCAGCATGTCCTGTGGGTGCGAGATGTCTTCCAGGGCACTGCATGTCAGTTCCTTTGGCTCCATGCCCAGCAGTCGGGAAAAGGCCGGATTCATGCGGGTCCAGTGGCCATGAAAGTCCATCAGGGCCATGGGCAGGCTGCAATGGGAGAACAGTCCTTCCATTTTCTGGTAGGCGAGACGCAGGTTGTCGAGCTCACTGCGTGTGCGCTCTTTCGCGCGCTGGACATCCAGCAGCTGGCCCAGTGCCGTGGCAAGCGTCTCCACCAGGGCTCGCTCACTGGCGGTGAAGTCCTGTTGGCGCGGTGTTTCATCGCCGAAGCACAGCGTGCCGGTCAGGCGACCTTCAGACCAGAGTGGCGCTGCCACATAGCTTTCAAAGGGCATGCAGGAATAGGCAGCGTGGGCGCGAGTGTCTTCTTCAGCGCTGATGTGGCGATGAGCCACGCAGGCAGCCTGCGCGATGACGCTGGAACACCAGGTCTCTTCCAGTGGGCATTCGCCTCCGACTTCTCGCCCAGCAGGGGGATTGACCGCCGCCATGATCTCATAGCGACTGGATTCTGCATGTCCGAGGATGGCGGTGGTCATGCCAAGCAGACGGCAACCGGCATCCAGATGGGCTTCCACGTGGCGTTCGTGGGAGGGCTCAGGTGTCAGGCTGAGCGCCAGCAGTGCCTGCAGGTGCTCTGGCAGCAGGGAATCATGGGGGTGTCCGGCGTTGCCCGAAGGCAAGGGCACGGCAGAGAATGAGCTTGGCATCATGCGATATCCTTATCTGACATGCTGCAGGAGAGGGAGGCTTTCCATACCACACCTCAATATACGACTTGCCGTGAGACGTGACAGGCGAGGAAATCGATTGTCTCAACCTTTCGCAAACGCAGCGGGCAGTCTGTGCAGGCTGACAAGGGCAGAGCCCCTCAGCGAGGGTCTCGATGAGGGGCTCCGAAATGAGGGCTCCTTGCCTTCGCCATGGGTTGGCGTGTCTTCGCAAGGACGTTGATGGCGGTCTGCTGGTACTGCTCACGAGTCGTGGGCGGGAATCAGGCCGCCTCGGCCAGCGGTGGTGCCGGCTGCTGCTGAGCTTCCAGGTCTTCCAGTGCCAGTTCGATACTGAACCAGTTGCTGTAAAGCCAGTGATCGATCACTTCTTCGTTCATGCACATCGTGAAGCCTCCCCGAGAGTGTTGGCGAGCCATTGAGTGTATGGGTGTGCTGCCGGTAAGCAGCACTCTCCAGTATGGCTGGTTCCGGGAAGACGCGAGTGAAGATCGTGTGATGCCTTGATGTCAGTCAAAGACAGGCAAACCTGCAGGACATTGACCATGTATGCCTACCCATGCCGAAGCGTGGGCAGCCCTTCGTGGCAGCTGGAAGGGCGAGGCGGTCATTGTCTTGCCCGGTCAGTGCGTCAACGACGTGTGAATGAGCGAAGGAGGCTGCGAATCAGGGAGCGTCCCAGCTGCGACCCCAGCGCGCGCATCACCGATTTCAGCAAGGTTTCCATGACGCCCTGGCGCTTGCGACCACCTCCGGTGTCCCGAGAGGGCCTGGCGGCAGCGGGCGGCCGGGTGGCTTGCGCCCCTTCAGACCGGGCTTCTTCAGAATCAACGTTTTCCGATGGACGCTGGCTTGGATCACGGTCTGCCTCCCCGGGCCTGGTCTTGTCAGGCTCACGGGGATTCGTGGCATGTGAGGCTTGCGCCTGGGCGGCAAGTCGCGCCTCCAGTCGCTCATGGGCGGACTCACGATCCACGCGCTCGTCGTAGCGCCCGGCCAGGGAGGAGTCGGCCAGCAGCGTGGCACGCTCCGCGTCGCTCAATGGACCGATGCGTCCTCGCGGCGGGGCGATCAGCGTGCGTTCCACCTGCGTCGGTGTGCCGTTGGCATCGAGTACCGAGACCAGAGCTTCGCCTACGCCCAGTTCCGTGATCACCTGCGCCGTATCGAGTTCCGGATTGGGGCGGAAGGTGTCGGCGGCCGTCTTGACGGCCTTCTGGTCACGCGGTGTGAAGGCGCGCAGCGCATGCTGGATGCGATTGCCCAGCTGACCGAGCACCTCATCGGGGATGTCGGCGGGTGACTGGGTCACGAAATAGACACCGACGCCCTTGGAGCGAATCAGGCGGACCGTCTGCTCCAGACGCGTCAGCAGTGCCTTGGGGGCTGAATCGAACAACAGGTGCGCTTCATCGAAGAAGAACACCAGTACTGGCCGGTCGGCATCCCCGCGCTCGGGAAGCTCGCGGAACAGGGTGGACAGGAACCACAGCAGGAAGGTGGTGTAGAGACGAGGGCTCTGCATCAGCTCGCGACCGTCGAGCAGATTGATATAGCCACGGGCCTGCTCTGCATGCCCGCGCGTCGCCAGCATGTCGTGGATATCCAGTGCCGGTTCGGCAAAGAAGCGTTCGCCGCCCTGCGTGGCCAGGACGTGGACCCGACGCAGCATCGCCCCCAGGCTCTGGGGACTGACGCTGCCGTAACGTGCCTCGAAGCTGTCACGCTCGCGCTCGATGTGCTTCAGCAGGCTGATCAGGTCCTTGAGGTCGACCAGCTCCAGACCCTCACGCTCGGCGTGATCGAAGGCCAGATGCATCAGGCCGCCTTGGGTCTCGTTGAGCTCCAGCAGACTAGCCATCAGCTCGGGCCCCATCGATGCCACGCTTGCGCGAACCGCGTGACCGCTCTTGCCATGGAGGTCCCATAGTCTGACGGGGGCGGCGTGCGGCTGCCAATCATCGATCCCCAGGCTGTTCAAGCGCTCATCGATGCGAGGATGGGGAGTGCCGGCGGCAGCGATGCCGGAAAGATCGCCCTTGATGTCGGCAGTGAACACCGGCACCCCCATGCGCGAGAATTCCTCGGCCAGTACCTGCAGGGTGACGGTCTTGCCGGTGCCCGTCGCGCCCGCCACCAGCCCATGGCGATTGGCCAATGCTGCGTCCAGCGTGATGTGGCCTGCCGAACCTTGTCCCGCGCGGCCCCCTATCAGCACATCTGGCATGTGATTCTCCTGTCGTGGTCAGCATGTCGGTGGCGGTGCCCGTAGAGAGGATGGTGCTGTGCACTGCGAGTGGCCGCGAGGAAGTGTCCTTGCTTCTCAAACAGAGTTACAAAATGTTTCGTTGAGTAAAATACTGCAAGCGAATCCTGGGCATCCGATCGCACTGGTTGGCTGCATCGTCGGGCTGGAGCCTGCTGCCGTGCTGTCCTGGAGCGGGGTAGGCGCTAATTAAACGCGACGCGACAATTTACTCTTGTACAAGTAATTCTCTGGCAGATCATTTTTCTTTCCTTCCTGTGCTTGAAACTCAGCCCAAGTAGTTCCATATCTTTAGGCATCAGACGCTGTGTGATGGAACACGCTCAATTAGATCAATGTCATCACTCGCCAGCTCGTCACGCTTTCACGGTACAACTCTAGTGACGGTTTTCGAGTGATCACGAGCTCTGACGATGTCACGACAGGATGTCTTGGCAACCCTTATCCGCAAGACGCAGGTGAATCGCTCGCCCGTCGTCTTGCCTGGCCCGGATGACAGAGGATCACTTCGATCCCGATGCATGCCGCGGCTCAACGGCAACGGTCGAGTGAATCATCTGCTCGCCTTTTGCATCAGACCGCTACTGGAGGATGGATCATGAACAAGCTGACTGCTGCACTCATCGCAACTGCCTTTGCACTGCCGACCGCCGCTGCCTATGCCGATCACCACGAATCCAGCAATACCGGTTCCGCCAATACCGGTGCTCACTCCACCAAGGTAGAGGGTGGCACAGCCGCTGGCCATGAAGGTGGCATGGTGCAAGACGATGCCGAACGCAATACCGAAAGTGGTTCTGCCAACACCAAGAAGGATTCCATGATGGTGGAAGGCGGGACCGCACAGTCTGAATCCGCCAAGCACGGCAAGGTGATGGACGAAGGCGAGGACCACATGGGTGTGAGCCCGGAGTCCGGCTCGGCCAACACTGCCGATGGCAGCATGAAGACCGAGTGAACGTCTTCTGATCCCGAGGATGACTCGGGTACGGCATGATCTCGTGGTGTGTCCGGGCAGGTCGCCAGCACGATCCGTCCACTGACATCACGGGTGAAACGACAAGCCCCCGCCATTGGCGGGGGCTTGTCGTTGTCTGAAGAACAGCGCGAGAGGGCAGGGCCAGGGCACGCCCGACGCCTTACCACCAGTCGGGGCTATGGAGCTCCTCGCCGGCCAGCAGGCGTTCCCTGGCCATGAAGAGGGCGGCGATGGCCCGCGCCTCGTGGAAGTCCTCGCGTGCCAGCAATGCCGGCAGCTCGTCGAGGCGATGGCGCTCGACGACCAGAGGTTCCGGCTCATCCCCCGGCAGACGCTTCTCGTACAGGTCACGCGCCAGCATGACGTTCATGCGGTGATCCATGTAGTTGGGTGCCAGGCTCAGTTCGGCCAGCGGCTCGATGTCGTGAGCGCCGAAACCGCACTCCTCCATCAGTTCACGGTTGGCGGCGGTCACCGGGTCTTCGCCGGGGTCGATCAGCCCCTTGGGCAGGGTCAGCACGTACTGCTCCGGCCCGGCGGCATATTCACGGATCAGCAGTACGTGATCCGGGTCTGGCATGGCGACGATCATCACCGCACCATGGCCACCACTCTTGAGACGCTCGAAGCTGCGCGTCGCGCCATTCGAGAAGGTCAGTTCCAGCGCCTCGACGGTAAACAGCCGCGAGCGAGCCACCTCGCGTCGCGAGTCGATACGGGGGGGTGTCAGCGCGTCTCCATCGGCGTAGTGCCCGATGGTCGAGTGATCGGGGCGTGGCGCATCATCCATCGGAAGTCCTCAAGGCAGAGATCAAGAAGCGGGCGCCGGGCAGGCGGTCATGCCCGAGCATCAAGCTGTCGCGCCCATCGTGGCAGGCTGTGCCGGGCAGGGCAATTGTCGTGAGCTTGCCGGCATCGCTGATGTCCCGTGTGGGCACATGCGCAGCGCAGGACCATGCTTTACACTATACAACCCCAAATTCCCCGCCGGCTGACAGACTACCGATGATTGACTGGACCACGATCGACACCGTGCTGCTCGACATGGATGGCACCTTGCTGGACCTGCATTTCGACAGCCACTTCTGGCTGGAGCACCTGCCACGCCGCTACTGTGAGCTGCATCGTCTCGATAGCGCACTGCAGGCGGACCTCAAGGCGCGCATCATCAGCGAATCCGGCACGCTCAACTGGTACAGCCTCGATTACTGGAGCCGCGAGCTGAAGCTGGATGTTGTCGCGCTCAAGCGTGAGGTGCAGCATCTGATCGGGTATCGCCACGAGGCAGAGGACTTTCTCGCCTGGCTACGGGATCAACCGCAGCGCGTGGTACTGGCGACCAACGCGGACCGTCACGGGATCGAGCTCAAGTTCGGTCTGACCGGCATGGGCGATTACTTCGATGCCGTCGTCTCCTCGGCGGATCTCGGACACGCCAAGGAGGAGCAGGCCTTCTGGCATCGGCTCAACGAGATCGAGCCCTTCGAGCCGGCACGTACCCTGTTCATCGATGACAATCCCCAGGTGCTGGAGAGTGCGCGCACCTACGGTATCGCGCATCTGCTGGGCGTGCGTCAGCCGGACTCGAAGCGCGAAGCGCGTGACTTCGAGCACGTGCACGGACTGGACGGCTTTGCCGTGCTGACGGCGGGGGGCGGCCTTCATCTGGAACACGAGGAGCGCAAGGAGTCTTGATGAGTGACCAGGTACGCATCGACAAGTGGCTGTGGGCGGCGCGATTCTTCAAGACGCGCGGCATGGCTAAGAAAGCCATTGAAGGTGGCAAGATCCAGTACAACGGCAGCAAGGTGAAGACGTCCAAGACCGTCGAGGTCGGCGCCTTGATCGAAGTGCCGCAAGGTTGGGATCGGCTGGTGGTCGAAGTGCTGGCACTCAGCGACCAGCGCCGTGGCGCGCCCCAGGCGCAGGCACTCTATCAGGAGACGCAGGAGTCGCGTGCGCGCCGCGAACGGGAGGCCGAGGTGCGTCGCCTTGGCAATCAGGGCATGAGCCCGCCCGTGGGACGTCCCGACAAGAAGCAGCGGCGCAGCATCCACCGCTTCCAGCGCCAGGATTCCGAAAGCTGACGACACAGGCTCTCGCCACCCTTGCGGGGGGAAAGCCTGTGGACGTCACGTTGATACTTACCCAATTCATGACGCACGGCCCGGCCTTCGGTGCTGAAGCCGAGGCAGGCCTGCGTCGTCGCCGAGGTTCATCGCTGCCACCAGCTCGTGGTCCACGAGCTGGTGGCAGCGATGGCTCGGTTCGAGGAGCCCCCAATGAGTGATCACGACATGCAAGACCCTGACAAGCAAGCCGGCGACGCCCACGAAGAGACGACGCCGAATTTCGATCAGATCCAGCGATTCCTGTTCGACGCCACCAATGTGCGCGGCGAGATCGTCACCCTGGACAAGGCCTATGCCGAAGTCCTTGATCGTCATGCCTATCCCCAGGCCATCTCGCGCCAGCTGGGCGAGATGCTGGCAGCGGTGGCGCTGCTGACCGAGACCATCAAGCTGGATGGCACCATGACACTGGAAGTGCGTGGCACGGGGATCGTGCGTCAGCTGATGGCCGAGTCCAATCCCGGCGGTGAGCTGCGTGCCATTGCCCGTCTCAGTGACGAGGACGTGCTGCCGACCGATGAAGCCACGCTCCAGGCTCTGGTGGGGCAGGGGCAGATCGTCATCACGCTGGACCCGCGTGACGGCAAGCGTTACCAGGGGATCGTGGCGATCGATCAGGACAGCCTCGCCGGTTGCCTGGAAAGCTACTTCAGTCAGTCCGAGCAGCTGCCGACGCGTCTGTGGTTGATGGCCGATGCACAGCGTGCCGGTGGCGTGATGCTCCAGCAGCTGCCTGACGACGATGCCAACAAGGACCCCGATGCCTGGGAGCGAGTCGTCCATCTCGCCGACACCCTCAAGGCCGAAGAACTGCTGGCGCTTGATCAGCAGGACGTGCTGCACCGTCTCTATCACGAAGAGACCGTGCGCATCTTCGAACCCAAGGCGCTGCGTTTCGGTTGTACCTGTTCTCGTGAGCGTCTCGGCGCGGCACTGCACAGCATCGCCGCGGACGAGTTGCGCCAGATCGTCGCCGAGCATGGTGAGCTGGCCACGCAATGCCACTTCTGCCATACCCGGTATTCCTTCAATGCCGCGGAAGTCGAAGCCATCATCGAAGACCCGGCCGCAGGCAGCCCGATCGTCCACTGAGTCCAGCAATCGCGCTGGCGTCAGCGCGGCCTGTTGGCCTGCCTTGCGTCAGCTCGGGCAGTGTTGGCCGGAGTCTCGGGCGGAGACTGTCGATGCGCAGCAGCTGTCGATGGGCAGGTGCTATCGATGGGCAGGTGCTGTCGACGACGGGCAGGAGGGGCAGGAGTGCAGGAGGGGCGCCCATCATGGGGCCAGCGGCAGGGGGGGCAGCGAGCGAGGTGAAATTGTCGGACATTTCGCGTCTCGAGTGTCAGTCAATGCGCTGTCGGGCGTTGCAGCAATCAGCGTTTCCGCCCGAGTCCCTTTTTGCCATAATGCCTTGCCAGTACGGGGCTGGACGCTCCGTTGCGGCAACATGGCCTGTAGGCCATGGTCGATTCCGGCAGCATCGTTCGATACCCCAAAATAAGCCTGCGGCATGTACCGCCGGCATCTGGCAAGAGCCATCAAGAGAGAGGGCGGCCCTGAGCCGCGGAGACGCGAATGAGCAAGCATCAAGACAGTGCGGTGACCACTCACACCAATCTCAGCAGCGCAGAGCTGATCGAGCTGGCAGTGGCTCGCGGCGAAGGACGTCTGGCCGACAACGGCGCGCTGGTCGTGGAGACGGGGGCTCGCAGTGGTCGCTCCCCGAACGACCGCTTCATCGTCGATGAGCCGTCCACCTCGGACGCCATTGACTGGGGAAGCGTCAACCGCCCGTTCAGCCCTGAACGTTTCGACGCGCTGTGGGACCGGGTCGAGGACTACCTCGGTGCGCAGACAAGCTTCGTGTCCGAACTGCACGTCGGCGCCGATCTCGAGCATTACCTGCCGATTCGTGTCACCACGGAAACGGCATGGCACAACCTGTTCGCGCGTACCATGTTCGTGCGTCCGGACAGCTTCAATGCCAAGGACAAGAGCGAGTGGACCATCCTCAACGCGCCGCACTTCGTGTGTGAGCCCGAGCGCGATGGCACCAACTCCGATGGCGTGGTGCTGATCAACTTCGCACGTCGTCGCGTTCTGCTGGCTGGCATGCGCTATGCCGGCGAGATGAAGAAGGCCATGTTCTCGGTGCAGAACTTCCTGCTGCCGGAAAAGGACGTGCTGCCGATGCATTGCTCCGCCAATGTCGGTGATGACGGCGAGACCACGCTGTTCTTCGGTCTTTCCGGCACCGGCAAGACCACTCTGTCCGCCGATCCGGCGCGCCATCTGATCGGCGATGACGAGCACGGCTGGGGCGAAGGCACCGTCTTCAACATTGAAGGGGGCTGCTACGCCAAGTGCATCGACCTCTCCGAGAAGAACGAGCCGGTCATCTGGAATGCCATCAAGTTCGGCGCCGTGCTGGAAAACGTGGTGCTGGATGACCGTCGCGGTGCGGATTACGGCGACGACACTCTCAGCCAGAACTCGCGTGCGGCCTACCCGCTGGAGCACATCGAGAAGCGCGTGCCGGAAAATCGTGCCGGTGAGCCGAATGCCATCGTCTTCCTGACCTGCGACATGTCCGGTGTGCTGCCCCCGGTGTCCGTGCTCAGCAAGCAGGCGGCCGCCTATCACTTCCTGTCCGGCTACACCGCCAAGGTCGGCTCCACCGAGATGGGCTCCACCGCCGGCCTCGAGGCGACCTTCTCCACCTGCTTCGGCGCGCCGTTCTTCCCGCGCCCGGCGCGTGAGTACGCGGATCTGCTGATCAAGCGCATCGAGGCGTTCGGCTCGCGCGTCTATCTGGTCAACACCGGCTGGACCGGTGGTGCCTACGGAGAGGGTGGCTCACGCTTCTCCATCCCGACCACCCGCAGCATCATCAGCGCGATCCAGAACGGCGCACTCGCCGATATCGAGACGCGTCACATCGACGTGCTCAACCTGGATGTGCCGGTGCGTGTGCCGGGCGTCGATTCCAGCCTGCTCGACCCGCGCGAGACCTGGGAAGACCGCGCTGCCTATGACAGCAAGGCGCGTGACCTGTCCGCCAAGTTCGTCGAGAACTTCAAGAAGTTCGCCGGTGTGGATGAGGCGATCATCGCGGCGGGCCCGGCGCTGGTCTGATCGGCCGCCGTTCTCGCGATACGCCAGATGAAAACGCCTCGCTCGGGTGACCGAGCGAGGCGTTTTCATGTCCGGACAGCGATGACACCGCTTTCGGATCACGGCTGCGACATGGCGTGGCTCAGGGGCTGCCACCGGCGGCCAGAGAGCGACTGGCAGGCGCATCCAGCGCCTCTTCGTCTGACAGCGGGTTGCCGGTGGTATTGGCGCTCAGGATGGCCTCCGTCGCCAAGGCGTCCTGTGGTGCCATCCTGCGCTCGTCGTGGGCCGTATCAGGAGGCTCGGGCGTGTTCTCTCCGGGCATTTCACTGTCCGGCAGGCGCTCGGCGACGAAGGGAGCGGGGGCCTGATACCACCAGCGGGTGGTCCAGGCGCGCATCACCCGTTCCGGGTACCAGGTCTTGCCGAGGCTGCCATTGTAGCGGGCCAGTGCATCGGTGATGTCGCCCTTCTCACGCTTGAGGTAGTGGGCGAGGATGGTGGCGCCGTAGCGCAGGCTGGTGTCCTGGTCGAGCAGGTTGTCGCCCGGCTCGCCGATCTCGCGCTTCCAGAATGGCATCACCTGCATCAGCCCTCGCGCGCCGGCATGGGATACCGCCGTCGGCTTGAAGGCGCTTTCCACCTGGATCACGGCCAGAATCAGCTCCGGTGCCAGCCCCGTGCGGGTGGCTTCGCGGCGGATCTTGCGCAGCAGGTCGATCCGGGCGGCGCGATCGGGCATGTAGCGCTCCAGACGCTGCTGCATGCTCAGCACCCAGTGCAGGGCATCGATGGGGTCGTCGAAGGCTTCAGGCTCTGCCAGCGCTTCTCTCAGGCTTTCACGCAGTGCCGGAGAGAGGCCGTGCTCGGGGATGGCGGCCGCAGCATGGAGGGGCGCGCTCTGCAGCATGGCTACCATGCTGCCCACCACGAGACAGGCTGCTCCTGCCAGGTGGCGGAGCAGGCGTTGGTGGTGTGGAGTACGAGCGCCTTCGGGGCGTGGTGTGGTCATGCGCAGTCCCTGCGTATCGGTCATGCCGGCATTATGCCGTGTTCGCGGCGTTGACGTTAATGCCCCAGTCAATCAGCCGCCTGAAACGACGACAGCCCGCCCCCGAGAGGGGAGCGGGCTGTCGTGCTTCGCGTCAAGGAAGCGCCCTGGGCGGCGCCTGAGGCTTATTTGCCGCTGCGCTCGGCCAGGAAGTCCATCAGGTTGTCGACGGGGACCATGGTCGCGTCCGCGTCCGTGCGGCCCTTGTACTCATACTCGCCGTTGTCGAGACCGCGATCACCGATCACCAGACGATGCGGAATGCCCAGCAGTTCGCCATCGGCGAACTTGTTGCCCGGACGCAGATCACGATCATCCAGCAGGACATCGTAGCCTGCGGCGGTCAGCGCCTGATAGACACGCTCGGAGGTCTCGCTGACGCGCACGGACTTGTGGGCATTCATCGGCACGATGGCGATCTGGAAGGGTGCGATGGCTTCCGGCAGCACGATGCCGCCCTTGTCGTTGCCCTGTTCGATGGCCGCGGCCACCACGCGGGTCACGCCGATGCCGTAGCAGCCCATCCACAGCGGCTTGGCCTTGCCGTTCTCGTCGAGCACGGTGGCGTTCATGGCATCGGAGTACTTGGTGCCCAGCTGGAAGATATGACCCACCTCGATACCGCGCGCGATGTCGATCACGCCGTGACCGTCCGGTGACGGGTCACCCGCGACGACATTGCGGATGTCGGCGACTTCCGGCAGCGGCAGGTCGCGCTCCCAGTTCAGGCCGAAGTGGTGCTTGCCTTCGATGTTGGCACCGGCACCGAAGTCGCTCATCAGAGCGACGCTGCGATCGATGATGATCGGCATCTCGAGTCCCACCGGACCCAGCGAGCCGAAGCCGGCGCCGACGGCGGCACGCACTTCCTCGTCGCTGGCCATGGTCAGCGGCACGGCGACCTGTGGCAGGTGTTCGGCCTTGATCTCGTTGAGCTCGTGATCACCGCGTACCATCAGCGCGACCAGCCCTCCCTCGACACCTTCGGCCGCCTTGACGATCAGCGTCTTGACGGTCTTCTCGATGGCCAGGCCATGCTGCTCGACGAGGGCGGCGATGGTCTTGGCATTCGGCGTATCGACCAGCTGCATGTCCTGAGTCGGTGCAGCGCGTTGCGGCGTCTCGCCCAGCGGTGCGGGCAGAGCCTCGCACTTCTCGATGTTGGCAGCGAAGTCGGAGCCGGTAGAGAAGGCGATGGCGTCTTCTCCGGAATCGGCCAGCACGTGGAATTCGTGGGAGCCGGTACCACCGATGGAGCCGTTGTCGGCAATGACGGGGCGGAAGTCGAGACCCAGGCGCGTGAAGATGCGCACGTAGGTGTCGTACATCACCTGATAGGTGTCCTTGAGCGAGTCTTCGCTCAGGTGGAAGGAATAGGCATCCTTCATGATGAACTCACGGGAGCGCATCACACCGAAGCGCGGACGAATCTCGTCACGGAACTTGGTCTGGATCTGATAGAAGTTGGCCGGCAGCTGCTTGTAGCTGTTCAGCTCGCGACGCGCGAGGTCGGTGATGACTTCCTCGTGGGTCGGGCCGACGCAGTAGTCGCGCTGATGACGATCAACGACACGCAGCAGCTCCGGGCCGTACTGTTCCCAGCGACCGGATTCCTGCCAGAGCTCGGCAGGTTGCACGGCGGGCATCAGCACTTCCTGGCCGCCGGCGCGGTCCATCTCTTCACGGACGATGCGCTCGACCTTGCGCATGGTGCGCAGACCCAGCGGCATCCAGGTGTAGAGCCCGGAGGTCAGGCGACGAATGAAGCCGGCACGCAGCATCAGCTGGTGGCTTATGACTTCAGCATCGGACGGGGTTTCCTTGAGAGTGGAAATCAGCAGTTGACTGGCACGCATGGGCTCAGCGATCCCTCGACTTGTCGCTTTGATCGGTACGCTTCGCAATCGCGAAGCAAGAACAGGCAGGACTTCGGCACGCCAACGGCGGGCGTATCAGCGAAGCAGACTGGGGGCATTGTACTGCCGCGAGGCTTTGTGGGGCAAAGTGCTGCGACAGACTGGAAAAAAGTGCGCCGGCCTGCCGATACTGGTGCAGGGCGCAGGGCGTCCTGTGTCAGAGGCATGAGGGCACTGCAGGACGAAGACTGCCTCGTCAGGTGACGGGGAGGGTCGCACAAGGAGAGGTGGACATGGCGTCACAGGATCATCACGCAGGATGCGCGCCCGTCAGACGACACCCGCGGTGGCGGACCGCTCTGGTGCTGATGGTGCTGGTGTCATGTCTGGGGCTTTCCCTGTGGCTGGTGAGCCGCCATCTGCCGATTCCCTTCGTCGATGAGGGAGTCCATTTCGCGCAGATCCGCCAGTTTCTGGAGGGCGACTGGCATCAGCATCCCAAGCTGACCACGCTGACGCTCTATCACGCCAGCATGGCGCTGGTACTGATGACGCTCCAGACGCTCGGGGACTGGCTGAATCTGCCGCTGGCGACAGCCACCATGACGGGACGCTGGCCACAGATGCCGTCGGTGGACTGGGTGCGCGGTCTTTCGCTGGTGGGCTTCAGCGTCATGGCGTTCCTCCTCTGGCGGGCATTGCCGCAGGGCTACCGGCGTCTCGCTCCTTCGCTGGAGGCGCACGACGCTCGTCACCAGGCCAGCCGTCAGTGCTGGCAGTGGCTGTGGCTGCCGATCATCTTTCCCTATCTGGCGCTGGTGTATACCGACCCCTGGATCATCGCGCTGGTCGCGTTGCAGCTCGTCGCACTGGTGCGAGAACAGCGTCTGCTGCTGATGGTATTGATCATGGCGGGATTGGGGTTGCGTCAGGACAGCATCGTGCTGCTGGGGTTGTGGGGCGGCCTGCTGCTGTGTCTGACCCATCACAAGGCCGTGAGCGAGGCGCGGATGGCAGGACTGGCGACTCCCTTGCGCGCGCCGCTCTCTCGGCTCTCCACCTGGTGGACACTGTTCATCAACTGGTGGTGGGTGCTCGGGCTACCGGTGGTCGCCTTTCTCGGCTTCCTTCTCTGGAATGGCGGCATCGCCATGGGAGACACCACGCGCCATCAGGCCGGTTGGCACACCGGCAATCTCGGCTATTACCTGGCGGTGATCGGCATGGTGTTCCTGCCGCTGTGGCTTTCGGACCTGCCGCGTCAATGGCAGGGGATGAAGCGTGCATGTTCGCGGGAGGGATGGCGGCGAGGAATGCCGTTGCTGCTGCTGGCGGTCGGCCTGTGGCTGGTGCTGGCAATGAGCTTCGAGCTGACCCATGACTACAACTTCCAGCGCTGGACGATTCGCAATGTCTGGCTGATGTGGTGGAACGAGCACCCGGTCGCGCGCTGGATCACCCTGCTGATGTCCACCAGCGTGGCCTTCTGGTGGCTGAGAGCACCGTTGAGACTGGGGCATGGTGGGCTGCTGCTGGTGATGCTCGCGCTGATGATCTGCACGCGGGAATTGATCGAGACGCGCTACATGCTGCCGTTGATCACCGTGTACCAGCTGCTGCGTGTGCCTGAGCGTCCCGCCGTGGAGCGCGCGATGACGCTGTGGGCCATGGCGATGGGAGTGATGCTGCTGGCGGGACTGGTGCTGACCCGCACCTTGCCCTGAAAGCCGCAGGGCGAGGGAGCAAGGTGCGGACTGGAAGCTGTCAGGCCTCGTCGTGCTGATGGCGGGCTTCTGCCGAGGCGTGCGGATCGGTGCTCGGAGTGCTGCCACGGGGTGACTCGGCCACCCAGGCATAGGCGGCTTCTCGCTCGGCAGGCGAGAAGTGGCGGACTTCGATGGAGCGCACCAGATGCTTGCTGAATTCGGTGACGTGACGCAACCACTCGGCCTTGCTGATGATGGCCTCGCGTTCGAAGTCGCCAAGATGACGCAGGGCGTAGCCGATATCGTTGAGCAGCGCTGCCGGCGTGATCAGCCCGAAGCGCTCGATTTCCACCAGCAACGAGATGCGCTCATGGCGCGCGAGGCGCTCATCACATTCGCGGATCACGGGAGCGAGCGACGCCTGATCGATGCTGCCTTCCAGCCGCAGGGCGACGACGTGATCAGCGGGACTCTTGAGCAATGTCAGCATGTTGGGCTCCTGCACGTGAGCGTGGTGGGGGAGTGGGTCACACAGCCACTCTGACAGCGATGTGACACATTTCAGTGTAGTCGCATGTAGCCATCGCAGCAGGCGCATCTGCGCGCCAGCATCACGGGGAGAGCGCCATGACGGCGTACCCCGGCCTGTCACTCACACCGTTTCGGACGCAGTCCGTACCACAATGGCAGCGCGACCAGCAGGCTGCCGCCCAGCAGGTTGCCGATGCCTGCCGGCAGGATGTTCCAGCGCATGGCGTCCCACCAGCCGGGGCCTTCTCCCGTCGGCATGATCATCGAGAAATAGGCCATGTTGGCCGGGCTGTGCTGGAAGTTGCCTGCCACGAACAGACTGACGGCCAGCACGATGGGCACGAACTTGTCGATGATGGTCCTGCCCATCACGGCGAGAAATGCCGCCATCCCGACCATCCAGTTGCCCAGCATTCCCGACAGCACCAGCGAGAACCAGCCTTCGGCACCTCCTGTCTGTTGATAGTGCATCTTCTTCGCCACCAGTTCGGCCAGCAGCTGATAGTGCTGGGGGGAGTAGACCTGTGCCACCGAGATCACCCAGCCTGTCAGCATCGTGCCGAGCAGATTGCCTATCCAGGCCAGTACCCAGAACTTCAGGCCGCGCCGCAGCATGTCACTGCGGGAGCAGTTGAGCGCACTGACCGGCAGGATGACATTGGCCTCGGTAAAGAGGGCGGCACCGGTCAGGATGACGAGGAAGAATCCGACCGAGAACCCGACCCCCTGAAGCAGCAGCTGCAAGCCATGTGTCTCGACCCCGGTCGACAGCAGGATCGAAAACAGCGCCCCCATGGTGATGAAGGCGCCGCCCAGAATGGCCAGTACCAGAATGCGGGGGGCTGACAGGGTATGGATGTGTTCGCAGGCTTCTCGACAGATTTCCTGTGCCACATCACGGGAAGCGATGAACTGGGCGGCAGGGCGGTGGGACGAATCGTCGGACATGGGGAGTTCCTTCGGCCATTTCATGAGGCGGCAATGAGGTGGGGCGGCAATGAGATGATGCACACTCACGTGGGCTCAGAGGAAATAGACCTTGGGGAGCAGAGAAGTCAATTCAATCGCACAGGGCACCTGGCGGTGAGTATCGAGCAGGTAATGGCAGCTCAGCAGGGGGTGGCATCTGGCGAGGTTTCTGGACGACAGGCATGAAAAAGCGCCGCCCGGACATGATGAACATGACATGGCGACGCTCTTGAATGCTGCTTGAGTCTGTCCTGCTTGGCGTGGTGCTGCCTGAAGCGATGGTACGGCCAGCCGGACTCGAACCGGCACGCCCGAAGGCAGGAGATTTTAAGTCTCCGGTGTCTACCGATTCCACCATGGCCGCGCAGACTGGCGCATAACTTAGCATATTTCAGAACAAGGTCAACTTTAATGCGTGACATACGAGGGTTAACTGATTGTTCTGCAATCCCTTTGCCTCATCACTGAGGGCAGCGATGCACATGACGCGCGTTCGGGTATCCGGGCGGACAGGCGCAATGAATCCTCTGCGCAAGACGTGTGCAACAGGGGCTCAGGCAAGGATGAGGAATGAAAAGACCAGCGGGAAATGATGCAGGTACTGAAGGCGAAAATCAGAGAAGACCGACAGGGAGTGTCAGTGATTCAACAGATGAAACGAGATGGATAATGTAGAAAAGCAAGACGACCAGGAGGGAAGGTGTCTTGTCCATTTCAGTGCAGGACAGGGGATGTCAGGCGTTCTGAAATGGAGGCTGGAGTCGGAATCGAACCGGCGTACACGGAGTTGCAGTCCGCTGCATGACCACTCTGCCATCCAGCCTCAATGATCGAGATGTCAGTCGAAACTGATGTCTGATCCGAGGTTTCTCTGCGCGTTGCGCAAGAGAATTGAGTCAATGTCGAAGTGCCGTCAAGGCCACCTGTTTCATTGGAGCGGGAAACGAGATTCGAACTCGCGACCCCAACCTTGGCAAGGTTGTGCTCTACCACTGAGCTATTCCCGCTGAACTCGAGGTCGAATTATACGGATAATTCCCATGCTGTCAAACAGTTAATGAAAAAATGTCTCGCAGACCTGGTGGTCGGAAACGACGACGCCCACCTGCCGAAAGGGCGGGTGGGCGTCTCGAGAACTGGCCTCTGCCAGTCGGGCAACTTGCTGGGCCAGTGTCGTACTGAACATTCGTCATGCTGAACATGCGCCGCGTGTCAGACGGAGCGTATCAGTTCCGGCCATGCCGCACGCAGGTAACTGATCATCGACCACAACGTCAGGGCAGCGGAGATATACAGCAGGCCGAGGCCGGCATCGCCCCCGAGACTGCCTGGGGAGAAGTACAGCAGCATGAACAGGGCGAGCATCTGGGCAGCGGTCTTCAGCTTGCCGACCCATGAGACTGCCACGCTGCCGCGCTTGCCGATCTCGGCCATCCATTCGCGCAGTGCGGAGATGACGATCTCGCGACCGATGATGATCAAGCTGGGAATCGTCATCCACAGGCTGTCGTAGCGTTCGATCAACAGTCCCAATGCCACGGCGACCATCAGCTTGTCAGCCACCGGGTCCAGGAAGGCGCCGAAGGGCGTCGTCTGATTCCAGCGTCGCGCGAGATAGCCATCGAACCAGTCGGTCACTGCCGCCAGGGCGAACAGCAGGGCGGTGACGGGCAGGCTCCAGTCATATGGCAGATAGAAGCACACCACCAGCAGCGGAATGAACAGGATGCGGATCAGAGTCAGGATATTGGGAATGCTCATCGTGACGGCACGAGTCCTTGCATGAAGCGTCGGGTGGCTGGGCGAAATCAAGGGCGACGCCCCGAAAGGGCAGATCGCTCCGCTAGCGCCGCACAAGTCGTCTATTCTAGCCTGCCGGTGAGGTATTCAGCCATGCCAAACCGCAGGATATTCAAGCCGACTTCCGTTACCCCTGCCTGTGCGGCAGGCTGAGGGTGACAGAGGTCGGCGTGGGGTGTCGATGTATCCCCTGCTGCATGATCGGTCAGCCGTGCAGTGCCTGATGGATCACCTCGGCAAGGGATTCGCTGATGCCGGGCACCCGCGCCAGTTCCGGCTTGGAGGCCTGCTTGACCCCCTGGAGTCCCCCGAAGAACTTGAGCAGTTCCCGGCGGCGCTTGGGCCCAACCCCCGCGATGCCCTCGAGGCTCGAGGTGCGGCGCGCCTTGTCACGCTTGGCGCGGTGGCCGGCAATCGCGAAACGGTGCGATTCATCACGGATATGCTGGATCAAGTGCAGCGCCGGTGAATGGCTGTCGAGATCCAGGGTGTCATGCACCGTCTCGATGAACAGCGTCTCCAGGCCGGCCTTGCGCGTGGTGCCCTTGGCGACCCCGAGCAGGATGATGTCGGTCACGCCGAGCGACACGAAGACCTCACGCGCCATGTTGAGCTGACCCTTGCCGCCATCGACCAGCAGGATGTCAGGGCGCTTGCCTTCTCCCTCCTGCATACGCTTGAAACGTCGCGTCAGCGCCTGCTGCATGGCGGCGTAGTCATCACCGGCCGTCACCCCCTCGATGTTGAAGCGTCGATAATCCGACTTGATGGGGCCCTCGTGATCGAACACCACGCAGCTGGCCACGGTCGCCTCACCGTGGCTGTGGGAGATGTCGAAGCACTCCAGGCGTTTGGGCACTTCCGCGAGTCCCAGAGCATCGCGCAATGACAGAAAGCGATTGGAGAGCTGCTGGCGGCTGGCCAGCTGAGTGGCCAGATACTGCTCGGCGTTGGTCTGTGCCAGCGTGAGCCACTGGGCGCGATGGCCGCGTACCTGGTGTGCCACGCGAACGCGGCGACCGGCTTTCTCGCTCAGTGCACCTTCCACCAGCGGCGCATCCTCGAGTGCCAGTGAGGTGAGCACCTCATCGGGCATCTCGCGATCCTGACCCAGGTAGTACTGACTGACGAAGCCGGTCAACAGCTCGCTGCTGGTGAGGTCCAGTCCGTTGCCCGGCGAGAAATGACGCGCTCCGAGCATGCGCCCCTGGCGGACTGACAGCACGCTGATGCACAGTCCACCCGGGCGCTCGGCGAGTGCCAGAATGTCGGCGTTGCCGGTGCCGGTATCGACATATTGCTTCTCCTGCATCCGACGCAGCTGGGCGACCTGATCGCGCAGGCGTGCCGCCTCCTCGAATTCCAGGCGCATGGCGGCATCTTCCATCGCCCGACTCAGCTCATCGGTGACCTGATCGCTCTGGCCGTTCAGGCACATCACCGCGTGTTCCATGTCGCGACGATAATCCTGCTTGCTGATGTAATCGACGCACGGCGCAGTGCAGCGGTTGATCTGATATTGCAGGCACGGACGCTCACGATGCGCGAATACCGAATCCTCGCAATTGCGCAGCCGGAAGATCTTCTGCATCAACGTCAGCGATTCCCGCACTGCCACGCTGCTGGGATAGGGGCCGAAATACCGGCCATCGTTGCGCTTGTGGCGCACGCGCTTGAACTCCAGCGCCGGATAGTCGTGATGCTGGCTGATGAAGACGTAAGGGTAGGACTTGTCGTCGCGCAGCAGGATGTTGTACGGCGGGCGCAGCTCCTTGATCAGGGTCTGCTCAAGCAGCAGCGCTTCCGTTTCGCTGCGGGTGATGGTGACCTGGACATCCGCGATGCGCCCGACCAGTGCCTGGGTCTTGGCATTCAGACCGGTATTGCGGAAATAGCTGGAGAGGCGTGCCTTCAAGCGCTTTGCCTTGCCGACATAGAGCACCTCGCCGGCGGTATCCAGCATGCGATAGATACCGGGCGCATCACTGACATGCTTGAGGAAGTGGCGCGGATCGAAGTCATTCGCCTCGGCCGCCGGGGCGGAGGCATCGCTGGTGATCAGACGACTGGACACCCGAGCGGCGTCACTGCGCTCGCGGTTCGCGTTGGACTCGTTGGCGGATTCCGGTGGCGTGGAATCGGGATGCTGCTTGGCCATGGGGTTCCTCGTTCGGAGATGTCGCCAGTCTATCAAACAAGCCGAAGGCCCGATCAAGGGGAGCTGCATGTCCATCTTCAGGTGCCGTGGCTGTCTTCAGGGGCAATGCGCATCGGCAGGCAAACAGATCAGATTGGGGCGGGTGTCCCGCGCAGCAAGGGGGCAGGAGACGCGGCGGGGTGGGATGCCCGGTGATGTCGGGCGCCGCCATGCCCATCGAGAGATGCCAGGCGAGCGATGCCAGTGGAGAGATGCCAGTGGAGAGAAGGAAAGGCCAGCAAGACGATCGGAAAAAAGCCCACGGCCCGATGATGCCTCCCCTGAGGGATGGTGTCATCGGGCCGTGGGCTTTCCCGTCAGCGAATCACTTCGCTGTCGCCTGCGTGGCTCAATCCGACAGTGGCCGAGCCTCGAGAGCATAGTCGTCGAGCAATTGATGGCGCATGGCCAGATGCGTCATCTCGACGTCACTGGTCACGCCCAACTTTTCGAAGATGCGATAGCGATAGGTATTGACGGTCTTGGGGCTCAGGTGAAGGCGGTCGGAGATCTCGTTGACGCGATGACAGTTGACGATCATCAGCGCCACCTGCATCTCGCGGGTCGAGAGTTGCTCGAAGGGATTGCTGCATCCGGTGTCCATGCCCGAGAACACCAGGCGTTGCGCGATCTCCGGGGTCAGGTAGCGTTCGCCACCGGCGACTCGGCGAATGGCGCGAATCATTTCATCGAAGGGCGTGCCCTTGGAGATGAAACCGAAGGCCCCTGCTTCCAGCAGGCGTTTGGCGAAGGATTCCTCGAGATAGGCGGTCAGGACGATCACGCGAACTTCCGGCAGGCTGCGAACGATCTTGCGCGTGGCTTCAAGTCCATCGACGCCGGGCATGCGAATGTCCATCAGCACGATATCCGGACTGTGCTCACGGCAGAGTTTGATCGCGGTTTCGCCATCCGAGGCTTCTGCAATCACCTTGAGCCCATCCTCTAGCTCAATGGTACGGACGATGCTGGTACGCACCAGGTGGTGGTCATCAGCGACAAGAACCTTGATCAAGGCGGCTCCAGTAAAGATGTCATCAGGCGTGTTAGTTAGTATGGCTTTCAATGTACCCATTGGCCATGGGCTTGTCGATGCCACTGTCATCCCGTGCGTCGCATGCAAGATGACCACCCTTCATCAGCGTGCTTCGTGACGGTGAACGCGGGAAATCGCTGCAAAAATAAGGGGTTGACGGCTTGTCATGTGGTCTGTAGTATTCGCTGCATCGTGAGTACGGGGCCTTAGCTCAGCTGGGAGAGCGCAACACTGGCAGTGTTGAGGTCAGCGGTTCGATCCCGCTAGGCTCCACCATGTCACGAGATGCCAGCATACCGGCATGCAGGGTCAGCTCTGCGAAGTATGGCGCGCGACTTGAGCGCGCAGTGGGGCCTTAGCTCAGCTGGGAGAGCGCAACACTGGCAGTGTTGAGGTCAGCGGTTCGATCCCGCTAGGCTCCACCAGAATATGGAAAAAGCGGCCATCCTTCGGGGTGGCCGCTTTTTTTGGTTCATTGCCTCTTGCCCTTCACAGGGCCACCCCCGCCGTCGGCCGCCGTCGGCCGCCTTCGGTAACGCAGGCATCAGCAGCGCATTGCTGGCTGTCGCCCGAGCCATTCGCCGTGTCAGTGCCACGGCGAATGGCGGTCAAGCGTTCACATTCCCGCGTCGCTGTCTTCCAGTCGTTCGAACAGGATCAGGTGATCGGCCTGAATGCGCAGACTGACGTCTTCCCCCGGGTGATAGTCATGGTGGCTGTTGAAGGCCGCCTCCACCTCACGACCTGACGGCAAGGCCAGGCGATACAGGGTGCTGGTACCGGCGAAGGTCGCGCTGAGCACGCGCGCCTTGAGATCACTGGTTTCCGCCTCTCCTTCAGCCAGCACCAGATCATCCGGACGCAGCAGCACGTCTACCGGTGTCCCGGCTTCATACGGATAGGCACGGTTGCCGCGGATCACCCCGAGTTCGGTGGAGACGCTTTCGTTGTCCGCCAGCGTGCCGGGGATGAAGTAGCCCTGACCGATGAAGTTGGCGACGAAGCGCGTGGCCGGCTCGTGATACAGATTGAACGGCGTATCCCATTGCTGCAGATGCCCGGCATGGATGACGCCGATCTGGTCCGCCATCGCGAAGGCCTCATTCTGATCATGGGTGACCAACACCGCGCTGATGCCGAGGTGCTTGAGAATCCGCCGCACCTCCTGGCTCAGCTGACGGCGCAGCTCCACGTCCAGATTCGAGAACGGCTCGTCGAGCAGCAGGATGCGTGGCTCCGGCGCCAGCGCGCGTGCCAGGGCCACGCGCTGCTGCTGTCCGCCCGAGAGTTCATGCGGAAAACGCTCGCCCAGATGCACCAGACCGACCAGCGTCAGCAGTTCCGCCACCTTGGCATTGCGCTCGGCCTTCGGCATGCGGCGTACGCCAAACCCCACGTTGTCCGCCACGCTCAGGTGCGGAAACAGGGCGTAATCCTGAAAGACCATGCCGACGTGCCGCTCTTCCGGCGCCGTCAGCTGGGTGGCGCTGGAGAGCACTTCTCCCTCGAGGCGAATCTCGCCGACCGCCACCGGTTCAAAGCCGGCGATCGCGCGCAGCAGGGTCGTCTTGCCGCAGCCGGACGGGCCGAGCAGGCAGGCGATATCCCCCTTGTTGAGAGAGAAATTGATGTCACGGGTCACCACGGTGGTGTCGTAGCGACATTCCAGAGAATCAATCTGCAGGAGCGGTTGCATGATGGCGGGTCGGTCCAGAAAACGAGAAGGGCAGCGAGTGGAACAGCCGGCGAGGGCATCAGGGGCGGGCGCTGAGCTCACGCGCCCGCCTGTCTGTGCATACGATGTCGCCGCCGGCATGGATGCAGGCGGCGACAGGCAGGGCTGATTCAGTCCTGACGACCCAGCATCAGGAATTCGAGCAATGCCTTCTGGGCGTGCAGACGGTTGCCGGCTTCCTGCCAGACGACGGCGCGCGGGTCATCCAGCAGCCCCATGCTGATCTCTTCGCCGCGGTGTGCCGGCAGGCAGTGCAGGAAGATGACGTCGTCGGCGGCCTTGTCGAGCATGGCTTCGTCGACCTGGAAGCCGGCAAAGTCGGCTTCACGCTTGAGCTGCTCTTCCTCCTGGCCCATGGAGGCCCAGACATCGGTGGTCACCAGGTCGGCACCCTTGACCGCTTCCTGAGGGTCACGATGGATGCTGACGCGCTGGCCAGCCGCCGCAACGATCTCGCTGTCCGGCTCGTAGCCTTCCGGGCAGCAGATGCGCAGGATGAAGTCGAACTGGCGTGCGGCGTTGATCCAGGAATGGCACATGTTGTTGCCATCGCCGATCCAGACTGCTGTCTTGCCCTTCACGGAGCCACGGCACTCGGTCCAGGTCATCACGTCAGCCAGCAGCTGGCACGGATGGTAGTCATCGGTGAGTGCATTGATGACCGGCACGCTGGAGGCATCGGCGAAGGCTTCGATATCGGAGTGCGCGAAGGTGCGGATCATCACGCCATCCACCATCTCGGAGAGCACGCGCGCGGTGTCACCGATCGGCTCGCCACGGCCCAGCTGGGTATCGCGCGGCGACAGGAACAGGGCATGGCCGCCGAACTGGGCCATCGCCGTCTCGAAGGACACACGGGTGCGCGTGGAGGACTTCTCGAAGATCATCGCCAGGGTACGGTTGGCGAACGGCGTGTAGACCGGACCTTCCTTCTTCAAGCCATCCTTGATGGTGATGGCGCGCTGAATCAGGTAATCGAGTTCTTCCGGAGAAAGGTCAAGCAGAGTCAGAAAGTGCCGGGTGGCCATCGAGCGGGCTCCTGTCAGGGTCTCGGGCAGCACCATCGAAAAGGGCGCCATGCGTCGGAGGGAAGGAAGTCGCCGACGATCACGGCGCCCGATTGGCGCTGCCTGTCAAAAGAGCCATCCTAGCCAGCTGAGCGGGCGGGCGCAACGCCGAGGCGTCTCGCGAGGCATCGAGAGCCCTTGCCTCGCCCCGCGCGTGCGCCGGTCAGCCTGCCGACAGCGACATCGCCGGCCTGTCCTGCAGACACCAATCTCGCCCTGGGGCAATATCGGGGGCTGAATTCGTGGCTCACCCTCAGTAGAATGAGGGAATGACACTCACGGGCCTTGCGCCCACCGTCCGAGGATTGCACATGAGCACCACCATCGAATCGATCGAGAAGCAGATTGGCGAGAACCCCATCCTGCTGTACATGAAGGGCACGCCGCAGCTGCCGCAGTGCGGTTTCTCCGCCCAGACCGTCCAGGCCGTGATGGCGTGCGGCGAGCGTTTCGCCTTCGTCAACATCCTGGACAACCCGGACATCCGTGCGGAGCTGCCGAAGTACGCCAACTGGCCGACCTTCCCGCAGCTGTGGATCAACGGCGAGCTGGTCGGCGGCTGCGACATCGTGGTCGAGATGTACCAGAACGGCGAGCTGGAGCCGATGATCAAGCAGGCCGCTCAGGAAGCGGCTGCCGAGTGATCGGTATTCCCGGGTCAGACATGTTCTGATCTGAGCGGAGCCTGTCAGACAAAACGCCCCCGCAGCCTGGCTGCGGGGGCGTTTTCGTGTGGCGATTTCACAGGAGTGTCTGGCGCGGCCGGGCCGGGCAAGCCCCTGGCTGTCAGGTGGCAGGCGTCTCGAGCGAGGCAGGCACCTCGTCGTTCATGCCCTGTTCCTTCATCGCCAGATCCCAGCCGCCCAGGTCCTTGAAGCGATTGACCATCGCGCAGAACAGCTCCGCGGTGCGCTCGGTGTCATAGCGCGCCGAGTGGGCGGAGGCGTTGTCGAACTCGATGCCGGCGGCGCGGCAGGCGCGGGCCAGAACCGTCTGGCCGTAGACCAGACCCGCAAGCGAGGCGGTATCGAAGCACGAGAACGGGTGGAACGGATTGCGCTTGATACCGCAACGCTCCACCGCCGCGTTCAGGAAGCCCTGATCGAAGGCCGCGTTGTGACCGACCAGCACCGCACGCGTGCAGCCGTGTGCCTTGATGGCCTTGCGTATCGGGCTGAAGATTTCGCCCAGTGCCTGATTCTCGGCCACGGCCACCTGCTTGCGTACCGGGTTGTCCAGATCGATCCCGGTGAAGTCCAGTGCCGACTGCTCGATATTGGCCCCTTCAAAGGGCGCCACGTGAAAGGCGTAGGTGGCATCCGGCACCATGTTGCCGTCGTCATCCATGGTCAGCGTGACGGCAGCGATCTCGAGCAGTGCATCTCCGGCGGCATTGAATCCACCTGTCTCGAGGTCCACCACCACTGGCAGGAAGCCACGGAAGCGTTGTGCCATCAGCGTGCGCTCGCTCGCCTGGGTCATCAAGATCTCCAATCCCGTCATTGCGTCTCGTGCTGCGCCGTGCGTCTCGCCGGCGCTCAAGGAGAGCAATTGTAGCAGGGCGATACGGACACGTCGCGGCGCAGGCGTCAGGGCGGCCCCGGCAGGGGGACGCCAGGCCCCGTTCTGCCCATGACAGCGCCTGTCAGCAGTATCGGTGAGGTGCCAGCCTCGCTATAATCGGCCCCACATCGTGATTCGAGTGGCAACGGGCGGCCACCTGCTGGGCAGGCCTTCCTCGCGACCGTACGATCCATCCCCACCTGCGTCCCCGTCCTCGGGCGGTGGCATCGCGGGAACTACAAGCATCAACTCAGGAGTCAAGCATGTCCGACGTGCAAAAGGTCGTTCTCGCCTACTCCGGCGGCCTGGACACTTCAGTCATCGTCAAGTGGCTGCAGGAAACCTACAACTGTGAAGTCGTGACCTTCACCGCTGACCTCGGTCAGGGCGAGGAAGTCGAGCCGGCGCGTGCCAAGGCGGAAGCCCTCGGCGTGAAGGAGATCTACATCGAGGATCTGCGCGAGACCTTCGTCCGCGATTACGTCTTCCCGATGTTCCGTGCCAACGCCATCTACGAAGGCGAGTACCTGCTGGGCACCTCCATCGCACGTCCGCTGATCGCGCGTCGCCTGGTCGAGATCGCCAACGAGACCGGCGCTGACGCCATCTCCCACGGTGCGACCGGCAAGGGCAACGACCAGGTGCGTTTCGAGCTGGGCGCCTACGCGCTGAAGCCGGGCATCCAGGTCATCGCGCCGTGGCGTGAGTGGGACCTGAACTCCCGCGAGAAGTTGATGGAATACTGCGAGCAGCACGGTATCGAAGTCGACTACGCCAAGAACAAGAAGAAGTCTCCGTACTCCATGGACGCGAACCTTCTGCACATCTCCTATGAAGGTGGCGTGCTGGAAGACCCGTGGACCGAGTGCGAAGAAGAGATGTGGCGCTGGAGCGTCAGCCCGGAGCAGGCGCCGAACGAGGCGACCTACATCGACCTGACCTACACCAAGGGCGACATCACTGCCATCGATGGCAAGGAAATGGCCGCTCACGAAGTGCTCGAGTACCTGAACAAGGTCGGCGGCGCCAACGGCATCGGCCGTCTCGACATCGTCGAGAACCGTTATGTCGGCATGAAGTCCCGTGGCTGCTACGAAACACCGGGCGGCACCATCATGATGCGTGCTCACCGTGCCATCGAATCCATCACCCTGGACCGCGAAGCGGCTCACCTGAAGGACGAGATGATGCCCAAGTACGCTGAGCTGGTGTACAACGGCTACTGGTGGAGCCCGGAGCGTCGCATGCTGCAGGCGGCCATCGATGAGTCCCAGAAGGTCGTCAACGGCGTCGTGCGTCTCAAGCTCTACAAGGGCAACGTCATCGTCGTGGGTCGTCAGTCCGAGGATTCACTGTTCGACGCCTCCATCGCGACCTTCGAGGACGATGCAGGCGCCTACGACCAGAAGGACGCTGCCGGCTTCATCAAGCTGAACTCCCTGCGCCTGCGTATCGCGGCCAGCAAGGGACGTGGCATCGAGTAAGGCATCACCGGATGCGCATGCTGAGAGATCGCCTGCCCATCTGACCCGATGACGATGTCTGTCGGGTCATCAAGACGCCGGCCCTGGTGGCAGTCCCCGGACTGCTGACGGGGCCGGCGTTCTGCCATCTGTGCCATGCAAGTCGTGCCATGCAAGTCGCGATATGCAAGCCGCGCCATGCAAGCGGCCAGCGCGACGCCCGTACGCGTGCCCCGGATGGCATGCGGCTTAGTGTCTGGTGGGAAGGTCGCATTTCCCCCGGCACGGGGGCGTGGCATGCTGAGGGTCTCATCATAAACTCTCATTTCTTTCACTTTTTCCAGGTGAATGCCGGTGACACTAGAGGCCGGCCACCGAAGGATCCTTCAACATGCTGGGAATGCTCAAGAAACTGTTTTCCGCAGGCGAGCCTGCGCCGGTCAAGGAACCGGAGGCCGTCGAATACAATGGTTACCTCATCGTCGCCATGCCACAGAAGCACGAAGGGCAGTACCGGGTCTCCGGCGTGATTCGCAAGCCACTGGAAGGGGGCGAGACGCTGGAGCATCGCTTCGAGCGCTCCGACACCGTGCCGGGAGAAGACGGCGCCGTGGAGCTGACCGTGCTCAAGGCGAAACGCACCATCGATGATCTGGGCGACACGATCTTCGAACGCTGAGCCGACGTGATGGGTACCCGGCGGGTATCCTCGTCGAACTCGGCATCGAAGCCTGCGTTCAGGAAGCACGATTCAGGGAGACGACATGATCACGGTGCACCATCTGGAAAACTCACGCTCGCAGCGCATTCTGTGGCTGTTGGAAGAGCTGAATCTGGAATACCGCCTGGAAATCCATGCCCGTGACGCCGGGAGCATGCGTGCGCCCCGGGCACTCAAGGACATCCACCCGCTGGGCAAGGCGCCGGTGATCACCGACACCACGCTGTCCGGTGACACGGGAGCGCCTGTCGTGGTCGCGGAGTCCGGCGCCATCATCGAATACCTCATCGATGTCTATGGCTCGCAGGGCAGTGGGGAGAGTGCCCACCTCAGGCCAGCCCCCGGGACTCAGGCCGAGCGCGACTACCGTTTCTGGCTGCACTTCGCCGAAGGCTCCGCCATGTTGCCGCTGATGCTCAGGCTGGTGTTCTCGCGTCTCGACAAGCCACCGGTGCCGTGGTTGTTCCGTCCGATCGCCCGCCTACTGGCCAAGGGAGTCAATGACAAGTTCATCAGCCCGGAAATCAAGGCGCACCTCACCTACATGGATACCTGTCTCGAACGTCGCCCCTGGCTTGCCGGTGACGCCCTGACCGGTGCCGATATCCAGATGAGCTTCCCGATCCAGGCGCTCGATACGCGTCAGGGGCTCAAGAATCATCCGAACATTCAGGACTGGCTGGCGCGCATCCGGGCGCGCGCCGCCTTCCAGCGCGCCGTGGACAAGGGTGGCGAACTGGCCCTCTGATCCCCGAGCGACCGGGGCGACACGTCGCCCCTGCCCCCCCCTGCGCAGACAGGGCATGTGAACAGGGCGTGTGGACCGGGCGTGTGAACAGGGCGTGTGAACAGGGCATGCAGGCAGCAAAGGCCGAGGTGGTGCGACATCGGGATGTCGCCTGGGCCATCACGCGGGGGATCGGGAATGTGATTCCCCCGCGAGGCTATCCGGGGGGGTGACGGGTAGCGGGACAGGGAGTCAACCGGGGACGAGGGAATGACACGCAAGAGTCTACGTGAGCAGTCGCTTGAGGCCACGATCCAGCAGATGGAGCGCGACAAGGCACGTCTGGAGCGCCGTGTCGCGAGTCTGGAGGAGAAGTTGTCGTCGACCCTCGACGGCACGGGTCTGCGTCTCTGGCAGCTGGAAGTTCCCACCGGCAAGCTCACCATCTTCAACTATCGCTGGGGGCGCATGCTGGGTTATCAGCCCGGCGAGTTGAACGCTCATTTCGATGTCTGGCGAGATCACCTCCACCCGGAAGACCGCGACGAGGTGCTCGCCAATCTCGAGGACCATCTCGCCGGGCGCACCGAAGTCTATCAGGTGGTGCATCGCATGCTGGCCCGAGACGGCAGCATCACCTGGGTCGCGGACAGGGGACGAGTCGTCGAACGTGACGCGAATGGCAAGGCGCTGCGCCTGCTGGGCACCCATACCGACATCAGCCACGAGAAGGATTACGAGACTCGTCTCAATGCCCTGGCCAGCACCGATGCACTGACGGGACTTTCCAATCGCCAGGCCATCAATGGCTGGTTCAAGCGTCAGCTGGCGGACGACAGTGCGCTGTTGTTCATCGACGTGGATGGCTTCAAGCAGGTCAATGATGCGCTGGGCCATCGTGCTGGCGATGAAGTGCTGGTATTGCTCGCCCACGGTCTCAATGAAGAGCTGCATCATCTGGGCGTCCATCACCACCTGGCCGCGCGCTTCGGTGGGGATGAGTTCCTGTTCCAGCTGCCGCGCATGACACCGGCGCGTATCGAGATGATCGTGCGGCGCTGGCTGGCACGCTTCGGCCAGCCCCTCGAGATCAGCACGGGACAGGCCAGCATCGGTCTGAGCATCGGGGTCTGCTTCGGCCGAGACGCCACCGGCAACTTCGCGGCCGCATTGGAATATGCCGATCAGGCGATGTATCGCGTCAAGCGCAGCGGCAAGCACGGCTACCATCTGCATGCCCCCTTGCGGCATGGCGAGGCGCCCCGCGTCAGCGCTTTGCAGGACTCTCCCTCCAGAGCGCGGCACACCGCCGGCACCTCCCCGCGTCTGCCTCCCGAGATCCCCGTCGCCTCGCCGCTGGACACCCTGGCCCAGGCCTCCGCCGCGACACGTGCAGACAGCGCCATCCCCCTCACGCCTGCGCGTGACCCCGCCACCCGCCCGGTCATCGACGAGTGACAGCGCGGATGGCAGGCTGACGCCGCATTGCCATCTGCTTGTGCTATCACTGCCTCTCAGAACTTCTGATATCTCAGAACTTCTGTCATCTCGGAGCTTCTGTCATCTCGGGGCTTCTGTCAGCTCGGTATCGCCCTGTCGTCTCTGTCTGCCTCGGGACTGATCGTCATGTCGGATGGCAATCCCGCATGGGCAATGGTTGACTGACACTGGCAGAGAGATGACAGGCGTCATGTCACCAGCAGGGCGAGGGTCCTCAAGGAGTGAAGGATGAGTCACAACGAGACAGGCCGACAGTGCGTCAATCAGTTCTTCCATCAGTCGGGCGATATCATCGGCGCGGCGCTTTCCGGCAGTGCCCAGTTGCAGCACCCCGATGGCAGCGGCCTGCGTCTGTCCGCGCCGGACAGCGGCATGCGCCTGGTGGTGCGCGATGACTGGCAGCGCGATCAGGTCGCGCTGATTTCCGGCGGCGGTTCCGGGCATGAGCCCGCGCATGCCGGCTTCGTCGGGGCCGGCATGCTCACCGCGGCGGTATGTGGCGAGCTGTTCGCCTCACCGACGGTGGAGGCGGTGCTCGCGGCGCTCAGAGAGGTGACCGGTGACGCGGGGACCCTGTTGATCGTCAAGAACTACACCGGAGACCGCCTCAATTTCGGTCTGGCGGCCGAACGGGCACGTCAGGAAGGACTCAAGGTCGAGATGGTCATCGTCGCCGATGATGTGGCGCTGCCTGACAACCCGCAGCCGCGCGGGCTGGCTGGCACCTTGCTGGTCCACAAGATCGCCGGGGCACTGGCGGCAGGCGGCGCGGATCTCGAGGAGGTCACCGCCGTGGCGCGCCGGGTGGCGGACAGCTGCTCGACCCTGGGCATGGCACTCGATGTCGGGCGTCATCCCGGCAAGCCGCGTGAGCCACGCGCGCCGGAGCTGGGACTCGGCATTCATGGCGAGCCGGGCGCCACCACGCTGGAGTTCGCCAGCCACGCCGGAGACTGCGACGTGCATGCCCTGATGGATCAGGTAGTGGCGGCGCTGATACAGGGGCACTCGCGCAAGGAGGCCGGGGGTGACTTGCCCGCCACCGGCCATCTGCTGATGATCAATGATCTGGGTGGCTGCTCGGCATTGGAGCGCGCGGTCCTGCTCGACGAGGCGCTGGCGCATCCGTCGCTCAAGGCGCTGGGCATTCACGCCGTGGTGGGACCCCAGCCGCTGATGACCTCACTGGACATGCACGGCTTCTCGCTGACGCTGTTGCCGCTGGACGGCTTGCTGGAAGAGGCACTGGATGCCCGCTGTGCGCCGCGTGCCTGGCCCGGTGTTCAGCGGGTGGTGCCGCTGGCGCATTTCACGCCTCGTCAGGAGGGTGGGCGCGCTGTTCAAGACGCCTCCACGCTTGCCGAGCGCGCCCGAGCCAAGGCCGATTGCCAGGCGCGTGCTGCCCGGGAAGGCCGGGCGAGGGTAGCGCTGCCGGGCGACCCTCAGGTCGAGCAGCGACTGCGTGCTGTGCTGGAAGTCCTGCTGGCCAGTGAGGTGGATCTCGATCGTCTCGATGCCATCAGCGGGGACGGGGATACCGGCACCACCTTTGCCGGCGGTGCCCGTGCTGTGCTGGAAGCGCTGGAGGACTGTGAGCTGGCCTGTGGTGACAGTGGCGAGCTGATGACCTCCATCGGCAAGCAGCTGGCCTACGGCATGGGCGGTTCCAGTGGCGTGCTGCTCTCGACCCTGTTCACCGCGGCGGCGACGCGGTGGAAGACGCAAGCCAGCGAGGCAGACGCCCGTGCACCTGCCTCGTTGGGACAGCGCTGGCATGAGGCGCTCGATCACGGTGTGGGGCGGATGCAGCATTACGGCGGCGCCGTGCGCGGGGACCGCAGCCTGCTGGATGCGCTGTTGCCGGCGTTGGACGCACTGCAGGCGTCGGTGCAGGGCGAGCGCATCGACTGGGCCGCGATGGCACGCGCCGCCCGCCAAGGGGCGGATGCCACCGCGGAGATGGCCAAGGCACGGGCCGGACGCTCCGCCTATGTGCCCGCCGCCCATCTGGTCGGCCACAACGACCCGGGCGCGGAAGCCGTGGCGCGTGTCTTCGAAGCGCTGGCGGACGCCGCCGAGGAAGCGGCGGGCTGATTCGATTGACCCGAATGACCCGCGTCTGAGCTCCCCAGACCCACAACGCTCATGAAGCCAAAGCCCCATAGACCAAAAGCCCTATAAACCAGAAGCCCTATAAACCAGAAGGCCCGCCCATGAACCTCACGTTCAGGGGCGGGCCTTCTGGCATTGCGCGGCAGCCGTCAGGCGACTTTCTGGCGAGTCGGCAGGCGAATCAGACGCGTGGCGATGGCGGTGCCCAGCAGGGTGATGCCCATGCCGGTGAGGATGCGCGCATCGATCACCTCATCGAGCAGCATGTTGCCCCACAGCAAGGCGCTGACCGGTACCAGGAAGGTGACGGAAGTGGTCGCGGTGGCGCCGGCGCTGGCCAGCAGGCGGAAGAAGATCAGGAAGGCGAGGCTGGTGCTGAGTACCGCCAGCGCGATGGCGCTGCCCCAGGCCTCCAGGCTGACGCTGGTTGTCGGCCACATCCACAGGCCCGGAATCAGCAACAGCAGGGACGACATCAGCGAGCTGCCCGCGGCCAGCACCGGTGAGGGCAGGTGACTCAGACGCTGGCGCGAGAAATTGGAGGCGAAGCCGTAGCAGAAGGTCGCCCCCAGGGCGGCGAGGATGAACCAGCCATCGCCGCCGAGCTGGAAATCGAGGCGGTCACTCGACAGCACATAGACCCCGCTGAAGGCCACGGCCAGTCCCAGATACTGTTGCTTCTGGATCGGCGTGGCGAACAGCGCCATGCCCAGCAGCGCGGTGAACAGCGGCGTGGTGGCGTTGATCAGCGAGGTGAAGCCGGCCTCCAGCTGGGTGGTGGCCAGCGCCAGCAGGCAGAAGGGCAGTGCCTGACTGGTCAGGCCCAGCACCGCAAGCGAGCCCTTGTGTTCCCACAGCATCTTCAGGCGGCCCGCGCCCAGCAGCAGCGGGGCCAGCACCAGCGCGCCGATGCCCATGCGCAGCAGAATCAATGTGGTCGGGCCGAATTCCGGCGCGGCCACGCGCATGAAGATGAAAGACATGCCCCACAGGGTGGACAGCAGGACAAGACGCAAGGCATCGCTGGCGGACATGGTGTTCTCGACGTGGCGTGTGGAAGGCAGTCCGCTAGGCTAGCCCCTCACGCGCATCACGGGAAGCACGACCTTGTGTCTGTCGCTGTCCAGCTTCTGCCGAGCTTCAGCCCAGCCCAGCCCAGCCCAGCCCAGTCCAACCCAGTCCGCTGGCCTCAGGAGGACGGAATCGCCCCACGCTGGATGGCGGCGATGTCCCGGGCGGCGCGCTCGAGTGCCGGCAGATGCTTGAGCATGTCCTCGCGCGACTGACGCATCACCGGCGCCTGGATCGCCACGCCGATGTTGGACGGCCCGTCCGGGTTGGGTGCCAGCACCGCGATGCACACCAGCCCGGGCAGGAATTCCTCATCATCCAGTGCATAGCCTTGCCGGCGGACCTGCTCGATCTCGGCCTCGACGGAGTCGATGTCGGTCAGGGTATTGCGTGTCATCGCGTTCAGCGGTGTGCCCTTGAGCAGGCGGCGGCGCTGGCCGGGCGGCATCTGGGCCAGAAACAGCTTGCCGCTGGCAGAGCAATGCACCGGCACCCGGGAACCGGGATGCAGATAGAAGCGCAGCGGCGCCTGGGTCTCGACGCGATCCAGATACAGCACCTCGCTGCCCGACAGCGCGGTGATGTTGCAGCTTTCCCCCACCTCTTCCATCAGCCGGCTGAGCACGCCGTGGCGCGCGCCCTGCACGGTATCGTTGAGCAGCAGATTTTCCGCCAGACGGCGCAGCCGACTGCCCTTGCTGTAATGGCGGTTGTCCGCCTCGCGCTGCAGCATGCCGCTGCCTTCCAGCTGCTGGAGCATGCGATGCAGCGTCGGCTTGGGCAGGCCGGTCTCTTCCACCAGTCCTTGCAGCGTGAAGAACTGATCCTTGGCGGCGATCACTTCCAGCAGCGCCAGCAGACGCTGGGCGGGCGTATCGCCTTCTATCTTGCTGCCTTCCTTGCCGGTGTCCCTGTCAGCGTCCTTGCTGGCACGCGGCAGGCTTGCCTGGGGCTGGGTGGCACTGTTCATGGGCTGTTCCCTCCTTCAATCCGTGCGCTGGGCAGTATGGCGCCGAAACGCTCGGCCCGTCAGTGCCTTGCGTTGCTGTGCCTACTTTAACAGTACTCCATAGGACGGAAGAAGTTTCTAAAAAAGACGCGTTTTCTATCATTTTATGAAATCTAGCTTGACGAGCGCCATGGTGAGGGCTAATTTTGGTCACATGTTTCGGTAATCGGAACTAAATGTACCAATAAACATAAAATTGATAGTTGGAGACGCCATGAGCACTCAAGACAGCGCAGACAACCGCAAGGTCGTGCAGGGCAAGCAGAAGATGACGCCCTCCGAGGCTTTCGTGGAAACCATGGTCGCCAATGGCGTCACCGACATGTTCGGCATCATGGGTTCCGCCTTCATGGATGCGATGGACATCTTCGCGCCGGCCGGCATCCGTCTGATCCCGGTGGTGCATGAGCAGGGCGCCGCTCACATGGCCGACGGCTATGCGCGTGTCTCCGGTCGTCATGGCATGGTCATCGGCCAGAACGGCCCGGGCATCTCCAACTGCGTCACCGGCATCGCGGCCGCTTACTGGGCGCACAGCCCGGTGGTCATCGTCACCCCGGAAGCCGGCACCACCGGCATCGGCCTGGGCGGCTTCCAGGAATGCAAGCAGCTGCCGATGTTCCAGGAATTCACCAAGTACCAGGGCCACGTCACCCACCCGTCGCGCATGGCGGAATACACCGGCCGCTGCTTTGATCGTGCCATGTCCGAGATGGGCCCGACCCAGCTCAACATTCCGCGTGACTACTTCTACGGCGAGATCGAGTGCGAGATTCCCAAGCCGGCACGCGTGGACCGTGGCCCGGGTGGCAGCAAGAGTCTGGATGAGGCAGCCGAGCTGCTGGCCAGCGCCAGGTTCCCGGTCATCGTCTCCGGTGGTGGTGTGGTGATGGCGGATGGCGTCGAGGAGTGCAAGGCACTGGCAGAGCGTCTCGGCGCGCCGGTGGTCAACAGCTACCAGCACAACGATTCCTTCCCGGCCAGCCACCCGCTGTGGTGTGGTCCGCTCGGCTATCAGGGCTCCAAGGCGGGCATGAAGCTGATCTCCCAGGCCGATGTCGTCATCGCGCTGGGCACGCGTCTCGGGCCGTTCGGTACCCTGCCGCAGCACGGCATGGACTACTGGCCGAAGGACGCGAAGATCATCCAGATCGATGCCGACCACAAGATGCTGGGCTTGGTGAAGAAGATCTCCGTCGGCATCTGCGGTGACGCGCGTGAAGCGGCCATCGCCCTGACCGAGCGCCTGTCCGGTCGCAATCTCGAGTGCGATGCCACCAAGGATTCGCGCCTCAGCACCATCCGCGAAGAGAAGGCCGCCTGGGAAGCCGAGCTTGACGAGTGGACCCACGAGAAGGACGCCTTCAGCCTCGACGCCATCGACGAGGCCAAGGACGAGAAGCCGTTCTCCGGCGGCGAATACCTGCACCCGCGTCAGGTTCTGCGCGAGCTGGAAAAGGCGATGCCGGAAGATGTCATGGTCTCCACCGACATCGGCAACATCAATTCCGTGGCCCACAGCTACCTGCGCTTCGACAAGCCGCGCAGCTTCTTCGCCCCGATGAGCTTTGGCAACTGCGGCTACGCTCTGCCGACCATCATGGGCGCCAAGACCGCCGCGCCGGAACGTCCGGCCATCGCCTACGCCGGTGACGGCGCCTGGGGCATGAGCCTGATGGAAATCATGACCGCCGTGCGTCACGACATTCCGGTCACCGCCGTCGTCTTCCACAACCGCCAGTGGGGCGCCGAGAAGAAGAACCAGGTCGAGTTCTACAACCGTCGCTTCGTCGCCGGTGAGCTGGACAACCAGAGCTTCGCCGAGATCGCGCGCTCCATGGGGGCCGAAGGCATCACCGTCGACCGTCTGGAAGACGTGGGCCCGGCGCTCAAGAAGGCCATCGACATGCAGATGAACGAAGGCAAGACCTGCGTCATCGAGGTGATGTGTACCCGCGAACTGGGCGACCCGTTCCGCCGCGACGCCCTCAAGAAGCCGGTGCGTCTGCTCGAGAAGTATCAGGATTACGTGTAACGCCCGGCCCTTGCGCGCCTGAGTGGACAGGCGCGCAAGCGAACATGGCGCAACACGCAAGCTAGACGGAACCTCTCCCTTGCCCCGGCCATTTCTGATGTCCGGGGCTTTTTGGATGTGTCGGCTGCCTGCAGGGGCAGCGAGGAGACAGACATGAAGGCACTCAACAACATTCTGGCGCGGGCCAAGGCAGACCCGCGTCGTATCGTGCTCTGCGAAGGGCAGGACATGCGGGTGGTGCAGGCGGCGGTGAGCGCGGCGGAGCAGGGCCTGGCGCAGGTGATGCTGGTGGGCGACCCGACCGTCATCGCCGCCACTGCCAGAGAAGCCGGGCTCGAGGATGGCTCGCTGGGAAGCTGTGAGCTGATCGACCCCGCCACCTCCGAGCACACCGCCAGGCTTGCCGAGACGCTGCACGCCCATCGCGCGGCCAAGGGCATGACGGCGGAGCAGGCCGCCGAGAAGATTCGTGATCCGCTGACGTTCGCCAACATGCTGGTGCGCGAAGGGTTGGCGGATGGCTCGGTGGCGGGGGCGGTGAATACCACCGCCGATGTGGTGCGCAGCGCCATCCAGTTACTGGGCCTGGCGCCGGGCAGCAAGCTGGTCTCCAGCTTCTTTCTGATGATGCTGTGCAAGCCGTTCCACAACCTGAAGGGCGGCATGATCTTCTCGGACTGCGGGCTGGTGATCGACCCCGACGCGGAAGAGCTTTCGCAGATCGCGCTGGCCGCCGCCGATAGCGCCCAGGCTCTGCTCGGGGAAGACCCACGGGTGGCGATGCTGTCGTTCTCCACCAATGGCAGCGCGCATCACGCCTCGGTGGACAAGGTAGTGCAGGCCGCGCATCTCGTGCGGGCGCAACGCCCGGAGATCGCCATCGATGAAGACGTGCAGCTCGACGCCGCCATCGTGGCGGAAATCGCCGAGCGCAAGCTGCCTACCTCCCGCGTCAAGGGCACCTCCAACGTGCTGGTATTCCCCAATCTGGAAGCTGGCAATATCGGCTACAAGCTCGCCGAACGCATCGGCGGCGCCGAAGCCATCGGCCCGCTGCTACAGGGCCTCGCCAAACCCGCCAACGACCTCTCGCGCGGCTGCTCCACCGCCGACATTCTCAATGTCATTGCGGTGACTGTTGTTCAGGCGCAGCAATATAGAAGTACGTAGCTGACATATCAATTAGTAAAAGATATACTTGTTAAAGAAGGGTGAGATTTTATCTCACCTTTTTTTAGTGGCTTAATGCTATACTGCTACATGATCGATTGTAAATTTGCGATTACTGTTCTTTATAAAGCTAGAGGGTGAGTGAATGGATATAGTGGACGCTATATATGGATTTATAAGGCTTCCTTTGGTAAATATTGGAGTAACTGTTTTATCAGTTGTGTCGTCTATCATTGCTGTTTGTCAATATTTGAGTAAAAAACGTGTTGTTAAAGAAAACATTACTCTTAAAAATGAAGTAAGTGAAGTTGTATTGAAATATAATAATTTGGTGCAAGGAGATAAGTCACAATTCTTTCAAGACAACTCCGGGCCCGTTAGTATTGATAATAGAGGCTAGTTATGTCAGGTGATATAACTTTTACCGATAATAAAGCTCCAATTACAATTAGAAATGAGTCTTCTATACGTAGACCTACAGTGATTGGAAAGCTTATCGAGATCATTGCGACAAATAGTGCTACTGCGGATGATCTGAGGCGTGAGCCAGCCGACATAGAAGTGAAAATAAAGCTTAATGATCTTAAACGTTCCAAAAGATATCTCATAGATTATAGAGGAGAGTCATTATTAGTTGATGACTCAATAAAGGAACTTAATAGGAACATTATGAATGGTGATAGAAAGCTAAAAAGACAGATGAAAGATTTCTATACGGATTCTTTGTGTAAATACTCTATTGAAATCAATCCATTTGATCTGAATAAGTTAAGAGAAAACTCGGACAATATAGTCGAGGATGTGGCCCACGCTACAATGGTTTTTGTTAAGAATTCTTCAGATTTACAGGATGGATATTTTGAAGAAGACATTGTCTTTGGTGTGAATCTAATTGTTGGATATAGTATAGTTGAGTGTATTGTCATGGAAAACCCTCATGATCACAATTGATTCAGACCCAGAAGTCAATCCAGTAAGTTTAGGTGCCCATATACTAACGCATTTAGCAGATAATGCAGGCGAAGTAGAGCTGGGTGAGCTCTACAATGTGTTAAAGTATAGTCATGGAATTTCATATGATGTATATGTTTACACATTGGACTGGCTGTATGCTATTGGCGCTGTTGACTTAAATGATGATGAGAGACTTGTATGTTTTTAATCAGCCTTACTGTTTTTAAAAATAATAACATTCTTCGTGAGATTTCTTTTAAAAGAGGTCTCAATATTATAGTCAACTCTGCTAATCCTGACCAATCATCAGGTAATAGTGTAGGCAAGTCTACATTATCTCGCTTGCTGGACTATATGTTTTTATCTAATGGCAAAGAAATATATACTGAGAGCGAGCATAACAATCCTATACCTCAAGTAGTAGATTTTATAAAAAATAATAAAGTCTTAGTTGAGCTAAAGTTTATTGGTTACGATGAAAATAAATATACAATAGGGCGAACGCTTACTCTAACCGCATCTAAATCTGAATATTATATTGATTCGGAAGAAGCTAATAAAAAAGATTACGAAAGAATAGTGGCTTCTCAAGTGTTTGGGTTGAGCTCCGAGAAGCCTACGGTACGTACTGTTTCTAATAAGTTTATTAGAAACACAAACTATAAAATGCAAAATACTACAAGGTTTTTATTTCCTACAACAAAACACGATGTCTATGACCAGTTATATCTCTTTCTTTTCGGTTTTTCAGAGCTGGACCTATTAAAGAAAAAGGCAAAATTAAATCTAGATATAGTCTCTAGCAGTCAACAGTTGACTGCGTATCGGCAGCCTTATAAAGAAAGTGTGTTGAGGAAAATGATAGTTCCATTACATACAGAAGAGAAAGAGATCATCGAAAGAATCGAAAGTTATGACTTTACTGGAACTCAAGATGATAATGTGAAATCATTAGTTAAGATACAAAGTGAAATATCGGACCTAACTATAAGGTATTCTAAAGTAAAGTCTAAGTCAATGTATTTGAATAAATCTATAGAAAGTCTGAAGGAGAACTCAACAAGTATTAACGGAAAGTACCTACAAGAAATATATCTAGATGCTAAAGTGTCTATAAGTGGAGAGCTATTACGATCAATGGAAGATCTTATGATTTTCCATAATAAGGTCATAAATAATAAGATTTCTTATATTAATGCTGGTATAACAGAGTGTCTAGAAGAAGAAGGAAATTTGCGGGAAGAGATATCAAGCTTGCAGAAACATGAATCGGAATTACTTCAGCATATAAAAGAGCCTTCAGTATTGAAGTCTATAGCTGCGCTATATCAGAAACTTTCAAATATTAAAGAGGAAATAGCAAGGGCTAATACATTGCTAAGTAGAATAGAAGAAGTTAAAGCATCACTTGCTAAACTAGAGGAGCAAAAGCAAAAAGTTGTAGACAGGATACAAAGTAACACAGATAGTCTAAATAGCAATGTTAGCCACTTTAATAGGCTTTTTGGCGAGCTAAGCAAGTGTTTTTATGATGAAAGATACATCTTTGATTTAAATTTTGACTCTGAGAAAGAGAGATGTAGTTTTGAAGTTGTTAGTGTAACACCGAACTCTACAGGGGGAAAAAAGAAAGGCGAGCTTAGTGCTTTTGACATGGCTTATATAAAGTTAGTTAAGGAGCTAGGGTTAAAAAGACCTACATTCGTCGTGCATGACAGTATTGAAGACGTTGATGTTAATCAAGTGCATGATATTTTTAAAACAGCGGATAAGCTAGATGGTCAATATATTATTGCTTTGATGAGGGATAAAATAGCAGGTCAAAAGTTTTCTGGATACTTAGAGGAATCTACAATTTTAGAACTGTCAGAGAATGATAAGTTCTTTAAGATATAAATAAGTCAAAGGGGGTTCAGTGATTCCTGTATATATTACTTCCCCTGATGCCGACACGCCTGCGCCATGTGATACACGATTTCATCGGCGAGGGCGTTGTCGAGGGTGCGTTCGAGGTCGATGATCAGCTGGTTAGGGTAGTAGGCGCTGAGGTCCAGCCCGACGCCGAGGCCGAGGATGGCCTGGCGGCCGGAGCGGGTCTGTTGCGCGACCACCTGCTTGAGGTGGCTGTCGAGGTATTGCTCGTCATTGGCCATGTTGGTGGCGCTGTCACAGGGGCTGCCATCGGAGATGACGACCAGTAGACGGCGCGCGCCTTCGCCGGCAGGAGCGTTTTCCGCGAGACGTGAGCAGGCCCATTGCACGGCTTCGCCATCCACGCCTTCGCGGTAGAGATCGGCCTTGAGCAGGGCGCCGAAGTTGCGGCGCGCACGGCGCCACGCCAGTGAGGTGGGCTTGAAGACCAGATACTGCACTTCATTCAGGCGGCCCGGACGCGCGGGCTTGCCGGCGCGTCGCCAGTCCTTCAGGGCGCGGCCACCATTCCAGGCGCCAGTGGTGAAGCCGAGTACCTCGGTGGGCACACCGGCCATGTCCAGCGCGCGGGTGAGTATCTCGATCAGCATCGCCACCGCCTCGCCATGCACCTTCATCGAACCGGAGCAATCGATCAGGAAGCTGACCTGCGCACTGGCTTCGGGCACCCAACGCTCGCGCTGGAAGACCCGCCGCTCGTCCGGCGAGGAAATCACCTGACTCAGCCGCCGCCCATCGATGATTCCTTCCTCCTCCCCGAAGTGCCACCCCTCCCGCTGCGGCGAGCTGAAATGGCGCGCCAGCTGACGTGCCAGTCGTCGCACGTTGATCTTCTGCTCCGCCAGACGCGTATCCAGCGCCTGACGATACTCATCAAGCAGCGCGGCGCGCATGCGCCTGGCCGGTTCCAGCTCGCGGTCATAGGCCGTGGTGAACACCTGATAGGGCAGCAATTCCTCCGGCGCGCCACGCCGATGACTCGGCAGCGGCGATGCCGCCTGCTCCTCGAGCAGACTCGCTTCTTCATCCTCGTTTTCCAGAAACAGCGCGAAGCGCTGGCTGGCATCGGAGTCGTCATCTTCCTCGCCGTCCTGCTCCTCCAGCGACTCGGCCAGTTCCTGCTCCAGCCACAGGCTGATGTTCAGCGCGTGCTGCTGATAGGCCGCCTGATCGAAACGCGTGCGTCTCAGCCCCGCCATGTCAGCGCCCAGCGCCTGATAGAAGGAGGCGCGCGTCGTCTCGATGTAATCCTCCGTCTCGTGGATCACCGCGCAGGCCATCAGGCGCGACCAGCACGACTGGATGACGCTGTAGATCAGGATGCCGCTGCTCGTCTCGGTCAGGCCCGCGTGATAGAAGGCCAGGCACCAGTCGGTGAAGCGCCGCGCCAGATTTTCCTTCACGCCGGGCATGTCAGGATCGACCAGCGCCTCGACGCGCAGCTGTTCCAGCAGGTCATAGATCAGACGGGTTTCCGGCAGCGCCGGGCGCGCCGCCAGATGCAGCGCCTCGTCGGTGTGGAGCAGGCGCAGCGCGATGGCATCGCTGACCGCGCGATAGTTGTCGAGCGTGCAGTCATCCTCCTCAAGGCGCAGATGCGGCGTGCGCAGTGGCAGCGCCTGCGCATGCCGACTCAGGCGCCGCCCCCGATAGGCCCAGCCGGCCTGACCGCTGAGTGCCCCGAGACTTGCCGCCGCAAGCTCCTCGAGATACTGCTGACGACGGCGTACCTGCTGGGCCGCACTCATGCCCGGGCTCCCTTGTCGCTGTCCTGTTCACTCATCAGATCGCTCTCCATCAGCGCCGCGGACTCCTCAAGCTCCCTGGCGAAACAACGCTGATAGAACTCGGCGACCAGCGGGCGCTCATGCTCATCGCACTTGTTGAGGTAGGAGAGACGGAAGGCCAGCGCTGGATTGCGGAAGATCTCGCAGTTCTCCGCCCAGGTGATCACGGTGCGCGGCGACATCAGGCTCGACAGATCGCCATTGGCGAAGCCCTTGCGGGTGAGGTCCGCCACCGCGACCATCGCGCGAATCAGCGCCTGGCCACGCTCGTTGTCCTTGGCCGGCACGCGGGCCAGCACGATCTTCACTTCCTCATCACGCGGCAGGTAATCCAGCTTGGCGACGATGTTCCAGCGGTCGATCTGCGCATGGTTGAGTAGCTGGGTGCCGTGATAGAGCCCATCCTGATTGCCCAGCCCCACGGTATTGGCGGTGGCGAACAGCCGGAACTGCGGGTGCGGGCGAATCACGCGGTTCTGATCCAGCAGCGTGAAGTGGCCGTCGCGCTCCAGAATGCGCTGGATGACGAACATCACGTCCGGGCGGCCGGCATCGTACTCATCGAAGATCAGCGCGATGGGGCGGGTCAGTGACCAGGGCACGATGCCTTCCTGAAATTCGGTGACCTGCACGCCGTCGCGAATCACGATGGCGTCCTTGCCGACCAGATCCAGCCGGCTGACATGGCCATCGAGATTGACGCGCAGGCACGGCCAGTTGAGGCGCGCGGCGATCTGCTCGATATGGGTCGATTTGCCGGTGCCATGCAGGCCCTGAACCATCACGCGACGGTTGTTGGTGAAGCCGGCGAGGATGGCGAGGGTGACATCGGGATTGAAGCGATAGGCCGTGTCGATTTCCGGCACGTGGGCGTCGCGCTCCAGAAAGACCGGCACCTTGAGATCACTGTCGATGCCGAACAGCTCGCGCACGCCGCGCAGCTCAGTGGGCTGCAACTGGCCGGCGGGCAGGGGCTGCTCGGCATTGGCCTGGTCATTGCGCGGGTCGGCGCTGGCATGATGCATCGTGGTGGCGTCGCTCACGGGGTGTCTCCCTCGTCATTCTTGTCGGTGGCTGCCAGGTAGACCTGTATCGGGGAGGTCGGCAAACCTGTCGCGGAGACGCAGGAAACCGGGCAGCGGCAATGGCTTGAATATAGCTTTGTTTCTAAAAATAATGCAAATCGTATCGAAATATGAGATTTGTGATTGTTCATTCCCCCGCAGGAGCAAGGCAGATGAGCGATACCCTGATCATTGGTGGCGGCGTGATGGGCATGATGATGGCGTGGCAGCTGGCCGAGGCCGGCCAGACGGTCACGCTGCTGGAGCGCGGCCAGTGCGGGCGCGAGGCGTCGTGGGCCGGGGGCGGCATCGTCTCGCCGCTGTATCCGTGGCGCTACTCGAGTGCCATCTCGTCGCTGTCACGCTGGTCAGAAGGCGAATACCCCAGGCTTGCCGAGGCGCTCAAGGAGGCCACCGGCATTGACCCCGAATACCGCCAGAAGGGCTTGCTCTACCTGCGGGTGGAGGACGAGGCGCTGGCGCTGGACTGGGCGCGCACCCAGCACAAGCCGTTGGAGGTGATCGGGCGGGAGGCGCTCTACGCGCGTGAGCCGCATCTGGCGGCGGGCCATCAGCAGGCGCTGTGGATGCCGACGCTGGGCAGCATCCGCAATCCGCGCCTCGGTCAGGCGCTACGTGCGCGTCTGCTGGCGCATGTGCGTATCCGGGTGCGTGAAGAGTGCGAGGTCACGCAACTGGTGCTTGCCACGCCGTCGCGTGTCACGGGCGTCCGGCTGGTTGATGAGACCGTCAGCGCAGATAACGTCGTGGTGTGTGGCGGCGCCTGGAGTGGCAAGCTGCTCGCCGCCGCCGGTGTGCTGCTGCCGGTGCGCCCGGTGAAGGGCCAGATGATGGTGTTCAATCCGGTGGCGGCGGGGCTTTGCCGTGTGGAAGATCCGCTGCTGTCGCGGGTGGTGCTGTGCGATGGGCGCTACGTGATTCCGCGCGCCGATGGGCGGATTCTGATCGGCTCGACCCTGGAGCATCAGGACTTCGACAAGTCCACCACCTTAGAGGCACGCGAGTCACTGCATGCCAGCGCTGCGAGCATTCTGCCAGCACTCGGCGAGCTTGAACCGGAGCATCACTGGGCGGGCCTGCGCCCGGGCACGCCGGATGGCACGCCCTTCATCGGTGCGGTACCGGGCCTTCACGGCCTCTACGTGAATGCGGGCCACTACCGCAATGGCCTGGTGCTGGCGCCCGCCGCCACCCGTCTGCTCAGTGACCTCCTGCTGGGCCGTGAGAGCTTCATGTCGGCTCATGCCTTCACGCCACCGGGAGTCGAGATCGCCACCGCTCTGGCGAGTTGACCCCGCTGTCTCGCGCGGGCTTGCGGGGACGATGGGTCCAGTTGGTACCAGGCACGCCGCAATGCTGCCAACTGGCCCAATCGCTGGCGGCCAACTGGTGCTAAAGGGCAGTGATGGCAGGGGCGTAGTCTCGGGGCATGGCGCAGCGATCGCTGATGCCCTTGCTCAAACGACACGCTCGAACCACAAGCCCAACAACAAGACTGCGGAGCCCGACCCATGACCCACCAAGCCACCATCGAACTGCTGAGTGCCTTCTGCGATGCCCTCAACCGTCACGACATCGACGACTGCCTGTCGATGATGACCGATGACTGCGAATTCCTCGCCATTGCCGGGCCGGAGCTGGAAGGCAAGACCTTCGCCGGTCAGGACGCAGTGCGCGCGGGCCTCTCCGCTGCCTGGCAGAACGCGCCGGACGCCCAGTGGATCGACGCGGAAATCTTCGCCGATGGCGAGCGTGGCTTCGTCATCAGCACCTACACCGGCACCACCGCCGATGGCGCGCGCAGCGAAGCACGCATGATCGATGCCTTCACGCTGCGTGACGGCAAGATCGCGATCAAGAACGCCTTCCGCAAGAATCGTCCGCCCGTCAATGTCTGAGCGCCAGTGGCGCATCGATCAGGGAAGCGGTTTCTGAAGCTGTCTTTGCCCCTGGGCAGCACGTCATGGCGTGCGCGCCCTGCGGGTGAGAGGAGGTGTTCGAGATGGAAACTATCGTGCAGCACGGCGCCCGGCCAGATGAGGTGGGCAGCGAGTCAGAGCAGCGCCCGGCCACTCAGGCTTCTCAGCCGTATGACCCGGCCTATGACCCGCTGGTGAGCGCCACCCCCGGCGAAGGGCGCGACTACGCGCCGACCTACTGGGTCGCCACCGCCGGTGAGCCACCGCAGGATGATGGCCCGGTGATGGGTGATATCGACGCGGATGTGGTGATCGTCGGCTCCGGCTTCACCGGACTCACCGCCGCCATCGTGCTGGCCGAGAAGTACGGCATCAAGGCCACCGTGCTGGAGGCCAATCGGGTCAGCTGGGGCTGCTCGACCCGCAATGGCGGCCAGGCGCAGTGCGCCACCGGTCGCCTCAAACGTTCGCAGTGGATCGAGCGTTACGGTCTCGAGGCCGCCCATGGCCTGCACCGTGAGTGCGTCGAGGGCATGGAGAATTTCAAGGAGCTGATCAAGGACATCGACTGCGATCCGCAGCCGGGCGGTCATCTGTATATCGCCCACCGCGAGCGCATGATGCCGGGGCTGGAGAAGGAGGCGCGCCTGTTGCGCGAGACCTTCCACTACGATGCCCGCATCATCGATGGTGCCACGGTGCGCAACGAGTGGGTCGGGGATGAAGAGGCCTGCGGCGCGATGCACGAGCCGGAAGGCATCGGCGTGCACCCGGGCAAGTTGGCCTTCGGCTATCTGCGCAAGGCGCGACGTCTGGGGGTGAAGGTACACCCGGCAAGTCCGGTGGAGAGCTGGGAGACCCGCGATGGCGTGCACTATCTGAGAACGCCGGGTGGCGTGGTCAAGGCGCGTTCGGTGGGCATGGCCACCGGCGGTTACACCTCCGGCAAGCTGCATCCGGAGCTCGACAAGCGCCTGATGCCGGTGCTCTCCAACTCGCTGGTGACGCGCCCGCTGACGGCGCAGGAAATCGAGGCGACACGCTTTCATACCCACCAGGTGCTCACCGACACTCGCGTGCTGCGCCATTACTACCGCCTGCTGCCGGACAACCGCCTGCAGATCGGCAGTCGCAGTGCCGTATCAGGCCGCGATGCACCCAAGGCGCAATACGAGCAGCTGCTGATCGCCGACATGCATCGCAAGTTCCCGGCGCTGACCGGCATCGAGGTCGATTACTCCTGGTGGGGCTGGGTGGATGTCAGTCACGACATGATGCCGCGCATCCATCAGCCGGACCCCAAGCAGAGCGTCTATTACGCCATGGGCTATGGCGGCAACGGCGTGATGTATTCCGCCCAGGCGGGCAAGCGTCTCGCCCAGTGGATCGCCAGGGACGCGGCGGATCTGGTGCTGCCGATCTTCCAGTCTCGCCTGCCGTATCCCAATGTGCTCAACAAGGTGGAGTCGCCGCTGTTCGCGCCATTCCGCCGTACCGGCCAGCGTTGCCTGTATCGCTGGTATGCGATGAAGGACGAGGCGCAGTAGCCTGCAATTGACATGGTCTGCAAGCACGATTGCCTGAAGGACAAGAGGCTCCCTGATTGCCACGTCTTGTTGGCCAGTCAGGGAGCTTCTTTTTTAGCTATAGGGTAATAATTCGCCATTAGTGCCTGTCGAGAATCAGGCGCTCATGTCAGTGACTCTTTCGGGCGCCTGCATCGCCAGTGGCACCAGCTCGGCCAGTTTCATGATGCCGGCTTCGATACGCGATTCCGGAATCGCCGAGAAGCCGAGGCGGAAGTAGTGGCGATGACGGTCGCGATCGCAGAAGAAGTGCAGATCGCCCACCTCGATCAGAATGCTCTGCTGGCGGGCGAGGGCGGCCAGTCGATGGGCATCCAGGCTGGCCGGCCCGTGCATCCAGAAGCAGGAACCGCCATAGGTGGAGGGCGTGCTCATCATCGGCAGGTGACGCAGGATGGCGTCGCGCATCACCAGGAAGCGGCGCTGCATCACCTGATGCATCTGGTTGAGCAGGCTGTCGTGATAGCCCCGCGCGATGAAGAGTCCCACCGCGCGCTGATTGTTGGTCGGCGGATGGCGCAGCATCAGGCGGCGCAGCGCACGCGCCTCACGAATCAGCGTGGGGTGCGCGACCATGTAGCCCAGACGCAGGCCGGGGGCGAGGGTCTTGGATAGGCTGCCGACATAGATGACCCGCTTGTGGCGATCGAGACTCTTCAGTGCGGGCGTCGGGTTGTCGGCGTAGTTGCTCTCGCTCTCGTAGTCGTCCTCGATGATCAGGAAATTGCCTGTCTCGGCCATGTCCAGCAGCTGGCGGCGGCGCTCCAGCGGCAAGGTCACGCCGGTGGGCGACTGGTGACTGGGCGAGACGAACACCAGCCGGCAGTCCTTGAGCGATTCCACCGGCTGCAGGCCCTTGCCGTCGATGGGCAGCAGCTGGATGTCGTCCGTGAAGGTACGCGCGATGTTGTACATGTCGACGTAGCCCGGGTTTTCCATCGCGAACCGCTGGCCCTGCTTGAGCAGCAGCATGCAGCTGATCCACAGCGCCTGCTGCGCCCCCACCGTGATCAGGATCTCCTCCGGGCTTGCCCAGACCCCCCGGCGTGGCAACAGCCGCTGGTGAATCTGCTCGACCAGCAACGGGTCATCATGATTGATGTGGTCCACCGACCAGCTGCGGATCGACGGCACGCTCATCGAGTCCCGGCTGCATTCCCGCCAGTGCTGGGTGGGGAAGAATTCCGGGTCCAGCTGGCCATACAGGAAGGGGTAGTCGTACTGGTGCCAGTCGCCGGGTTTCTCGATGGCACGTTGCACGGAGGGCTTGATGGCCAGGCGCTCATCCCAGTCGAGGCTGTCGGCGTCGATGTCATTGAGGCGTACCGGCGTGTCGGCGCGGCCCTTGAGAATGTCGGGGTTGATGAAATAGCCGCTGCGCTGGCGCGCGATCAGGAAGCCGTCATCCAGCAGCTGGTCATAGGCCAGCATCACGGTATTGCGCGCGACATTCAGCTCGCGGGCCAGCTTGCGGCTGGAGGGCAGTGCCTCATCGCGGGGCAGATGGCCCTCGAGAATGGCTTGCGAGATCTGCTCGCGTATCTGGAACTGCAGACTTTCCTTGCGCGAGGCATCGAGGTGAAACAGCGGGTGGCTCATGCATCTTCTCTGTTGTTGTCGCGGGGATCTTCGTGGAAGTCCCCGTTTTTCATGCATTTTTCATACCTGCCTGTCCCGTCATGTCCAGGGCGAGCGGTGAGCTTGATCGCCTCGTCATGCGTCGGGAATGCCCTCATTGAGGCAGACGGCGCGGGGCAGGGCAAGCGCCTGGCGAGACTGGCCCCATCGATGGGAGTGGACTGGTTCTATGGAGGTCTGGCGCAGGGGAAGAAAGTGAAGTGGCAAGCACAGTGACAGCACGACGCGACTTCCCACTCCCTCTCTTGAGGGCTGCAGATGAGTGTGTGATGGACCTCGTGAATGACAGACCGACACTGCTGGAGGTGGGAGGCAGAGCGGGCGTCATTGACGAGTGCCGGCGCAGTGCCACGCTCGCGGTCACACGCAGCCGTCAGGAGCCCGCAACAACAATAACGACGGGACAGACAAGATGATCGACTCGACACAGACCCAATCAGCAGACCTCCGCGACTTCTCTGGCGCCAGCGCGCTCAAGGCGTCATTGGCCGTCGCGGTGACGGCCGCGAGTCTGGCCATGGCCGGGGGCGCCAATGCCGCGACCTGGAAGATGGCCCTGGGGGATGCCGCCGGTGGCACCCAGTACGAGCTGGGCAAGACCTTCGCAAGCCTGGTGGAAGAGAAGTCCGGCGGTGACATCAAGGTTGACCTCTTCCCCAACGGCCAGCTGGGCAGCGAGCAGGACACCGTCAACAACGCCAGCATGGGCCTGGTGGATCTGTCAGTGGTGGCGATCAACAACCTGACGCCCTTCTCGCCGACCGTCGGCGTGCTGACCCTGCCGTATGTCATCCACGGCCCTGACGATGCCAAGGCGCTGACCCACGGCAAGATCGGCGATGAGCTGCGTGACAATACCCTGCGCGATTCCGGTATCCGCATTCTGGGCTGGGCCTATTCCGGCTGCCGTCGTCTGACCAATTCCAAGCAGGCCGTCGCCTCACCCGAGGACCTGGCCGGCATGGTCATCCGCGTGCCCAAGAACGAGATCATGATCTCCTCCTACCAGTCCTGGGGCGTCAATCCCAACCCGCTGGCGTGGTCCGAGACCTTCACCGCCCTGCAGCAGGGTGTCGTCGATGGTCAGGACAATCCCTACATCACCATCGATGCCATGAAGTTCTACGAAGTACAGAACCACGTCACCGACAGCTGTTACGTGTTCTCGATGGAACCGCTGATCATGGGCGAAGGCACCTTCCAGAGCTTGAGCGAAGAGCAGCAGACGCTGGTGCTGGCGGCGGGTGAAGAGGCGACGTCCCACAGCTACGACTACCTGCTGGCCACCGAGGATTCCATCAAGAAATCACTGGTGGAAGAGCACGGCATGACCATCACCCAGCCCGCCAATGACGAAAAGGAATGGATCGCCAAGGCATCCAGCATCTGGCCGGACTTCTACGACAGCATCGGTGGGCGCGACAAGCTGGTGGAAGTGCTCGAGACACTCGGGCGTGATCCGTCCACCGCTCCCTGATGACGCGCTGAGCTGCTGAGGCTTTCAACGGCCCGTCCGTCATTCCCCTGTCTGTCGTCCTGCGAAGGGCGCCAGGCAGGGGGTGGCGAACGCCATCGATGTCAGGAGACGTATCTGCATGCGGATATTTCTGAAGTGTCTGGACAATCTCGAGAATTATCTCTGCCAGTTCCTGCTGGTGGTGTTCGTCATCATTCTCTTCGCGCAGATCATGCTGCGTAACCTTTTCAGCTACTCGATTCCCTGGGGAGACGAGCTGGCGACCTATGCCTTCGTGTGGTTTGCCTATCTCGGGGCGGTCTATGCCACCCGCATGTCGGCGCACAACCGCGTGACCTTCCAGTTCCGTTTTCTGCCGCGCTGGGTGGAAACCGCCTGTGGCGTGCTCACCGATATCATCTGGATCGCCTTCAATGCGGTGTTCATCTATTACAGCTACGACTTCGTGTTCAACAAGATGAACCTGTTCTGGAAGTCGCAGACGATGGGCGTGCCGATGAAGTACTTCTATCTGATTCTGCCGCTGGCCTTTACCGCCATGACGGTGCGCATTCTCCAGACCAACTATCTCAAGTTCGTGCGCAAGGAAGACATCGTGGACCCGGATTCCCAGGCAATGCAGGAGCTGAAGCAGACAGGACCATCCGTCAATGATGACGACAAGCGCGGGAGCGGGACACCATGATCGATTCCACCATCATCTATATCCTGTTTGGCGTCTTCTTCCTGCTGCTGGTGCTTGGCGCACCGATCACCGTCTCGCTGGGGGTCGCGGCACTGGCGACCTACCTGAGCATCGGCGAGAACCCGATGGCCTTCGTGCAGATCGCCTTTACCTCGGTGGGCGCCTTCCCGCTGATGGCATTGCCGGCCTTCATTCTGGCCGGGGCGCTGATGGAGGCCGCCGGCATCTCGCGGCGTCTTGTCGATATCGCCGAGGCCTTTGCCGGCCCGGTGACCGGGGGACTTGCCGCTGCCACGGTGTTTGCCTGCATGTTCTTCGGTGCGATTTCCGGCTCCGGACCTGCCACCACGGCGGCGGTCGGCATGCTGATGATTCCGGCGATGGCCAAGCGCGGCTATGACCGGGGATATGCCTCGGCGGTCACGGCGTCTTCGGGTGGACTTGGCGTGGTGATTCCGCCCTCGATCCCGATGGTGATCTTCGGGATTTCCGGCATGGGGCTGCAGCCACCTCCCGAAGCGGTGGCGCTGCATGGCGATTTCCAGACACTCTCCATCCCGAAGCTGTTCATCGCGGGCGTCATGCCCGGCGTGGTGATCGCCGGCTTCCTGCTGATGATCAACTACGTGATCTCGAAGAAACGCGGCTATCGCGGGCTGACCAACAGCTGGTCGTGGACACATATCCGCGCCACCTTGAGGAAGGGGATCTGGTCGATGCTGGCGCCCTTCATCATCCTCGGTGGCATCTACAGCGGCCTGTTCACGCCGACCGAATCCGCCATCGTCGCCATCGTCTACACCCTGATCGTCGGCATCTTCCTGCACAAGGAACTCAAGTGGAAGCCGACGCTGCGCACCCTGGAAACCACCACCTGGATCACCGGTCGCGTGCTGCTGATCCTGTTCACGGCGACGGTGTTCGGGCGGCTGCTGGTCGAGCAACGCGTGCCGGCCCATATCGCCGAGGGCATGCTGGCGATGACCGACAACCTCTATCTCATCTGGGCGATGATCATCGTCTTCCTGCTGTTCGTCGGCATGTTCATGGAGACGCTGGCCGCGATCATGATTCTCACCCCGGTGCTGCTGCCGATCATGTACATGCTGGGGATGGACCCGGTGCACGTGGGCATCGTGGTGGTCTGTGCGCTGGCCATCGGCTTCCAGACGCCACCGCTGGGGGAGAACCTCTTCGTGGCCTCGGGGATAGGCGGGGCCTCCATCGAGGAGATTTCGCTCAAGGCATTGCCCTTTGCGGCAGGGTCGGTGGCGGCCATCTTCCTGATCGCCTATGTGCCTGAGATCTCGCTGTGGCTACCCAGGGTGATGGGTTACTGAAAGGCCAGCGGCACCTGATGCCTCTCATCAACGGCAAGGAGAGTGGATATGCCGGCAGTCAGACGAATCCTGTGTTGTGTGGGCCTGCGCGGAGACTGTGAGCGGGTACTGGCGCGCTCGGTATGGTTGGCGGGCGCGACGGGCGCCGAGCTGCATGTGCTGCATGCGGTGAAGGCGCTGTCGGATGACGTGATGAACACCCTCAAGGTCAACATCCGTCACAAGCCGACGCTGGAGGGCCTGATGCAGCAACGGCTCGATCAGGCGAGGGAGAACCTGGAAAAGATGATGGAGGACTTCTGGAGCACCCATGACGACGGCGATCCACGCCCGATGATCGCCGGGTTGAATGTGGTGGAGGGCTATCCGGCCTCGGAGATCATCCGCTACGCCACGCGCCATGACTGCGACATGATCATCATGGCCACCAACAAGCGCGGCTTCGTGGCCTCCTACGCGGGCAAGGTCACCAAGGGGGTGATCAAGCGCGCCAGTATTCCGGTGGTGGTGGTACCGACGCCCTGAGTCAGGGGGAGAGACGCCCCGAAAGAGACGCCTCGAAAGAGACGCCTTGGGAACAGGCGGAGGCAGCAAGACGGCATATGAAACAGCTCGCCCCCACAGGACAGTGACTGTCTGCGGGGGCGAGCTGTTTGGGTGTCATGCAACTCGAGCGATGCCAGTCGGGCTATGCCAGTCGGGCGATGTCTTTCGGGCGATGCAGCGGGGAAGCCACGGTCTATAGCGTACCTTCCAGCTCAGTGGCGATCTGACGCATCAGTGGTGCCCATTCCAGCAAGGACTCGATGGAGTGGCGCAGGCGTGGCGCGTGGATCGCCAGGGTGGCCTGAATCTGGCCGACCTCATCGAAGACCGGCACGGCAATCGCCACCATGCCCTGGATGAACTCCTCGTCGTCGGTGCTCAGCTGATTGCGCACCACGGTGTCGAGTGCCTCTTCCAGCGTGGTCCGCGAGGTCAGCGTGCAGGGCGTATGGGCCTCGAGCGCGAGACTCTGCAGCAGCGCGCGGCGACGGTGCAGCGGCATCAGTGCCAGAAATAGCTTGCCGCTCGCGGTGCAGTGCAAGGGCAGGTGCGAGCCGGGGGCCAGCTGGATACGCACCGGCCAGTTGGTTTCCACGCGGTCGTAGTACATCACCTCGTGGCCATCCAGCAGGGTCAGGTTGCAGGTCTCGCCGACCTTCCCGGCCAGCTTTTCCAGCAGCACGCGGCGTGGCGCCTTGAGGCCCTCATTGGCCAGTGCGCCCAGCGACATGCGCCGGAAACGCTGGCCGGGCAACAGGTGACGGCCATCCAGATCCCGGCTGATCAGCTGCTGTTCTTCCAGCTGCTTGAGCAGACGGTGCACGGTGGGCTTGGGAATCTCGAAGCGCTTCTCGAGATCCGCGGCGCTGATGGGGTGCTGAGCGGTGACGACCTCTTCCAGCAGGCCCAGCGCGCGAAAGAGCGTCGAATTCGTGGGAGTGTCCTTGCTCATCTAGTGTCCTCATCCTGCCTGTCGGTGCATGTCGCGGAAGGTCTCAAGGGACATGTCGGCCGTCAGGTGCAGGTCGGCAGGGCGTCAGTGCATCGATTCATCACGTCAACCGGGAACGGGGGTGTCCGCAGCGGCAATGAGACGAAGACAGCCCCTCGCGGGGCTGTCGATGAGGCTAGTGTTACAGGTTTACCAGGAACAGGGAAAGAGACGGAATCAGACAGATGGCCAGCCAGCAGGCCATCAGGGCGATGAAGTAGGGAATCACGTACTTCACCAGTCTGACGTAGGAGATGCCGGTGATGCTGCTGGCGACATACAGATTGAGCCCGAAGGGGGGCGTGACGAAGCCGATGGCCGCACCGACCAGGAAGATGACCGAGAAGTGGATCGGGTCCACGCCGGCCTGCTGGGCGATGGGGGCGAGAATCGGCGCCAGGATGATGGTCACCGGCAGGCTTTCCAGAATCATGCCGGCCAGCAGGATGATCAGCATGCAGGTGCCAAGCGTCAGATAGTAGTTGTCGATACCGCTGAGCATGTCGCTGAGCGCCTGACCGGCCCCCAGTACCGAGAGCAGTTGCTGCATGACCACCGAGATGGCGATCAGCGGTGCCAGCATGCCGGCGATCTGGCCTGAACGCAGCATGATGGTCGGCAGCTTCTTCAGGCTGATTTCCCGTGTGATCAGCAGTCCCGCGATCATGGTGAAGCCCACGGTGATGGCGGCGGCTTCCGTCGGCGAGAACTTGCCCGAGTAGATGCCGTAGACCACCACGCCGATGGTCGCGAAGCCCAGATAGGCCTTGCGTGCCAGCCTCGCGCTGACGCCCGCCTTGAAGGGTTGCAGCTGACCCCAGCCATTTTGGCGGGCCACCAGATAGCAGGCGACCATCATCGCGATGACCATCAGGGCGCCCGGCACCATGCCGGCGATGAACAGGTCGCTGATCGACAGATTCATCATGAAGCCGTAGACGATGAAGATGATGCTGGGCGGAATGATGATGCCCACGGTCCCGCCGGAGGCGGCCGTGGCGGCCGCGAAGCGCTCGTCATAGCCGTTCTTGACCATCTCGGGCTGCATGATCGAGCCGATGGTGGCGGTGGTGCCGGCGTTGGAGCCGGAAATCGCCGCGAACAGGCCACAGGCGCCGAGGGTCGACATGCCCATACCGCCGCGCATCCAGCTCAGGGTCGAGTAGGCGAAGTCGGAGAGTCGCTTGGCGATCCCCGCCGCGTTGATCAGGTCCCCCGTGAGGATGAACAGCGGCAGCGCCAGCAGGCCGAAGAAGCTCAGGCCCTGGAAGAGGGTGACCCCGACATTGGCCAGCGTGAAGTCGATCACCAGACTGGTGCCGACCACCCACAGGCCGATGACGAGGAAGATGGGCACCCCCAGCAGGAAGAAGGCCGTCACGCCCGCCGTGATCAGGGAGATCCAGATGCTGTCAGTCATGATGACCTCCTCAGTCCATGATGGACGGTTGCAGGTTGAAGGACTCGCCGCGGCGATAGCGCGCCCAGTCGGCGTAGAGATTCTGCAGCACGCGATAGATGATCATCACCCACGCCAGCGGCGTGGCGAGGTAGAACCACCACTGCATGACGTTGTCGGTGCCCGGCACGATGGCGTAGTTGTCATAGGCCAGCGTCACCTGGGTGGTGGTGAAGTAGATCACCATCAGCCCGAAGCCGATCCACAGCACGGCATCCAGAATCAGACAGGCGAACTGGCCACCGCGCGGCAGCTTCATGCGGATCTCGTTGAGGCTCAGGTGAGTGCGCTTCTTGACGTTGAGCGAGGCGCCGAACCAGGTCAGCCACAGGAACAGCAGCACCGGAATGCTGGTGCTCCAGGGGGCCTGCAGGCCGAAGAAGAAGCGCCGGATGACTTCGACGAAGATGATGCCGGCCATGCCGGAATAGGCGATCAGGATGACGACCTGTTCCAGATGGGCATCCAGCCACAGGAAGGGACGCGCCCAGGGCGCGGCCTTCTTGATGGCGGGGTGCTTGGTCGGTTGGCTGAAGATGGTGGTATCGCCCATTACCCCCTCCACCAGCGCTGCGGCTTGACGTTGACGGCGGCAGTGTCGCGGGAGATCTCACGCGCGACGGCATGGATTTCCTGATAGATGTCGAGACCGCCGGACCACTTGTTGAGGCGCTCACGCCATTGCTCCCACGGCTCGGGATTGAATTCCGGCGAGCACATCTGTTCGGCGCGTGAGCGTTCGGCATCCGACAGTGGTGCCACGCGCACGTTGTTCTCGGCGAAGACGGTGCCGGGGGCGGGGTGCTCGGTGGCCCCGACGATCTCGAAGCGCCCGGCCTCGTTCATGCCCTGGGTGAAGATCTGCGCGCAGTAGGCGGACTCCATCACCTGGTCCTGCAGTTCTGCGCCGAGGCTGTCGAACTTGGGCAGGCTCATGCCGGTGTGCTCGGTGCCGGCGAAGAAGCGCAGGTCGACGGCCTGGGAGACCACCGGGGCCATGCCGGCGTAGGCCACGGCGCTCATCCAGGTCTCGGCGCCATCCAGCAGGCCCTGACGCAGGCCATCGAGGGTCTCTTCCCAGGCGACCGGCACCGGATTCAGGCCCAGCTGCTCCATGGCGATCCGGCCCATCTGGGTGCCGGTGACGCGGTTCTTGGTGCCCTTGAGCTGGTCGATGCTGGTGACCAGCGGTTTGTCCTGCCACTTGAGGCCGAGCATGATGCCGCGCAGGTCACAGTGGGTGAACAAAAACTGCAGGTTGTGGCGCTGGCGCAGGGGTTCACGCAGCAGCTGCTCGCTCTTCCTGTGATAGAAGAAGTGGAACATCGAGGCGACGGTGGGGAACAGATAGGCGAAGTCGAGCACGTTCAGGTAGGGCGCGCTGCCCGAGGAATTCTGGGTGGAGGCCGAGTAGATGTCGACGATGCCCTGCTGGGTCTTGGCCACGCAGTCCAGCTGGTTGCAGACCTCGTTGCTGCCCATGAATTCGACGCGGATGGCGCCGTTGGTGCGTTCTTCCAGATCCCGCGCGAAGAACAGCTGGCCGGACTTCTGGATATCGAGATTGCGCTCGTTGAAGCCCGAGGCACCGAAGCGCAGCTGGAACTTGGGCGCAGTCTTGTAGCGTTTCTGCTGCTCCTGATCGGCGGCGCGCGCCAGCGTGGACGCGGTAAGACCTGCGCCGAGGCCGGTGGCGGCCAGCAGGGTCGAGGTCAGACCGAAGCGGCCCGAGATGTCGAGAAAGTCACGGCGTGACAACTTGCTGAGTGGCGATGGCATGGTAGTGCTCCCGGTGTTGTGTTTGCTTTTGTGGTGGGATGCAGTCTGGGCTGAACGCAGTGGGAATCTGGTGTTCCCTGGCGTCATGACACCTGTTGGCGTCTTTTTCTTGTGGTGTCTTTTCACACGTGACGAAAGCGAGCGTGTGACTGGGTTCCGCTTCGGCCCCGGTTCGGTTCCGCTTCGGCTCCGCTTCGGTCCCGGTTCGGTTCCGCTTCGGTTCCGCTTCGGCTTCGGGGGGCGTTTCACATCCCTTACCGGCGCGAGACAAATCTCAATGTAGGGCAGTTCTTGTGCTTTGGCAAAATAAACGAGACGTTTTGTTTCGTATTTGACGAAACATGCTTTCGATACCATGATTACGAGACAATATGTCTCAATATGGTTGAGAAAATAATGAAAACAACACGTTACGCCAATGCAGACGCCAAAGCCTTCTATGACTACATCGTGATCGGGGCGGGTTCCGCCGGTTGCGTACTGGCCAATCGTCTCACCGAAGACCCTTCCATCAAGGTGCTGCTGCTCGAAGCGGGTGGCTCGGACTGGAATCCGTGGATCCATGTGCCGGTCGGGTATTTCAAGACCATGCACAACCCCGCCACCGACTGGTGCTACCTGACCGACCCGGATGCCGGCATCAATGGTCGTCGGCTGCAATGGCCGCGCGGCAAGGTGCTGGGGGGGTCCAGTTCGCTCAATGGCCTGCTGTACATTCGTGGCCAGCGCGAGGACTACGACGACTGGGCCGCCGAGGGCAATCAAGGCTGGGACTATCAGTCGGTCCTGCCATATTTCCGCAAGTCGGAGTGCCAGGCGCGGGGGGCCAACCAGTGGCATGGGGCGGATGGCCCATTGCATGTCTCGGATCTGCGCCTCAAGCGAGAGATCGCCGAGCGCTTCATCCAGGCTGCGGTGGAGGCGGGAATTCCGCTCAACCAGGACGTCAATGGTGAGCGTCAGGAGGGGGTGGGCTATTTCCAGCAGACCACGTATCGGGGCCTGCGCTGCAGCACGGCCAAGGCATTCCTGCGTCCGGCGCTCACGCGCAGCAATCTGACGCTGGTCAAGCATGCTCACTGCCGTCGGGTATTGCTGGAAGGCAAGCGCGCGGTCGGGGTCGAGTACGAGGTGAAGGGCAATGTCTGCTCGGCGCGGGCGGAGCGCGAAGTGGTGCTGTCCAGCGGCGCCATCGGCAGTCCGCAGATCCTGCAGTGCTCCGGCATCGGGGACCCTGAGCATCTGGCCAGTGTCGGGGTGGAATGTCTGCATGCGCTGCCGGGCGTCGGGGAAAACCTGCAGGACCACCTGCAGGTGCGGCTGGTGTTCAAGACCCAGTGCCGCACCCTCAATGATGAAGTGCGCAGCCCGATCAAGAAGCTGGCGGTCGGCACCCAGTACCTCTTCACACGCACCGGCCCGCTGACCCTGGCGGCCAGCCAGGTGTGTGCCTTTACCCAGTCACGCGAGGGGCTGACACGCCCGGATATCCAGTTCCACATGCAGCCGCTGAGTGCCGACAAGCCCGCCGATGGCGTGCACCCGTTCTCGGCGTTCACCTCGTCCGTATGCCAGTTGCGCCCGCACAGCCGTGGCCATGTGCGCATCACCAGCGCGGATGCCAGCGTCTATCCCTCCATCCAGCCCAACTACCTCAGTGCCGAGGAAGATCGCCGCGTGGTGGTGGACGCCATCAAGGTGGCGCGGCGTATCGCCCGGGCGGCACCGCTGGCCGCCGTGATCAGCGAAGAGTACGTGCCCGGCGTGCAGTACGAGAGTGACGAGGAGTTGCTGGAGGCCGCGCGCCAGTTCAGCCAGACCATCTATCACCCGGCGGGGACCTGCAAGATGGGCCACGACCCGCTGGCGGTAGTGGATGACGCGCTGCGAGTGCATGGCCTGCACGGATTGCGGGTGGTCGATGCCTCGATCATGCCGGTGATCGTCTCGGGCAACACCAATGCCCCGACCATCATGATCGCCGAGAAGGCCGCTGACATGATCAAGGCGGCTCAGCGCGAGATGGCGCAGGCGAGCTAGCAGGTACCGGCATCTGTCATCTTCCAGGGCAGGGCTCAGGCCCTGCCATCCTGCTTGCCTTTTCATGGGATATTCGCGTGGCCAATCACGACAGCTCATCACTTCACGACACATCGACACCGCCTACCCGTCTGTTGCGGAATCTGGAAGGGCGCGTGCGCATCATCATGCCGGGCCTGCTGATCTGCATCCTCATCGCGCTGGCGACCACCTTCATCGCCGATCATTACGGCGGCCCGACGCTGCTGTATGCCTTGCTGTTCGGCATGTCGCTGCACTTTCTCTCCGAGGACGGACCCTGCAGGGCGGGGATCGAGTTCGCCTCCAAGACGGTACTGCGCCTCGGCGTGGCGCTATTGGGCGTGCGCATCACGCTGGAGCAGGTCGCAAGTCTCGGTGTTGGCCCGGTGATCACGGTGGTGCTCGGGGTGGTGGCGACCATCGTGTTCGGCGCGCTGCTGGCGCGCGTGATGGGGCTGGACCGTGACATGGGGCTGTTGACCGGTGGCTCGGTGGCCATCTGCGGTGCCTCGGCGGCACTGGCGCTGTCGGCGGTGATGCCGCGCAACGCCACCAGTGAGCGTCACACCATCATGACCGTGGTCGGGGTGACGACCCTCTCGACCGTGGCGATGATCACCTATCCGCTGATCGTCAGACTGCTGGGGCTTGAGGATACCGAGGCCGGCATCTTACTCGGCGGCACCATCCACGACGTGGCCCAGGTGGTGGGGGCGGGCTACATCATTTCCGAGCACACCGGCGATGTCTCCACCTTCGTCAAGCTGCTGCGCGTGGCGATGCTGGTACCGGCGGTGATGGTCTTCATGCTGCTGTTTCGCAGTGCACGCCAGGCCAATGGCGATGAAGGGGGCAAGGTGCCGATGTTCCCCACCTTCCTGATCGCCTTCGTGGCTCTGGTGCTGATCAACAGCCTCGGCTGGGTGCCGAGCGTCGCCGTGGAAGGCTTCACAGACCTCTCACGCTGGTGTCTGGTGGCGGCGATTGCCGCGCTGGGGGTCAAGACGTCGTTTCAGAAGCTGGCGGTGGTGGGCTGGAAGCCGGTGATCCTGATGGTGGTGGAAACCCTCTTCCTGCTGGTGCTGGTGACGCTGTGCATCAAGTTCGGGCTGGCCAGCGTGTGACCTGACGGTATGGGGCGCACGGGGGATGAACGACACGGGCCCTGCCATGATTGGCAGGGCCCGTGTCGCCGATGAGGGAATATCCCGAGGGGGCAGATGTCAGCCCGTGAGCGGCTGATACAGCCAGCCAATCAAGGCGATAAGATGCCTCAATTGCTTATCGGCCCACGAGTCGTATGATCTGCGCTATCGGTACGTGTCTGACGCTGAGCCGTCAGCGCAGCGCGCCGCATCCCCATTCTTCTGGAGTCCGATCATGTCTGAATCCCTCGTGCTGGCCTGTCCGCAATGTCTTGCCCTCAATCGTGTGGCCACCGCGCGTCTGGATGACAATCCCGTCTGCGGCAAGTGCAGCGCCGCCGTGCTGCCCCAGGAGCCGCTGGAACTGACCAGCGCCAACTTCGAGGCACTGGTCACGCGTAGCGAGATGCCGGTGGTGATCGACTTCTGGGCCAGCTGGTGCGGTCCGTGCAAGATGATGGGGCCGATCTTCAATGAGGTCGCGGCGCAGATGGGTACCCGCGTGCGCTTCGCCAAGATCGACACCGAAGCCCAGCAGGCGCTGGCCGGTCGTTTCGGCATTCGCAGCATTCCGACCCTGCTGGTGATGAAGCAGGGCAAGGAGCTCGCGCGTGAATCCGGCGTGATGCAGGCCGGTCAGCTCAAGCAGTGGCTGGCACCGCACGCGGTGTGATGGCAATCTCTCCGCCGCGCTGAAGGCGGGGGCAGGAAGTGGACGGACAACGCCTGACGCGACTATGCGCCAGGCGTTGTCGTATCAGGCCTTGTCGTATCGGGCCTTGTCGTATCAGGCCATTTCGTATCAGTCGGCATAGATCATCTTGCGGGTCATGCCGCCATCGACGACATGATTCTGACCGGTGATGAAGCCGGCCTTTTCCGAGATGAGGAAGGCCACCAGCGCGGCGATGTCATCGACATGGCCGACGCGTCCGACGGGATGCTGGGCGTGGTCTTCGTCACTCAGCGACTCCGCCTCGCCGTCCTTCTGCAGGGGGCTTGCATCGATCCAGCCTGGACTGACCGCATTGACGCGAATCTCCGGCCCCAGGCTCATCGCCATGGCGTGGGTGAGGGCGACGATTCCGCCCTTGCTGGCGGCGTAGGCCTCGGTATCCGGCTCGGATTGCAGGGCGCGGCTGGAGGCCAGATTGACGATGCTGCCGCCGGTCTCGCGCAGATGGTGCGCGGCGTGCTTGGCGGTCAGGAAGCTGCTGGTCAGGCTGGTATCCAGTACCTGATGCCAGCGTTCAAGGGACAGTTCCTCGAGCTTGCCCTGGAAGGGGTCGGCGATCGCGGCGTTGTTGATCACGGCGTCCAAGCGCCCGAAGGCCTGGCAGGTGGCCGCGATGCTGGCGGCGACGGCGTCTTCATTGCGCACATCCACGGCCTCGACGCGCAGGCTGTCCGGCTCGCCGTGGGTCGCGGCGTGACTCGCCAGATACTGCTCGCCCGCCCGGACGTCGATATCCACCACCGCGACTCGCCAGCCATGGGCGAGCAGGTAGTCACTGATGCCGCGTCCGATTCCCTGGGCACCGCCGGTGATATAGGCCACTTTGCGTGTCATCATCGTGAAGTCTCTTGCGTTCTGGGTGGGGAATGTCCTTCATGGTCTCTCGTCCTGCCGGGTCTGCCACGTCGTTTCCGACGTGGCGCCGGCCTTCGACATGGCGACCCTGACCTGTGTCCTGATCGAGAGGATGACAAGCGGGGCATGCGAAAGCATGACGTGACGAGACCTTGCCATCATGCCAGCTACTGGTCGAGTGCCCCGTGGCAGACGCGACGACCTGATGAGACTGGCTGATTCTGTTGGTCTGTCCGCCTTGGCGACTTATCGCTTCGTCTAACAGCTGTCACACTTGGCACTGAAGTATTCGGAACTTCGCATTTACCCCCTCGCGAGTGGTGATCCGTCGTCTGGCCGTGTCAGGGGACGGGAACCCCTGCGCGACAGGATTGCCTGAAAGACGCCATCCCCGAATTTTCAGGAGCGCTGCCCATCACGGGAAATGGGCAGCGACATGAGGAACGAACATGAAGGATCACAGGCAACGCGGACTGATGGTGGGCGTGGCGATGCTGCTGGCGCTGGCGAGCGGCTGTGACGAGCTGGGTGCGCCGCGCCCTGCCAGTGTCACCACGCTGCTCGAGCACTCGGAGGCCTGGCAGGGCGAGCAGGTGGCCGTGCAGGGCAGGATACGCAGTGAGCAGGTGCCGGAGCGCTACTGGCTGGAAGGCGCCGGGCAGCAGCGTATCGAGCTGCATCCCCCCGAACGCATCGGTGCCTATCTCGGGCGCGAAGTCCAGATCAGCGGTCGTTTCGAATTCAAGGTGGGTGGGCAACGGCTGATCGAGATTTCCAACGTCACGCCCCTGGACAAGCCGACTCCCAAGCAGTGAGTGCTCACGGACCCCCGGCGAGAGCGGGTGTCTTGGAGCATCAGCGCATGAAGCCCCGCCAGAGCAGACTCTGGCGGGGCTTCATGGTTCATGGCTCATGGCTCATGGCTCATGACGCTTCTCTGGTGTCACCAGAGGCACTCGAACCGCTCAGGCCTTCTTCACGAACATGGACTTGAGCTTCATCGGGCCGACGCCATCCACCTTGCAGTCGATGTCGTGGTCCCCTTCGATCAGGCGGATGTTCTTGACCTTGGTCCCGACCTTGACCACGGAGGAGGTGCCCTTGATCTTCAGGTCCTTGATCACGGTGACGGTGTCGCCATCCACCAGCTCGTTGCCGTTGGCATCACGATAGACCGGCCCGGTGTCCTCGACGACGGCCTCCTTGGACCACTCGTGGGCACACTCCGGGCAGACGAACTGCATGCCGTCGTCGTAGGTGAATTCGGAATTGCAGGCCGGGCAGTTGGGGAGGGCGCTCATCTCGGTGTCCTGAAGTCTGTCCCGCTTGTGTCGTGCGCCTGCGGGGGGCGCGGCGCTCAAGGCAAGGACATGCGATGGAAAGGCGCGCATCGGGCTCAAGCGGTGCGCGGAAGCCGGCAAGCCTACACCGATTGCGGGCAGATGGCCCGCTGCTGCGGCGCTTGGTCGCAATTCCAGCGGCAACCTTCCCCGCTCGCCATCAGCCGTTCGCCATCAGCCGTTCGCCATCAGAGCCTGGCCGACGCGTGAGCCATTGGGGCGCCCGAGCTTGCGGCTGATCCAGTCGCCGGTCGCGGCCAGGCGTGCCAGATCCACGCCAGTGTCGATGCCCATTCCCTGCAGCAGATAGAGCACATCCTCGGTGGCGACATTGCCCGAGGCCCCCTTGGCATAGGGGCAGCCCCCCAGCCCGGCCACCGAGCTGTCGATCACCGCGATGCCTTCTTCCATCACCGCGTAGAGGTTGGCAAGCGCTTGCCCATAGGTGTCGTGGAAGTGGGCGGCGAGGCGTTCGACCGGCACCTCGCGGCTGACGCGTTCCAGCATCTGCTTGGCCTTGAGCGGGGTGCCGGTGCCGATGGTGTCCCCCAGCGAGACTTCATGACAGCCCATGTCACGCAGCTCACGCGCGACCGCCGCGACCTGCTCAGGGGCGATCTCGCCCTCGTAGGGGCAGCCCAGCACGCAGGACACGTAGCCGCGCACACGCACGCCGGCTGCCGCTGCACGCGCCATCACGGGGGCGAAGCGCTGGAGAGATTCCGCGATCGAGCAGTTGATGTTGCGCTGCGAGAAGGACTCGCTGGCCGCACCGAACACCGCCACCTCACGCACGCCACACTCAAGCGCCGCCTCCAGCCCCTTGAGATTGGGAGTGAGGGCGGAGTATGTGGTCACTCCACGGGTGTCATGCTCGGCCAGTGCCAGCATGATCTCGCGATGGTCCGCCATCTGGGGTACCCAGCGGGGGGAGACGAAACTGGCGGCTTCGACATGGCGCAGGCCCGAGTCGGCAAGGCGCCGGATCAGTTCCAGCTTGGTCGTCGTATCGACATGGGCGGACTCGTTCTGCAGGCCATCACGCGCACCGACCTCGACGATACGTACGCTGTCAGGAAAGTGCATGCTCACTCACTCCTTGGCGTCGTCAGCCGTGAATTCCAGCAGCACGTCACCCTGGGTGACGCTGTCGCCGGCACGGAAGTGGAACTGCGCGACCTGACCATCGGCGGGCGCGTTCATGGTGTGCTCCATCTTCATGGCCTCCATCACCATCAAGGGCGTGCCGGCCGTCACCGCGACGCCAGCCTCGACCAGCTGGGCGACCACGGTGCCATTCATCGGGGCGTTGAGGGTCGCCTGGGTCTCATGCTGCGCGTGGTCGACGGCGTCCGCGCGGCGCCACAGCAGGCGCGACTCGGACGGGAGTGCGTCGCTGCTCTGCGCGCAGGTCAGCACCAGCAGCTCGCCACCACGCGCCGGGGCGTGACTGGCCTGATAGCGACGACGGTGCCCGTCCAGCGTCACGGCGATGGCATTGCCGGCAAGACGCGACAGGTGGCCATCAAGGCGTGTCGTCTGGCGCTTCCCGTGAGAGTGGGTGCTCACTTCCAGCTGCCAGCCCGAGGCAGGCACAGGGGCGTCGTTCACGCTCGCGGGCCCGCCCGAGGCACGCGGGCGGCGGGCGATGACCTGAGCCACCTTGTCGCTGTGTTCCTCGCATTCGGCGTCCCCGGGCAGGCAGAACGCCAACGTCACCTGGTGGGGCGTGCCATTGCGCCAGCCATCACGGCGCTGCCAGGGGCTGACAGGCTGGGTCGGCGCGGACGAGCCAGATGCGTCATCGCTGTCATTGAGGCGTGCCAGGGCCAGCAGGGCACTCGTCGCCAGCGTGCCGGGGTCCAGCTCAGGCGTCGGAAACAGACTGGCGTGGTGACGCTCGATGAAGCGGGTATCCAGATGGGCGGCGCGGAAATCCGGATGCGCCGCCAGTCGCGTCAGGAAGGCACGGTTGGTGGTGACACCACGGATCTCGAGCGCCGCCAGGGCACGCAGCAACGCATCGAGTGCCTGTTCACGGCTCGGGCCGAAGGTGATCAGCTTGGCCAGCATCGGGTCGTAGTGCATCGAGACGTCATCGCCCTCGGCGACGCCGCTGTCCAGACGCACCTTGAGGGTCGTCGTACCGGAGGCCTGTTGCGCGCTCTCGACCTCGGCACCGGCAAGTCCGGCGCCGATGAGATCCAGTCGGAAGCGTTCCAGCAGACCGGTGGCAGGCAGGAAATCGTTGTCGGGGTCCTCGGCATAGAGCCGCGCCTCGAAGCTGTGACCCTTGAGCTCAAGTTCATCCTGCTGGCGGGGCAGTGGCTCGCCACGCGCGATGCGCAGTTGCCATTCGACCAGGTCCTCGCCGGTGATCATCTCGGTGACGGGATGCTCGACCTGCAGACGAGTATTCATCTCCATGAAGTAGAAGGCGCCATGGCTTTCGCTGCCGGGCTGCGGGGCATCGAGGAGGAATTCGATGGTACCGGCGCCGACGTAGCCGATTTCCCGTGCGGCGCGTACCGCGGCCTCGCCCATCTCGCGGCGCAGTGCCGGTGTCAGGCCGGGTGCCGGGGCCTCTTCCAGCACCTTCTGGTGACGACGCTGGACACTGCAATCGCGCTCGAACAGATAGACGCCACTGCCATGACTGTCACAGAACACCTGAACCTCGACGTGGCGCGGCTGGGTCAGATACTTCTCGATCAGCATGCGCTCGTCGCCGAAGGCCGCGCGGGATTCGCGTCGGCAGCTGTCCAGCGCTGCCTGGAATTCCCGAGCCTGCTCGACCACGCGCATGCCCTTGCCGCCACCGCCGGCGCAGGCCTTGATCAAGACCGGGTAGCCCATGCGGTCGGCTTCGGACTGCAGTAGCGCGTCACTCTGGTCATCGCCGTGATAGCCGGGCACCAACGGCACGCTGGCGGCCTGCATGCGCGCCTTGGCGGCCGACTTGTCGCCCATGGCCGCGATGGCACTTTCCGGCGGGCCGACGAAGATCAGTCCGGCCTCGGCCAGGGCGCGCACGAAGCCGGCATTCTCGGACAGGAAACCATAGCCCGGGTGCACGGCATCGGCGCCACATTGGCGGGCTGCCGCGATGACCTTGTCGACATCCAGATAGCTCTCCCTGGCGCTGGCAGGGCCGAGGCGCACGGCTTCGTCGGCTTCCCGCACGTGCAGGGCATTGGCATCGGCATCGGAGTAGACCGCAACGGTCTGGATGCCCATGGCGCGAGCGGTGCGCATCACGCGGACCGCTATCTCACCTCGGTTGGCGATCAGCAGCTTGCGGATCTCACCGCAACCGGTGGGCAGTCGCTGTTCAGTATCGCGATTGACGTTCATGGCAAGATCCCGTGGCGAAGTGGAAAAAGGGGGCGGTCGCAAGGCGCGTCTCAGCAGAAGACCGAGGGTGGCTCAGGACGTTGTCCGCGAGTCGATGAAGGGCGCGTCATGATGATGCGCTGTCGTCGTCGGATGGCGCCCAGGGCGGGCGAGTCCCGGCGAAGAATGCCGCCAGTCCAGCCTGTCCCTGTTCACTGACCCTCAGCTGACTGATCACCTCACAGCAGCGTGTCTGACGCCGGGCGTCGTCGTCGACGACGGCCACCTCGGCGAGCAGGGCCTTGGTGGCGCGGCTGGCCTCGGGCGAGGTCGCCAGCAGCGTGCTCACCATGTCGGCGACGCGCGCCTCCAGCAATTCATCACTGCACACGTCATGCACCAGCCCCAGCTGGTGGGCGGTGTGGGCATCGATGACTTCCGCGGTCAGTGCATAGCGGCGCATCTGGCGCATGCCGATGGCGCGCTGCACGTAGGGGCTGATCACCGCCGGTGCCAGGCCGATGCGCACCTCGGAGAGACAGAAGCGTGCGCGTTCGGCCGCCAGCACGATGTCGCAGCAGGCCGCCAGACCCACGGCGCCGCCGAAGGTGGCCCCCTGCACGCGGCACACGCTGGGACAGGGCAGTTCATCGAGCAGCTGCATCAGGCGGGCAAGCTCCCGGGAATCGGCAAGGTTATCCTCGCGCGAATACTCGACCATGCGCTGCATCCACTTGAGGTCGGCCCCGGCCGAGAAGCTCTTGCCTTCGGAGGCCAGCACCATCACGCGTACCTCGCCCTGACTCGCCAGGGCGTGCAGGTGCGTCAGATGGCCGTTCAGCGCCTTGATCAACCGGTCATCGAAGGCGTTGTGCACCCCGGGGCGCGCCAGGGTCAGAGTGGCGACACCGCGCTTGTCGATCTCGAGTCGGCAGAATTCAGTCATCGTCACCTTGTCCAATCAGTTAGCCAATGGATCATCATTCATCCAGTGAGTCGGCTGTCAGGGCTTCTCACTGGTTGAGCGAATCACATGCGGAAGACACCGAAGCGACTCTCCTCTATCTCGGCATTCATCGCGGCGGCCAGGGACAGGCCGAGAATGTCGCGGGTCTGCAGCGGGTCGATCACGCCATCGTCCCAGAGTCTGGCGCTGGCATAGCAGGGGTGGCCCTGATGCTCGTATTGTTCGCGCACCGGTGCCTTGAAGTCCTCCTGTGCCTGTTGCGGCCAGTCGCGGCCCTCCCGCGCATGCTGCTCATACTTGACCTGGGCCAGCACGTTGGCCGCCTGCTCGCCGCCCATCACCGAGATGCGTGCGTTGGGCCACATGAACAGCAGGTTGGGGTCGTAGGCGCGGCCACACATGCCGTAGTTGCCGGCGCCGAAACTGCCGCCGATCAGCACCGTGAACTTGGGGACCCTGGCACAGGCCACCGCCGTCACCAGCTTGGCACCGTGCTTGGCGATGCCCTCGTGCTCGTAACGTGAGCCGACCATGAAGCCGGTGATGTTCTGCAGGAAGACCAGCGGAATCTTGCGCTGGGCGCACAGCTCGATGAAGTGGGCGCCCTTGACGGCACTTTCCGAGAACAGCACGCCGTTGTTGGCGATGATGCCCACCGGATGGCCGTGCAGGTGAGCGAAGCCGGTCACCAGTGTCTCGCCGTAGTAGCGCTTGAATTCATCGAAGTCCGAATCATCCACCAGCCGACCGATCACTTCGCGCACGTCATAGGGCTTCTTGAGGTCCGTGCCGACGATGCCGTAGAGCTCGTTGGGGTCCAGGCGTGGCGGGCGGGATTCGCGCAGCGCGAGCTGCCCCTTGCGCTGCCAGTTGAGGCGCGAGACGGCTCGCCGTGCCAGTTGCAGGGCGTGGGCGTCATTGTCGGCGAAGTGATCGGCCACGCCGCTGATCTTGCAGTGCACCTCGGCGCCACCGAGTGCCTCGGCGCTGATGTCCTCGCCGGTGGCCGCCTTCACCAGCGGCGGGCCGGCGAGGAAGATGGTGCCTTGCTCGCGCACGATGATGGATTCATCGGCCATCGCCGGAACGTAGGCGCCACCGGCGGTGCATGAGCCCATCACCACGGCGATCTGCGGAATGCCTTCGGCGGAGAGCGTCGCCTGGTTGTAGAAGATGCGGCCGAAGTGATCGCGGTCCGGGAAGACCTCGTCCTGATGGGGCAGATGCGCGCCACCGGAATCCACCAGGTAGAGGCAGGGCAGGCGATGCTTGCGGGCCACTTCCTGGGCACGCAGGTGCTTCTTGACCGTCAGCGGAAAATAGGTGCCGCCCTTGACGGTGGCATCGTTGGCGACGATGACGCATTCCACACCGCTGACGCGGCCGATGCCGGTGACCAGTCCCGCGCCGGGCACCGGGCTGTCATAGACGTCATGCGCCGCCAGCGCCGACAGCTCCAGGAAGGGTGAGCCCTCATCGATGAGGTGGTCGATACGTTCCCGCACGAACAGCTTGCCGCGCGATTCGTGGCGTTCGCGGGCCTTGTCGCCACCACCGGCGGCGACACCGTCCAGCAGCTGGTGCAGGCGCTCGACCTCGGCCTGCATCGCGGCATGATTGGCACGGAACTGGTCGCTACGCGGATTGATCAGGGAGGTCAGAATGGCCATGCGGCAGCTCCATCAGCGAAGGGAAACGGATGGTGTGGGGCGTCATGCGCTTTCATTGAACAGCTCGCGGCCAATCAGCATGCGGCGTATCTCGCTGGTGCCGGCACCGATCTCGTAGAGCTTGGCATCGCGCAGCAGACGGCCGGTGGCGTACTCGTTGATGTAGCCATTGCCGCCCAGCAGCTGGATGGCATCCAGCGCCATCTGGGTGGCCTTCTCGGCGCAATAGAGAATGACGCCGGCGGCGTCCTTGCGCGAGGTCTGGCCGCGATCACAGGCGCCGGCCACGGCGTAGAGATAGGCGCGGCAGGCATTCAGCGTGGTATACATGTCGGCAATCTTGCCCTGTACCAGCTGGAACTCGCCGATCGCCTGGCCGAACTGACGGCGCTCATGCAGATAGGGCACCACGATGTCCATGCAGGCCTGCATGATGCCGATGGGGCCGGCGGCGAGCACGGTGCGCTCGAAGTCCAGCCCACGCATCAGCACCTTCACGCCGCGATTGACCTCGCCGAGCACGTTCTCGGCCGGCACCTGACAGTCCTGGAAGACCAGTTCGCAGGTGTTGGAGCCGCGCATGCCCAGCTTGTCGAGCTTCTGCGCGGTGGAGAAGCCGGGGAAGTCGCGTTCGATGATGAAGGCGGTGATGCCCTTGGAACCGGCGTCCGGGTCGGTCTTGGCATAGACGACCAGCGTGTGGGCATCCGGGCCATTGGTGATCCACATCTTGTTGCCGTTGAGCACGTAGTGGTCACCGCGCTTCTCGGCCTTGAGCTTCATCGAGACCACGTCCGAGCCTGCGCCGGGCTCTGACATCGCCAGGGCACCGACATGCTCACCGCTCATCAGCCTGGGCAGGTAGCGCGCCTTCTGCTCCGCGCTGCCGTTGAGCTTGATCTGGTTGACGCACAGGTTGGAGTGGGCCCCATAGGACAGCGCCACCGAGGCACTGGCCCGCGAGATCTCTTCCATGGCGATGCAGTGCGCCAGATAGCCCATGCCACTGCCGCCATCTTCCTCGGGGACGGTGATGCCCAGCAGGCCCATGTCGCCGAACTTCTGCCACAGGTCATCGGGGAAGGCATTGCTGGCGTCGATCTCCGCGGCGCGTGGTGCGATCTCGTCGCGGGCAAAGGCATTGATCTGCTCACGCAGCAGGGTGTGTGTCTCGTCGAGTCCGAAATCCAGCGGCGTATAGAGGCTGTGCATGAGCGGGCATCCTTTGCAGCGATGAGATGAGAAGCGCTTCGAGCGTCTTGACTGTGCGTGCAGCCACGCGACAGGCGAGGCAGTGTTCATGGCCGGTGCAGGCGGTGGGAGATCCGTCAGTGACAGCCCGCCTGAGGTGGCTCTGGAATCACTCTAGAGCAAAGTTGACGTTAACGTAAAGGTTATCATCATGCGCTTTGACCAAGGTCGCAGGCAGTGTCAGCTGACGTGTGCTGGCTCTTGGGATCGCGCGGGCACTCACGCCGGCACTCACGCCGGCACTCACGCCGGCACTCACGCCGTGACCAGAGTCGCCTGACCTGCGTGTCACTGTTAATCTGAATGGCAGGCAAAAGGCCTGACCGACGGGCAGGCGCCGTCATCGTTGCCCACCTCTCACCTGCAAGAAGGATCTTCTCGATGAGTGATGCTCGCGCCCCGGCGGTTCGCTTTCGCGATCTGCACAAGGGCTTTTCGGGTCAGCGATTGTTCGAAGGCATCGACCTCGAACTGCCGCGTGATCGTATTACCGCGCTGGTCGGTGCCAGTGGCTGCGGGAAGTCCACCTTGCTGCAGCTGATCAACGGGCTGATACGTCCGGACAGCGGCGAGGTACAGGTCTTCGGCAAGGGGGTGGACTATGCCAATCTGCCCGCCATGCGCAGACGCATCGGCTACGCCGTCCAGCAGATCGGCCTGTTTCCGCACCTCAGCGTGCGCGACAACATCGCCATTCTGGCGGACCGCGAAGGTTGGACGGCGGACAGGGTCAAGGCGCGCATCACGCGGCTGTTCCAGATGATGGACCTGGATCTGGCGCTGTTGACGCGTTATCCGCATGAGATTTCCGGCGGGCAGGCGCAGCGGGTCGGCCTGTGTCGCGCGATGATGCTGGAGCCACCGTTGCTGCTGCTCGATGAGGCCTTCTCTGCGGTGGACCCGATCACGCGCATCGAGGTGCATGCCCAGTTCCAGCGCATGCAGCAGGAAGAGCCGCGCAGCGTGGTGATGGTGACCCATGACATGAATGAGGCACTGAGTCTGTCCGACCACATGGTGGTGATGGCACCCGGCGTGGTGCTGCAGGCTGCCAGTCCCGAGACGATCGCCAGGGCGCCAGCGGATGAGCGCGTGGCCCGACTGCTGGAGGCACGCGCATGAAGACGCTGATGACGACTCCCGTCCTGCAACGTTCGCGCCGCGGGCTGTCCGGCGCGCTGATGATCGCCGGCCTGGCGCTGGCGAGTCTGGGGGCCCTGGTGAGCAGCCCGCTTGCCGGCGCGGAAGAGGAAGCCGCGGCATGGCCCGAGGACAAGCCCATCGTGGTGGGCTCCAAGGCGGATCGCGAAGGCCATCTGCTCGGCGAGATCTTCGCCCAGGTACTCGAGGATGCCGGCTTCACTGTCGAGCGTCGCCTCGGGCTGGGGCAGACCATCATCACCTATCAGGGGCTGGCGGAGGGGGAGCTGGATGTCTATCCCGAGTACACCGGCACCCTGGCGCACGCCATCCTCAATCTGGACAGCGTGCCGCCGCTCGACAAGCTCGATGCTCTGAGTCGTGAACGGGGGCTCAGGGTGCTCAAGCCACTGGGCTTCAACAACACCTATGCCGTGAGCATGCGGCGTGAGCAGGCCGAGTCGCTGGGGATCAGGACGATCGGTGATCTGGCGGATCACCCGGAGCTCTCGATCGCGATGTCGCATGAGTTCATCAAGCGCTCGGATGGCTGGCCGGGGCTGGCGGATGCCTACGCGCTGCCGCAGGTGCCCCGTGGCATCGAACACGGCATCGCCTATCAGGCGCTGCGCGAGAGCAAGATCGACGCCACCGATGCCTACTCCACCGAGGGTGACATCCAGCGCTTCGACTTCGTGCTGCTCGACGACGACCAGGGCTATTTCCCCGAGTATCTGGCGGTGCCCTTCGTGAATGCCGCCTTGCCGGAGAAGGCTGTCGCGGCGCTGGATCAGCTGGCGGGCAGTCTCGATGAGGACAGCATGCAGGCGCTGAATGCCGAGGTCTCCACCGAGGAGCAGAGCTTCGCCCAGGTGGCCAGCCGCTTCATTCAGGAGCAGGGCATCACCACCGAGCAACGCGAAGTCAGTGGCGCCAAGTGGGACAAGCTCGGTACCAATCTCATCGAGCATCTGCAGTTGACGCTGTCCGCGCTGCTGCTGGCGTGTCTGGTCGGTCTGCCGCTGTCACTGCTGGTCTACCGCAATCCGAAGGTCTCGCGGGTCGTGCTCTACGTCACCGGCCTGCTGCAGACCATCCCCTCCATCGCGCTGCTGGCGTTGATGATTCCGCTGTTCGGGATCGGGGTGGTGCCGGCGGTGATCGCGCTGTTCGTCTACTCCCTGCTGCCGATCATCCGCGCGGCCATCACCGCACTGCTGACGGTGGACCCGCTGCTGGTCAAGGTGGCGCGCGGGATGGGGCTGACGCGCCGTGAGCAGCTGCGTCACGTCATCCTGCCGCTGGCGACGCCCAATCTGCTGACAGGGATCAAGACCGCCGCCATCATCAACATCGGTACCGCGACCCTGGCGGCCTTCATCGGCGCGGGCGGGCTGGGCGAACCCATCGTCACGGGGCTTTCGCTCAACGACTATGATCTGGTGCTGTACGGCGCGATTCCGGCGGCGCTGCTGGCCATCTGCGCGGAGCTGTTGTTCGAGTTGTTCGAGCGCATGGTGATTCCGGCGCATATGCGCGGGCTCAAGGCGCGTTGACCTGGACGGGGGCCGGAAAAACCCAGACAGGCCCGTCGCGATTGTTGTACACGGTGTGCAGCAATCAAGGAAAGGCGTTGCGCAGGATTATCGTTGGCCACCGATGTGAGTAGAGTGAACGCCATAGTGAAGACTCGCTGACGGGAGTCTTGTGTAGCGAACCTTGAATTGGAGACGTCTCATGCGTATCAAGAATCTGTTCCCGATCGCGCTGGTCGCGGCCACCCTGGCACTCGGCGGTTGTGGTCTGTTCGATCATGGTCATGGCGGCCACGGCGGCGGTCATGGTGGCGGCCAGCAGCACGGCATGATCGACACCGGCTCTCAGGCCTCTCACCTGTCCTGAGTCTGCGTGAGGGCTGATGGCCCCGTGAAAAACCGCCCCCGACGCATGCGTCGGGGGCGGTTTTTTTGTCTTCGCCAGAAGGCAAAAGGCGGCTGACCAAGAGCGCTTGCGAACGCGACGCGCCTGACAGAACGCAAAGCGCCAGAAGGGACGGGAAGAGTCGGCAGGGCTGGAAGAACGGGAAGAGCTGGCAGGCCTAGAGTGCGCGAAGGGCCACGATGGCGGGCGGGCTGCCATCCTCTGGCCAGTCGACCCGTGCCTCGATGGCGTAGACCTCGCGCAGTCGCTCGACGCTCAGTACCTCGCGCGGCGGGCCGCTGGCCGCCAGACGCCCGCGATCCAGCAGCCAGAGCTGGGCGGCATGCCGCGCGGCCAGGCTCAGGTCATGCAGCGCGACGATCACGATGCGCTGACGGTCGCGGGCATCGCGGCCAAGCCAGTCGAGCACCGCCAGCTGGAAGTGCAGGTCCAGGGCGCTGGTGGGTTCATCCAGCATCAGCAGCGCCGGCTCGCGTACCAGCGCCTGGGCGATGGCGACACGCTGGCGCTGTCCGCCGGAAAGCTGCCCGAGTCGTCGGGAGGCCAGCGGGGCCAGCTCCAGTGCGCTGACCAGCGCCTCGCAGTGGTGCAGATTGGCCTGCTCGTCCAGATGGCCGGCCAGGCGTCTCGCCAGCAGCAGCGACTCGAAGACCTCAAGCATCGCGCCGCCTTCACTGAGCTGCGGCAGGTAGCCGATACGTGCCGCGCGCTCGCGTGGCGTGAGGGACGCCAGTGCCTCCCCGTCGAGACACAGCTGACCGCTGGCCGGCAGCAGCCCGGCGATCGTCTGCAACAGGGTCGATTTTCCGGCACCGTTCGGGCCGAGCAGGGCGGTCAGCTCGCCACGGTGTGCGCGCAGCGTGCCCGGCATGTCCAGCACCGGATGCCCCCCGCGCAGGACGCTGAGATCCTGAAGCACGAGCCCCTGGCCATCGAGAGCGCCTTCGTCGCGAGACTGCGCGAGGCGGGCTGGCGCGTCGGATTCGGCGGTGGGCGCGTCATGTCGCTGGTTCATCCGTCGTGTCCTCGGCGCTTGAGCGTCAGGCTGACGAAGAAGGGCAGACCGATCAACGCGGTGATCATGCCCAGTGGTAGCAGCACGCCGGGGATGAGCGAACGGCTGAGGATCGAGGTCAGCGACAGCAGCAGGGCGCCGATCAGCGCCGAGAGGGGCAGCAGGCGCTGTTGCTGTTCACCTACCAGCAGGCGGGCGATGTGGGGCGCGACCAGGCCGATGAAGCCGATGCTGCCGACGAACGAGACGGCGGTGGCGGTCAGAAGCGCCGTGCACATCAGGCCGCTCAGACGCAGGCGGCGCACGTCCACGCCCAGCGCACGGGCCTGGGCTTCCCCCAGGCTCAGGGCGGTCAGCTCGCTGCGTCGACGATGAAAGACCACCGCACACAGCGCGATCACCAGGCTCAACACGGCCAGGCGTGACCAGCTGCTGCGCTCGAGGCTGCCCATCGACCAGAAGATCAGCTGCTGCAATGCCTCGGGCGAGGCGACGAACTGCAGCACGCCCAGCAGGGCATTGAAGAAGAACATCAGCGCGATGCCCAGCAGTACCAGAGTCTGTACGCCGACGCCGGGCAGGCGCTGTGCGCTCCACAGCACCAGCGAGGCCCCCAGCGCGAAGAGGAAGGCATTCAGCGTGACCCCAAGCCCCGCGCCTGCGAGGCTCTGCCATGAGGGCAGCACCAGTTGCACGAGGTCGAGATGCAGGATCAGGCCAAGCCCGGCACCGACGCTGGCCGCCGCCGAGACTCCCAGCGTGAAGGGGTCGGCCAGCGGGTTGTGCAGCAGGGTCTGCATCTGGGCACCGGCCATGGCCAGGGAGGCGCCGACGGTCACCGCCATCAGCGCGATGGGCAGGCGCAGTTGCCAGAGGATGGCGTGGGCGAGCGGATCGTTCGCTTCGCTCTGCCACAGTGCGGGCAGCAGACGTGCCAGGGGCAGCTCGCCACTGCCCTGGCTGATATCCAGCAGGCAGGCGGCCAGGACCGCGAGGCCACTGGTCCAGAGCCACAGGGCACCATGGCGCTTTCGACGGCGCCAGTCGGCGATGGGTGAGGTGACGGGAGAAGTCAGGGAGTCGGGCACGGTGAGGTCCGGCGGTGGCGTGTCAGTGTGAAGCACGGGCGGCAGCCTGAAGCGCTTGCGTGTCACAAGCCTAGCGACTTGGCGTGGGAAGGAGAAGCCACGAAAAAGACCTCCCCGAAGGGAGGTCTGGAAGAGGACGACGTCCCGGGAGGGGATCTGTCTGCCGTGACAGTGCGTCGGGGACGTGGAGGGCCGGATCAGCCGTTCATGGCCTGGGGCAGATAGAGCACGATTTCCGGGAAGAGGTGCATCAGCACGATGGAGAAGATCATCAACAGGAAGAACGGCAGCGTCGCCTTGGTGATGGTGATGATGTCCTTGCCGGTCAGGCTCTGGATCACGAACAGGTTGAAGCCCACCGGCGGGGTGATCTGCGACATCTCGACCACGATGATCAGGTAGATACCGAACCAGATCAGGTCGAAACCGGCGGCTTCGATGACCGGCATGATGATGGAGGTCACCAGCAGGATCAGCGAGATGCCATCCAGGAAGCAGCCCAGAATCAGCAGAAACAGCGTCAGCACCACCAGCAGCATGGTCGGCGACAGCCCCAGGGTGGCGATGCCTTCGGCCAGCTGCATCGGAATCTGGGTGAAGCTCATCGCGGAGGACAGGAAGGAGGCACCGGCGATGATGAAGGCGATCATGCATGAGGTGCGCAGCGCCGCGAACAGCGATTCCTTGAAGGTGGCGGCGCTCATGTGGCCATTGAGTCGCGCGATGATCAGCGACAGCACCACGCCGACCGCCGCCGCTTCCGTCGGTGACGCCAGGCCACCGTAGATGCTGCCGAGGATGCCGCCGATGAGTGCCAGCAGCGGAATCAACTGGGCGCTGTTGCGCAGCTTGGCCATGAAGCTCATGTGCGGCTCATCATGGCCGGCGCGACCCTGCGGCTCGCCGACGACCTTCGACCAGATCGCCAGATAGCCCATGAACAGGGCCAGCAGCAGCATGCCCGGCAGGACACCGGCGATGAACAGGCGCGAGATGGACTGCTCGGTGACCACGCCGTAGACGATCATCATGATTGACGGCGGAATCAGCAGACCGAGGGTCGAGGCGCTGGCGAGGGTACCGATGGCCAGGTTGCTGTCGTAGCCGCGTCGCTCAAGCTCCGGCAGGGTCATCTTGCCGACGGTGGCACAGGTGGCGGCGGAGGAGCCGCACACGGCGGCGAACAGACCGCTACCGATGATGTTGGAGTGCAGCAGGCGGCCCGGCAGGCGATTGAGCCACGGTGCCAGCGCGCGGAACATGTTGTCGGCGAGTCCGGAGCGGAACAGGATCTCGCCCATCCACACGAACATGGGCAGGGCGGTCAGGTCCCAGCCGTAGCTGGCACCCCAGAAGTCCGAGGCCAGGATCGGGCCGGTCTCGAAGGTGGAGAAGAAGGTCAGCACGATCCAGCCGGTGCCGATCAGTGAGAAGGCGACCCACACGCCGCCGCCGAGCAGCAAGGCGAGGGCCAGCAGAGTGACGAGGATGAGTGTCAGCATGTCATTCGGCTCCGTCTTCGGGCTCGGGCGCCACGTAGCGTGAAGGCGCGGTGAAGGCGGTGCGCAGCGTGGCGATCAGTGTCTCGAGAATCGCCAGGCACAGAAGGCCGGTACCGGCGACCAGCACGCTCTGCGGAATCCACAGCGGCAGGGCCAGCAGGCCGGAGGAAATGTCGTGGTACTCGAGGCTCTCGCCGACCAGCAGTACCAGTTCATGGGTGATCAATACGCTCAGGCTCAGTGCGATCAGCAGCGCCAGGCTCTCGACCCACACACGCACGGCGGGCGGCAGGCGATTGATGACCAGCGTCACGCGGATGTGCGCGTGGTGCGTGAAGGTATAGGCGAGGCTCAGGAAGGTGGCGCCGACCAGCAGGAAGGCGGCCATTTCCGAGACGCCGGAGATCTCGAAGCCGAGACGTTCGGCACCGAACATCACCAGGATGGCGTCGATCAGGCGCAGGAAGACCTGCAGGCTGACCAGGGTGCAGATCAGCAGCATGCAAGCTGCCGCACCCCACGCGCCGAGGCGATAGAGTCTGTCGAGGAAGTAGGTCATGACATGCACTCACAGGGAAGGTGAGGGTGGCCACGCGATGCCGTGTCGGGGAGACCCGTGTCGCGTCTGCCAGCGGGCAGAGGCGGACAGGGGAGCGACGTGATCATCGCGTGGCGGGGTGACGATACCGGCCAGGTGCCGAGCGTTCAGATGATGGGACGAACGCTCGGCGCTGGCAGGCGGGGCTCAGGCATCGAGATCGGCGCGATAACGCTCGAGCAGCTGCTGGCCTTCATTGCCGGCGCGTGATTTCCAGTCCTGGAACAGCTTGTCACCCGCGGCCTTGAGGTCTTCGGACAGCTTCTCGTCCGGCTCGGTGATGGTGAAGCCATTCTCGGTCAGCACCTTGGCGCTCTCGTCGGCATCGGCCTTGCTGGCTTCCCAGCCGCGGGTCTCGGCGGCCTTGGCGGCGTCCAGCACGGCCTGCTGGGTGCTCTCGTCGAGGCGATCGAAGGCGCGCTTGTTGACGAAGACGATGTTCTTCGGCAACCACAGCTTGGCGTCGTTGTAGTGCTTGACGTAATCCCAGGCCGACATGGACTTGCCGGTGGAGCTGGAGGTGATCATCGCGTCGACACGGCCGGTGCTGAAGGCGGTGGGGATGTCGGCTTCTTCGGTCTCGGTGGGCTTGCCGCCGACGTTCTCGACGAAGCGCTGGGTGTTGATGTTGGGCGCGCGGATGCGCAGGCCCTTGAGCTGGGAGACGTCGGTCAGGTCGAAATCGGTGTAGATGCCCTGGGCCGGCCAGGCGACCGCGTACAGCGGCATCAGGCCTTCCTTGGCGAACAGTGCGGTGATGTCCGGCTTGGAGGCCTGCCACAGAGCGAAGGCTTCCTCGTAGCTGGAGGCGACGCCCGGCAGGGTGTCCAGCTCGTAGACCGGCGATTCGTTGGACAGGATCGACAGGAAGATCTCGCCGGCCTGGACGGTGCCGCGACGCACGGACGGCTTGATCTCGCCGTGGGAGATCAGCGAACCGCCGCTGTGCACGGTGATGCTCAGCTCGCCATCGGTGGCCGCGGTGACCTCCTCGGCGAACTGCTTGGTGTTCTTGGTGTGGAAGCTGGCATCGCCATACGGAGTGGCGAGGTTCCACTGTGCCGCGAGGGCCGAGCCACTGAAGGCCAGGGCACCGGCGGCTGCCAGTCCGATGAGGGTACTGGAGGTGGCAGATTTGCGGGTGAGGGAGTCGCTGGGCTTACGCATGTCTAGTTCCTCATTATTATTGAATGTTGTCGGCAGACGATTTCATTCTTCAAGTGACAGGCCATCCCGTCCAATCGTTAATTCTGATTTACAGTATCGATGAAATCTTTCATCGTGTCGTCGCATGAAAGCCTTTGGCGATATTATTAGACCTTGGTCTGATGCTGATCTGATGCAGGGCGGGGCGCGATCAACCCTGACTCAGCGCATGGCAGGCGGCCTGATCAGGGATCGGCATGCGCGTGTTGCTGCGAGTAGGTCTCGGCACACTGGCGACCCAGGCGCGCGACACTGGCGCAGAAGTCGGGGTAATTGGCATTGCGCCAGATGGCCTCATAGACCATTGGCGGCAGCGGGGTCTCGAGTGGCAGACGCACCAGTTCGCCGTGATTGATCACGTCCTCGACGGTGGCGACCGGCAGGACACCGATGCCCAGTCCTTCGCTGCTCATGCGCAGAATGGTCATCAGGGTGCTGGTGCAGTGCACCTTGGGCTGGGTGATGCCCTGTTCGGCGAGGTAGCTGACAAGCTCCGTATAGGGACGGGCCTGCTTGCTGAAGGAGATGAAGGGGGTTCTGGCGAAGCATTCGCCGTCCTGGGCCAGCTGCTCGGCGAGGGTCGGCGAGGCGAACATGCCCATCTCGAAGGTGCACAGCGGTGTCTGGGTCGCGTAGGGGCCCATGGCGGCGCTGTCCATCGCGAACAGCATGTCGAGGTCATTGTCGGCCAGGCGCTGATGCAGAAAGGGCGAGATGTCGACGGTCATTTCCAGCGTCAGCTTGGGGTAGCGCTCGGCCAGCTGGCGCATGAAGGCCGGGAACCAGCTGTTGGCGATGGTCTCGATGACGCCCAGACGCAGCGTGCCGGAAAAGGCGCCTTCCTCCTGAAACAGGCGCATGGCTTCCTCGCGCCCGCTCAACAGGCGTTCGGCATGCGCGAAGAATTCCCGACCGCGCAGGGTGGGCTGGATGGGGCGGGTGGCACGCTCGAGCAGCGATTCGCCGACGGCGGCCTCAAGACGGTTGATGCGGTCCGAGATGGAGGGCTGGGTGAGGTGCAGCTTGGTCGCGCCCTTGCGGAACGAGCCGAGCCGCACGACCCAGACAAAGGCCTCGAGTTCCTTGAAATCGAACATGACAGATGCCCCGTGATGAATCGTTGAGACCGACCATCTTGCCGCATGCCGTGCAGGGCGTCAGCTTTCATCACCGGGCATGCCCCGCACGAGACGGGGCGCGGGACCTTCACTTGCGAAACAGCTGGCTCTCGCGGTCCTTGAAGGCCTTGAACTCCAGCGCGTTGCCGGTGGGGTCGAGGAAGAACATCGTGGCCTGTTCACCGGGCTCGCCCTTGAAGCGCACATGAGGTGCGATCTCGAATGTCACGCCTTCGGCAGTGAGACGATCCGCCAGTGCCTGCCAGGCCTCCATCTCGAGTACCACCCCGAAGTGCGGCACCGGGACGCCATGCCCATCGACCGGATTGCGGTGCTGGGCGAGCGGGTTGTCAGGGTCGGCCAGTGCCGGGTTCAGGTGGCAGACGAACTGGTGGCCGTAGAGGTCGAAATCGACCCAGCTGTCCGAGGAGCGTCCCTCCGGACAGCCGAGGAATTCGCCATAGAAGCGCCGGGCTTCGGCGATGTCACGCACTTGAATCGCGAGGTGGAACGGATCACTGACGGCCATGTGGAAATTCCTGTTGTTGTGGGTGGTTCCGCCAGACAGGACGCGTCGGTCGCCTGAGTCAGGCCGGCATTCGGAGAGATGACGGCCCTTTCGTGGCTGTCCGGGGTGCCCCAGACAGAAGCATGTGGCGGTCTGACAGGCAAGCGGATGATTGACTGGGCTTTCATACCTTCTGGTAATGAAAGATTTCATCGATATAACGAATCACAAAATACGATTGGATACCGAGGCATGGCCTTACTTAGAGTGGAGGGATAACAACACACAAGATCATCCTGCGAGGTGTCTCAATGTCCCGTTCCGCTCCCTCCCTCCCTCTGCTCAATTGCGACATGGGCGAAAGCTTCGGCAACTGGAAGATCGGCCTCGATGACGAGGTCATGCCCTACGTCGATTGCGCCAACATCGCCTGTGGCTTCCACGCCTCTGACCCCACCATCATGCGCCGCACCGTGCGGCTCGCGGTCAAGCACGACGTGCGCATCGGCGCACATCCCGCCTATCCGGATCTGCAGGGTTTCGGGCGCCGTTCCATGGCCTGTTCGCCTGCGGAAGTCGAGGACATGCTGCTCTATCAGATCGGCGCGCTCGACGGTATCTGTCGCGCCGAAGGCACTCGCGTCCAGTACGTGAAGCCGCATGGTGCGCTCTACAACGACATGGCCGCTGACCCGACGCTACTGCGTGCCGTCATGCAGGCCGTGGTGCGCTATGACGCCAGCCTGCCGCTGATGGTGATGGCGACCGCCAATCCGGCACCGATGCAGGCACTGGCCGACGAGATGGGCATCACGCTGTGGTTCGAGGCCTTCGCCGACCGTGCCTACGACTCGCGCGGTCACCTGGTCTCGCGTCGTGAGCCCGGCGCCGTGCATCACGACAGCGAGGTGATCATCGCCCAGTCGGTGACGCTGGCGCGCGGTGAAGCCCTCACCGACAGCAGCGGCGGTGATCTGGTGCTCAGTGCCGACACCCTGTGCGTGCACGGTGACAACGCCGAGTCCGTGGCGGCGGTGCGTGCCATCCGTGACGCCTTCGATGCGCTGGCGGGTGCCTGATGGCTGGGGGGAATAGCCACGAACGTGGCTCGTCACCGCAACTGCGCCTCGAGACCGTCGGTATGGACTCGCTGATCATCCGGCTGTTCGACCGCATCGAGGAATCCAACATGGCCTGGATTCTGGCCGCTGACGGGGCCTTGCGTGAGGCCTTCGGCACGGCGCTGGTGGATCTGGTGCCGTCCTATACCACCTTGCTGCTGCACTATGACGTGGCGGCACTGGAAGAAGGCGAGGTGCGTGCCCGTATCCAGGCGGCCCTCGAGAACCTCGCTCCGCAGAGCGGTCAGCAGGGCCAGCTGCACGAGGTGCCCGTCTGGTACGACGACAGTGTCGGTCCGGAGCTTGCGCCGATCGCCGCGCGTCTCGGCATCAGTGTCGAGGCGTTGATCGAACGGCATGGCGCGCATGATTACTGCGTGTTCGCGCTTGGCTTCGCCCCCGGTTTCGCCTTCATGGGCGTGCTGGAGGAGGCATTGACCACACCGCGCCTCAAGACGCCGCGCCAGAAGATCGCCCCCGGCAGCGTCGGTATCGCCGACCGTCAGGCCGCGATCTACCCGTCACGCTCTCCCGGTGGCTGGAACATCCTGGGCCGCACGCCCATCACGCTGTTCGGTCGCAACGAGGCCGGTGAGCCGTCCAGTCGCTTCATGCCCGGTGATCGCGTGCGTTTCGTTTCCGTGAGCCGAGAGGAATTCGTTCGTCTGGGCGGCGATGTCACCCCGCTGGAGGAGCGCGCATGAGTGCCGACAACGACAAGCGCGTGAGACTCTACGTCGAGCGCAGCGGTGCCCTGGCACTGGTACAGGATGCGGGACGCCTGGGTGTCCGCCATCTGGGCGTGACCCAGGGCGGCGCGGCGGACTGGGTGTCATTGGGCTGGGCCAACTGGCTGCTGGGAAATGCCCCGGATGCGCCGGGACTCGAGATCACCATGGGCGGCGGCCTGACCCTCAAGGTCGGGCAGGCGGGCACGCTGGCGCTGTGTGGCGCTGATCTGGCGGCGACACTGGATGGTGAGGCGTTGCTGCCCGGGCAGGCCTTCGCCGTGACGGCGGGGCAGGTGCTCAAGTTCGAGCGTCCGGTCGCCGGGCTGCGCGCCTATCTGGCCTTCCCGGGTGGGCTGGATGTCGCCCCGGTGCTGGGCAGTGCGGCCTGTACCGTGCGTGATGGTCTGGGCGGGCTGGATGGCGAAGGCCATGCACTGGCCAGCGGCGATGTGCTCACGGCGGCCGGCAATGAACTGTCGCTGCGCGAGTTGCCGGCGTCGGCACAGGCATGGCAGCAGTCGCTGACCCCCGAGGAGGGCGAGGCGCTCGAACTGGCGCTGGTGGTAGGCGCCCAGATTGCCGAATTCAGCGGCGACAGCCTCTTTCGCGCCTTCAACCGCGACTGGGCAGTGGACGGGCGTGCCGATCGCATGGGCGTGCGTCTGACCGGCCCGCGTCTGGAGCGTGATGGTGCCGGGATGGTCTCCGAAGGCATTCCGCTGGGCGCGGTACAGGTGCCCGCCGATGGCCAGCCGATCATCCTGCTCAATGATCGCCAGACCATCGGCGGCTATCCGCGCCTTGGCGCGCTGACGCCACTGGCCTGCGCGCAGCTCGCCCAATGCGTGCCGGGCACCAGGGTGCGGCTGGCGGCCGTGACGCCGGGCCAGGCGCGCCAGGATCACCTCGCGACACTGGCCGCCTGGCAGGCCTGAGGGCCCGCTGATCCAGTGTGCCATGCCGTGCCGATGAGCTGACGGACGGCGTGTCGGATCAATGGCTCGCACCGGCAGGAATCGAGCTGACAGCACGAGCAGACAAAGCGAGCAGACAAAAAAAGGGCCTCCAGATGGAGGCCCTTTCGGTTTTCCCGTGAGGGAATCTTTGATGCAGTCGGCGCGGATTGATCAGATCAGCGCCTTGATGAACAGATTCCCGGAGAAACGGTGCGCGAGCATCGGGAAACTGTGCACTGGCACATGGAAATGAAAGACATGCTCCAGTGCGGTCATCATGGTGAGGAAGACCCTCTTGCATGATGACGGATAACGAACGGCTTATCCCCCGAACGGGACTGTACTGGCAAGAATAACGGTTGATGACAGTGGATGCCAGTCATTTACGAGCGGTGTTTTCTAATTTTTTTCACGCCGGTATCGGACTGGCCTCACGCGGGAAACCTCCAGCCTCATCACCGTCACGGATGGCGGCGCTTGCGCAGTCGCCACAGGTGCACTTCCAGCCAGCCGGCCTCCAGCGCCTCGGCCAGATTGTGCTGCATCGTCGGAAAATGTGGCCCGAAGATCAGCTCCGGTGTTAGCGCCTGGCTGGCACGCTGGGCGGGCGAGAGTGGGGGCTGGCCGGAGGCGCCGGGGGAGGGTGTGCGCAGACGCCGCGCCTGCCAGGCGAGCACCTGAGGCGTCAGTTCGGCGTGCGCCTCGACCTCGAAACCACTGTTGGCCATCGCCTCGTGCAGTTCCTCGCAGCTGGCCAGGTGATCGGCGCGGGGCGTCAGTGCCCAGGGCACCGGCAGCTGCGGACGCTCATGGAAGGCTTGTGCCTGGACGCTGAGCACCGGCTCATGCAGCACCAGATAGCCGTCATCGTTGAGGCAGTCATGCCACTGACGCAACACGTCGGTCTTGTCGCTCAGATGGACCAGCAGGTGCTGGCTCAGGATGCGGTCGACATGTCGCCCTGTCAGGGCGGGGTGCAGCTCGGGATAGCAGGCGTCGCCCTCCAGCACTCGGATACGTTCGCGCAGGCCGGTGGCACGGTTGAGCGCGACGGCCAGCTGGCAGAGGCTCTCCGAGAGATCCAGCGTGGTGACGTGATGCCCGGCGCTGGCATGCTGACTGACCAGCATGCGTGCCAGTCCGCCGAGCCCGGCACCGGGCTCGAGAATCGCGAGTGGCATGCCCTCGGGGGTCTCGAGAGCCGCCATCGCCAGCAACTCGCGGCTGCCGGCCGCGCCTCCCAGATGCAGCTGATCCAGCCCTGCCAGCGCCGAGGGCGGCAGGACGGGCTCAGGATGCGCCTTGATCAATGCCTCGAGTGCCTCCTCCAGTGCCGCGTGATGCCGAGGAGGCGCGTAGTGCGCCACCTGGGCACAGGCCGTGCTCAGGTGGCGAGCGGAGGAGGCGTCGTCGCCTCTCGGCGTGTCGTGACTCATGCGCTTGTTCTCCGTGGCCCTCCGAGGTGTCCGCTCATGCCTTGAGACCCAGCTCCGCCGTGGCGGTTTCGCGCATCTTGAATTTCTGGATCTTGCCGGTGACGGTCATCGGGAATTCCTCGACGAACTTGATATGGCGCGGCACCTTGAAGTGGGCGATTCTGCCCTGGCAGAACGCCTTGAGGCCTTCGGCATCCAGCTGCTCGCCTTCCTTGAGCTTGACCCAGGCCATCACTTCCTCGCCATAGCGCTCATCGGGCACGCCGATCACCTGCACGTCCGACACGGCAGGATGGGTGTAGAGGAAGTCCTCTATCTCGCGGGGATAGATGTTCTCGCCACCGCGGATGATCATGTCCTTGATGCGCCCGACGATGGTCACGTAACCGTCCTCATCGAGGGTGGCGAGATCACCGGTATGCATCCAGCGGCCACTGTCGATGGCCTTGGCGGTGGCGTCCGGGTTGTTCCAGTAGCCGAGCATCACGCTGTAACCGCGTGTGCACAGCTCGCCCTTCTCGCCGCGCGGGACCACCTGGCCTGTCTCGGGGTCGACGATCTTGATCTCCAGATGGGGATGCAGGGTGCCGACGGTGGAGACACGCTTGTCCAGCGGTGCCTCGCGGGTGGTCTGCAGACTCACCGGGCTGGTCTCGGTCATGCCATAGGCGATGGTGACCTCGCGCATGTGCATGCGCTCGATGACCTGGCGCATCACCTCGATGGGGCAGATGGAACCCGCCATGGTGCCGGTGCGCAGGCTGGAGAGATCAAACTCGTCAAAGCGCGGGTGCTCGAGTTCGGCGATGAACATCGTCGGTACGCCGAACATCGCGGTGGCGCCTTCCTCGCTGACCGCCTGCAGCGTGGCCAGCGGATCGAAACCCGCCTCGGGGTAGATGATCGTCGCCCCGTGGGTCAGACAGCCCAGATTGCCCATCACCATGCCGAAGCAGTGATAGAGCGGCACCGGCATCACCAGCTTGTCGTGCTCCGTGAGATTCATGCGCTCGGCGACGAAGAAGCAGTTGTTGAGAATGTTGTGATGCGAGAGCGTGGCCCCCTTGGGGGCCCCGGTGGTGCCGGAGGTGTACTGGATGTTGATCGGGTCATCGAAGGTCAGGCTGGCCTGCAGCTCGTGGAGTGTCTCGAGACTGACCTCTCCGGCGCCGCCCAGCACATCCTGCCAGTGGAGCATTCCGGGCAGGGCATCCTCGGCCTCGAAGCAGACCAGACGCCTGAGGTCCGGCAGCGCGCCATTGTGAATGCCATCACGGCCGCGGGCCTCCCTGGCCTCAGGGAACAGCTCCTCGAGGATCGCGACGTAGTCCGAGGCCTTGAAGCGTGCCTGGAAGATCAGCGTCGCCGCGCCGGACTGCTTGAGCGCATAGGCCAGCTCATGGCCGCGATAGCTCGGGTTGAGATTGACCAGCACCGCGCCGATCTTGGCGGTGGCGTATTGGATGAGCGTCCACTCGGCACGATTGGGCGCCCAGATGCCGACCCTGTCGCCGCGCTCGATCCCCATCGCCAGCAGGCCGCGCGCCACGCGCTCGACCTCTGCATGCAGCTCGGCCCAGGTGTAGCGCAGCCCCTGATGACGGCTGATCAAGGCGTCGCGCTCGGGCCAGCGCGCGGTGATGCGATCGAGACAGTCACCGATGGTTTCCCCCATCAGGGGAGTCTCGGAGAGGGTGCTCAGATAGCTGAGAGACTGGCGTGTGGCAATGGCGTCCTGTGACATGGCGTTGTCCTGTGTCCCTGGTTGTTATTGGTGTGGCAAGGCGTGTTCAGGGGGAGCCGCCCGGCGGGCGGTCACGCCGCCAGGGGACGGCGGCGTGAATGTCATGGTGCTTGTTGTCGTTATCGGTCTTGCTGTCGTGATGCTCTCAAAGGTGTTGGAAGAGGGTGACGGGTGTCGCGCATCATCCGTGTGTCGTCAGGCGGGCCAGCGCTTCCCGCGCCCGCGTCTCGACATCGTCCAGCTCGCGCTGCATGGCGGTGAGGTCGCGCAGCTGGCGCTCCAGTCCTTCACGTTTCTCGGCCAGGATGTCGAGCAGCCTCGTGAGCTGCTTCTCGCCGCCGCCATCCGCGGCATCGTAGAGATCCACCACCTCGCGAATCTCGGCCAGCGAGAATCCCAGCCGCTTGCCGCGCAGCGTCAGCTTGAGGCGCACGCGGTCCTTGTCGTGATAGATGCGCGTCTGGCCGCGTCGCTGGGGATGCAGCAGGCCTTCCTGCTCATAGAAGCGGATGGTGCGTGTGGTCACGTCGAAATGACGTGCCAGCTCGCCGATGCTCCAGGTGCGTTGGGTCGGGCGAATGGCGTCGCTGGTGCTGGTGGCACTCAGCAGGCCTTCCATGCCGACGCCATCGTCCGGACTCTCGGAGGCTGTCGGGTTCTGGGTGTCAGGCGTTGAGGTAATCATCGTATCCGTCATGGGCACTGCCGCTCCGAATGCTGTGTGCGCCGAGGAGATGGCATGCCCCTCTGCGCAGCGGATGCCAGCGGCGTCTGGCCGTGAATTTTCTACAGACTAGCATTGTTTACGTTAACGTAAAGGGTAATAGTATTTGCAGCCAACCAAGCAGATGCTAGGTTGAGTCAGATCGCAATGTCGGCTTGCCGCTTTCGGCAAGATGGCTATGGCTGACGTCTCCGGCTCTGCTGACACGCCGTCCTTCACCCAATAACAACAGACACAGGAATGCCACGTCATGTCTTCGACTACCCTCACGTCCGCAAACGGCTCGCTTGAGTTGCTGTCACGACTGCGCGCCGTCGTCGCCGGTGACAGCGCACCACTGGTATTGCCACAGCTGATCAATGGCCAGTTTGTCGCAAGCGCCGCCGATCAGCACCTGAGCGTGACCAACCCGGCCACCAACGCTGAAGTGGCGCGTGTTCCACTGACGCCGCTCAGCGAACTGGACGAGGCGCTGGTGCATGCCGAGAAGGCCTTCCAGCGCTGGCGCAACACCCCGGTGCCGACCCGTGCCCGTCTGATGCTCAGCTATCAGCATCTGCTCAAGCAGCACCATGACGAGCTGGCCGAGATCATCTCCCATGAGCTGGGCAAGACCTTCGAGGACGCCAAGGGCGATGTCTGGCGCGGCATCGAGGTGGTCGAGCATGCCGCCAACATTCCGAGTCTGCTGATGGGCGAGACGGTGGAGAACGTCGCCACCGGCATCGACAGCTACTCCGTGACCCAGTCGCTGGGCGTCTGCCTGGGGATCACGCCGTTCAATTTCCCCGCCATGATACCGCTTTGGATGTTCCCGCTGTCCATCGCCTGCGGCAATGCCTTCGTGCTCAAGCCTTCCGAGCAGGTACCGCTGACCACGCTGCGTCTGGCGGAGCTGTTCATGGAAGCGGGAGCGCCCGAGGGCATCCTGACCGTGGTGCAGGGCGGGCGCGATCAGGTCAATCACCTGCTGGCCCACGAGACACCGCGCACCGTGAGCTTCGTCGGTTCGGTACCGGTGGGGCAGCACATCTATCGTACCGCCACTGACAACCTCAAGCGCGCCCAGTGCTTCGCGGGTGCCAAGAACCACATGGTGATCATGCCGGATGCTCCGGCGGACCAGGTGGTGAATGCGCTGGTCGGGGCCAGTGTCGGTGCGGCGGGTCAGCGCTGCATGGCGATCTCGGTGGCGGTCTTCGTCGGTGATTCGAAGGCCTTGATCGCGCGGGTGCGTGATGCGCTGGCCGAGGTGCGCCCCGGTGCCTGGAATGACAAGGGCGCCAGCTACGGACCTCTGATCTCGCCGCAGGCACTGGAGCGCGTGACGGGCTGGATCGGGCAGGGCGTCGAGGAAGGGGCCGAGCTGCTGCTGGACGGTCGCGGCATCTCGGTGGCGGGCTATCCCGACGGCAACTGGCTGGGGCCGTGCCTGTTTTCCAAGGTGACGCCGGAGATGGTGCTCTATCGCGAGGAGATCTTCGGGCCGGTGCTGTGCTGCATGGAGGCGGCGGATCTGTCCGAGGCCATCGAGCTGATCAACAACAACCCCTACGGCAACGGCACTTCCATCTTCACGCGTTCCGGCGGGGCGGCGCGCCGCTTCCAGAATGAGATCGCGGTCGGTCAGGTCGGCATCAACGTGCCGATTCCGGTGCCGCTGCCGTTCTTCTCCTTCACCGGTTGGCGCGGCAGCTTCTTCGGCGATCTGCATGCCTATGGCAAGCAGGCGGTGCGCTTCTATACCGAGACCAAGACGGTGACGGCGCGCTGGTTCGATGATGCGCCGGCCGAGGGCAATCAGCCCAACTTCTCTATTCAGATGCGCTGAGGGCTCTCTTCACAAGACCGCTGATGGCTCTTCAGATGCGCTGAGGGCTCTTCACAGGCTCGCCGAGGACTCGGCGGGCCTGGAGATAAAGAACAAGGACAACAGGAGGCAGCTGCATGAACTTTTCGCTGACCGATGACCAGCGTGCCCTGCAGGAGGGCGCGCGTGCCTTCGCGGATGCCGAGCTTGCCCCGCATGCCGCCGAGTGGGACGCCACGGCCCATTTCCCCATCGAGACGCTGAAGAAGGCGGGTGAGGCGGGCTTCATGGGGCTCTATGTCCCCGAGGAGCATGGCGGTCTTGGCCTGCCGCGTCTGGACAGCTCCATCATTCTCGAGCAGCTGGCCACCGGCTGCATCTCGACCACCGCCTACATCACCATCCACAACATGGTCGGCTGGATGATCGCGAGCTTCGCCAGTGACGAGTGCCGCGAGCAGTGGGTGCCAGCGATGGTGGCGGGCGACAAGCTTGGCTCCTACTGCCTGACCGAGCCGGGCAGCGGCAGTGATGCCGCCAGTCTGCGCACCCGCGCCGAGTGTGACGGCGATGATTACTACCTGAGTGGCTCCAAGATGTTCATCTCCGGTGCCGGGGCGACGGACGTGCTGGTGGTGATGGCGCGCACCGGCGAGCCGGACAGCGGCGCGGCGGGTATCTCGGCCTTCGTGGTGCCAGCGGATGCCGACGGCATCAGCTACGGCAAGAAGGAAGACAAGATGGGCTGGAACAGCCAGCCGACCCGGCTGGTGAGCTTCGATCGCGTGCGGGTCCCGGCGGCCAATCGTCTGGGCGAGGAGGGCGAGGGCTTCCGTTTCGCGATGAAGGCGCTGGATGGCGGACGCATCAACATCGCCACCTGCTCGCTGGGCGCGGCCCAGAAGGCGCTGGAGCTGTCGCGGGATTATCTCGGCGAGCGCAAGCAGTTCGGGCGCGAGCTGGCGCAGTTCCAGGCCCTGCAGTTCAAGCTGGCCGACATGGCCACCGAACTGACCGCGGCGCGCACCCTGGTGCGACTGGCGGCCTTCAAGCTCGATGAGGGCGACGGCGAGGCCAGCGCCCACTGTGCGATGGCCAAGCGCTTTGCCACCGACATGGGCTTCGAGGTCTGCAATCAGGCACTCCAGCTGCATGGCGGCTACGGTTATATCCGCGAGTATCCGTTGGAGCGGCTGGTGCGTGACACCCGTGTGCACCAGATTCTGGAAGGCACCAACGAGATCATGCGTCTGATCATCGCGCGCCGTCTACTGACGCCGGGGATGATCGAGTCGCTGGCGTAACGGCGCCTCCACTTCAATTCGTCAGTGGTTACCATCTTTCAGGGAGTTACGTGATGTCATCCAATCAAGGGCCATGCCTCGTTCTCGAGAAGGATCGTCATATCGCCCGTGTCACCATCAATAACCCGCCGGCCAACACCTGGACGGAGGCGTCCTTGATCGAGCTGGAGCAGTTGCTCGATGAGCTGGAGGGCGATGGCAGCGTCAGTGCGGTGGTGATTACCGGTGAGGGCGACAGGTTCTTCTCCGCCGGCGCCGATCTCAAGACCTTCGCCGACGGTGACAAGGGCGTGGCCGCCACCATGGCGCGCCGCTTCGGGCTGGCCTTCGAGCGGCTGGCCAACTTCCCCGGCGTGACGATTGCCGCCGTCAACGGCTACGCGATGGGCGGCGGGCTTGAATGCGCGCTGGCCTGCGATATCCGTATCGTCGAGCGTCAGGCGAAACTGGCGCTGCCGGAGGCCAAGGTCGGTCTGCTGCCGTGCGCGGGCGGCACCCAGCATCTGCCGTGGCTGGTCGGCGAAGGCTGGGCCAAGCGCATGATCCTGTGTGGTGAGCAGGTGGATGCCGAGACCGCCGGTCGCATCGGGCTGGCGGAAGAGGTGGTCGAGACCGGCCAGAGCCTCGAGCGCGCGCTGGCGATGGCCGAGAGCGTCGCCAACCAGAGCCCGAGTGCGGTGGCGCGCTGCAAGGCGTTGATCATGTCATCCCGCCATCGCGGCATGAGCGATGGCCTGCGCATGGAACGCGAGCTGTTCGTCGAGCTGTTCGATGACCCCAACCAGAAGGAGGGCGTGAGTGCCTTCCTGGAGAAGCGTGCACCGCAGTGGGTCTCGCATCAGAAAGAGGTGAAGGGAGGAGGGCGCTCATGAGCCAGATAGAAGGTGTCACTGCCAAGGCCGCGACCGATGTCGAGGCGCCCGTGGTGTTCGAGACGCGTCGCGCCCGCGACGGCAAGCAGCTGGGTATCATGCGCCTGAATGCGCCGCGCTCGCTGAATGCGCTGTCGCTGGCCATGATCGAGCGCATCGAGGCCCAGCTGGATGCCTGGGAGCTGGACAGCAGCATCGCCATGGTGTGGCTGGAAGGCGCCGGCGAGCGTGCGTTGTGTGCCGGTGGCGATATCGTGGCGCTCTATCAGGCGATGACCACCGCACCGGCAAGCGAAGGCGCAGACCCTCTTGAAGCGCTGGAGGATTTCTTCGCCACCCGCTACTTCACCGCGGAATACCGGCTCGATCACCGGCTGCATACCTTCCCCAAGCCGCTACTGGTGTGGGGCGGCGGCATCGTGATGGGCGGCGGCATGGGGCTGTTCGCCGGCGGTTGCGAGCGCGTGGTCACCGAAAGCTCACGGCTGGCGATGCCGGAGGTCAGCATCGGCCTGTACCCGGATGTCGGGGCCAGCTGGCTGCTCAATCGCCTGCCGCGTGGCATCGGCGAGTATCTGGGAGTGACCGGCGCGCAGCTGAATGCCCGCGATGCGCTGGATCTCGGGCTTGCCACACGTCTGATTCCCGACGCGCAGCGCGAGGCGCTCAAGCAGGCGCTGTGCGAGGGGGAATTCGGGCGTCATCCGTCGCGTCATCTGAGCCAGGTGCTGAGCGAGTTCGAGCGCCGTGAGCTGGCGCCGCCGGGACAGGTCATGCCGCTCTTTGATCATCTTCAGCAGCTGGTCGCCGGGCGCGAAGTGCTGAAGGCCTGTCAGCGGATCCTCGATGATCCCCAGGCGCGCAGTGACTGCAATGCATGGCTGAACGCCAATCGCGAACGTCTGGAAGCCGGCTGCCCCAGTTCCCCGCATCTGGTATTTCGCATGCTGGCACGCCATCGCCACTCCTCGCTGGCGGAAGCCTTCCGCGACGAGCTGACCCTGTCGGTGCGCTGCTGCATGGGCACCGAGCTTGCCGAAGGAGTACGCGCCCTGCTGATCGACAAGGACAGACAGCCGCAGTGGGCCTATGTCTCGATCGCACAGGTCTCCGAGGAATACATCGACGGCTTCTTCGCGCCGCTGTGGGAAGAGGACGAGCATCCGCTGATGGATCTATAAGCGCGCTTTTCAGCACGGGCGGCAGGTGCGGACATGCCGCCGGACGCCAATGACAACAAGAACCTGTTCACGAGGAAGCATTGCCATGACATCCATCGGTTTCATCGGGCTCGGCAACATGGGCGGCCCCATGGCCCTCAATCTGGTCAAGGCCGGCCATGAGGTGAAGGTCTTCGATCTGGTCGAGTCGGCCATGAGCCAGCTGGTCGAGGCGGGTGCCTCACGCGCCGAGTCGCCACGCCAGGCGACAGAGGGCGTTGACGTCGTCATCAGCATGCTGCCGGCGGGGCAGCACGTGCGAAAGCTCTATCTGGGTGACAAGGAAGACGGCGAGGGTGGCCTCTTGGCGACACTCGACGCTTCGGTACTGGTGATCGACGCCTCGACCATCGCGCCGGATGATGCCCGGCTGGTCGCTCGCCATGCCGCCGAGCGTGGCATCACCTTCATGGACGCCCCGGTGTCGGGCGGGGTCGGTGGCGCACGTGCCGGCACCCTGAGCTTCATCGTCGGTGGTGAGGCCGACGGCTACGCGCGTGCCGTGCCGCTGCTGGAAGTGATGGGCAAGAATCTGTTCCATGCAGGCCCGGCCGGCAGCGGTCAGGTCGCCAAGATCTGCAACAACATGCTGCTGGGCATCCTGATGAGCGGCACTGCCGAGGCGCTGGCGCTGGGGGTCAAGAACGGACTGGACCCGGCCGTGCTCTCGGAGGTGATGAAGCAGTCCTCCGGCGGCAACTGGGCGCTCAACGTCTATAACCCCTGGCCCGGGGTGATGGAGGCGGCACCTGCGTCCAACGACTATCAGGGCGGCTTCCTGGTGGATCTGATGGCCAAGGATCTTGGCCTTGCCTGGGAAATGGCGCTGGGCTCGAAATCGGCAGTGCCAATGGGCTCCCAGGCGCGTAACCTGTTCGCCCAGCATGCCGCCCAGGGTGCGGGACGTCTCGATTTCTCGAGCATCCAGCGTTTCTATCGTTGCGGCGAGGCGGATGTGTGAGGTGTCACGCAGGCGGTGAGTGGCATGCATCATCAGGACGATATCATCTGCAAGGAGGACCCCATGATTCGACCGGTCAGTGAGCTGGTGGCAGCGGCCGAGAAGGAGATCGACACCCTGTCGCCTGAGGCGCTGCGTCAGGCGCTGGAGGAGTCTCGCGCAGGCGGTACACCCCTGATCCTGGTGGATATCCGAGATGTGCGTGAGCTGGAGCGGGAAGGCCGCATTCCCGGGGCCATCCATGCGCCACGCGGCATGCTGGAGTTCTGGGTCGACCCGGCTTCGCCCTATCACCGTGCCGATTTCGCCCGTGAGGGACGTTATGTGCTGTTCTGCGCCGGCGGACTGCGCTCGGCGCTGGCCACCAAGTCGCTCAAGGACATGGGATTCGGGCCGGTCGCCCATCTCGGGGGTGGCTTCGCGGCCTGGCGTGAGTCGGGAGGCGAAGTCATCTCGCCCTTCATGCAGGGCAACTAGTCCGGCTTGCAGCCCCCTGAGCCGCAAGGGAACTGCTCTCGCCGCGCGGATGTCTTACACTGTGCCCGTCCTGCACGACGGATTGCACGACAGATCGTACGATCGATAGCCCCCGATGGCCCCGCAGGCAGCTCGCCTGACGGGGCCGTTTACTGTCCGGAGCCTGCATGCCTGAGCCTGCCAACCCCACGTCCTCTTCCTCTGCCAGAAACCCGTCCCCGCGTGGTCGGCGTGATCTGCTGCGTGATCCGATCGCCTCGACGCTTGCCCGCATGACGGGGCCGGTGATCGGCGGCATCGTCACCATGATGCTGTTCAACCTGGTGGATGCCTGGTTCATCGCCCAGCTGGGCACCGCGGAGCTGGCGGCGGTCACCTTCACCTTTCCGGTGACCTTTGCCGTCATCAGCATCGCCATCGGTCTGTCCATCGGCACCACCGCCGTGGTGGGACGCAGGCTCGGGCGTGGCGAGTTCGAGACGGTCAAGGCGCGGGCCACGGATGCCAGTCTGCTGGGGCTGCTGCTGGGCGTCATGATGATCGTGGCGGGGCTTGTCAGCATCGGGCCGCTGTTCGGGCTGCTGGGGGCCGATGACACCCTGATGCCGCACATCCAGGACTACATGCAGGTGTGGTACTTCGGGGCGCCCTTCGTGTTGCTGCCACGCGTGCTGGGCAGCGTGCTGCGCGCCGAGGGCAATACCCTGGTGCCCTCGCTGGTGATGGCGGCGGCAGGGGGTCTCAATGCGCTGCTCGACCCGCTGCTGATCTTCGGCATCGGAGATTGGCAGGGCATGGGCGTGGCGGGGGCGGCGTTGGCCACGGTGCTGTCGTGGCTGGCGATGACGCTGGGCTTGCTGGCATTGCCATTGCTGCGCGCGCGGCTGGATCTGCATCAGCTGTCGCTGACACGTCTGATCACCTCATGGCGAGAAGTGGGGGCCATCGGCCTGCCTGCGGCCATGACCAGCGTGATGACGCCGATCGCCACGGCGCTGGTCACGCGGATCGTCAGTCAGCATGGTCATGCCGCCGTCGCGGCCTATGGCATCGGTTCACGCATCGAGTCACTGGCACTGATTCTGGTGCTGGCACTCTCGATGACGCTGTCACCCTTCATCAGCCAGAACGATGGTGCCGGGCAGCACCGGCGGGTATGGCGAGCCATCCACGGCATACTCGGCTTCATTCTCGTCTGGCAGCTGGCGGTTTGGCTGGGGCTGGGGCTTGGCGGTGAGTGGATCGCGGCGCGCTTCGCTGAAAGCCCGGAAGTCGCGCAGCTGGTGGTCACCTACCTGTGGCTGATTCCCGCCGCACTCGGCGCCCAGGGCGTGATCATCCTCGCCAATTCCAGCCTCAATGCGCTGCACGAGCCACGCCGGGCGATGACACTCTCGCTGGTGCGACTGTTCGCTCTGCTGGTGCCACTGGCCTGGCTGGGGGGGACGCTTCACGGTGTGGTCGGTATCTTTGCCGGGGTGGCGACAAGCTATCTGCTGATGGGCGGTATCAGTTATCTGGCGCTGCGCTCCGTGCTCAGGCGACGCGCCTGAGCCTGGTATCGAGAGGCAGTCGTCGTGACGAAAGAAGCCGCCGTGCTTGAGGGCTCGGCGGCTTCTTCATGTCTGGCTTTCAGTGCCTTGGGCGGCTGTTGCCCAGTGCCTCAGGCGGCTGTTTTCAAGTGCCTTAGGCGGCTTATTCCCAGTGCCTTAGGCGTCTTCGTACTTGCACAGATAGGCGGACTCGACCGTGGTGCGCACCTCGAAGCTCTGGTTGGCTTCGACGATGAAGCTTTCCCCGTCTGCCAGTTGATACCACTCTTCGGCGCCCGGCAGCAGTACCTGCATGTCGCCGCTGATCAGCGTCATGTATTCGCGCTGGCTGGTGGAAAACACGAATTCGCCGATGGCCATCACGCCGACCGTGGCAGGCAGATCTGCGCTCTGGAAGGCGATGGAGGCCACCTGGCCGTCGAAGTAGTGGTTGGTGTGGAACATGGGGAGACTTCCTGCGTGAGTAGGGGGGTTGTTGTGGTCGATGTGTGTTGTTGGGGGCGTAACGTAGCGACGGGTATCAGCGTGGTGAGAAGCGGCGTGCCAGGCCGGTCTCGGCGATCATGCGCGTCGAGATCTCTTCGATCGAGAAGCGCGTGGTATCGATGTAGGGCACCTTGGAGCGGCGGAACAGCGCCTCGGTCTGCTCGACTTCCTGCAGACACTGGTCGATCGAGCAGTAGCGACTGTTGGGGCGACGCTCGGTTCGGATGGCAGCCAGGCGGCGCGGGTCGATGGTCAGTCCGAACAGCTTGTGGCGATATTGCGCCAGTGACGCCGGCATCTTGAGGGTGCCGGATTCGTCGAGATCATCCTCGGTCAGCGGGTAGTTGGCCGCGCGGATGCCGAACTGCAAGGCCAGATACAGCGAGGTCGGGGTCTTGCCGCAGCGTGAGACGCCGATGAGGATGACGTCGGCCTTGTCGTACTGGTGGGTGCGCGCTCCATCATCGTTGTCGAGGGCAAAATGCACCGAATCGATGCGGTTCATGTAGACATCATCCTGACCGATGGAGTGGGTCTTGCCGACGCTGTAGGACGAGTGGGTATCCAGCTCCTCTTCCAGTGGCTTGAGGAAGGTGGAGAAGATGTCGACCTTGAAACCGGAGGATTCCGAGATGATGTCACGGATGTCCTGATCGACGATGGTGTCGATGATGATGGGGCGCTCACCGTCCGTGGCGTGGGCGCTCTCGATGGCCTTGACCAGCGCCGTGGCCTTCTCGGAGGAGTCGATGTAGGGCTTGGTCACCATGCGGATGTCGGTGTTTTCGAACTGGGCCAGCAGACTGCGTCCCAGTGTCTCGGCGGTGATACCGGTTCCATCGGAAATGAAGAAGGCGGTTCGGGTCATGACGGGCACTCGTGAAGAACGAATCGAAGACACAACCCGGCGCAGGGTGTCGTCTCGTGAAGTCTCAAGTGTCGGCGTTCACTGTCGTGCTTGCAATATCCGGCGGATGGCCAGTGGTGCGATATGGGAAATCTCGTGTTCCCGTTCCCCGGCAAAGCGGCCCATGACTACATTCCTGTAGCGGCCGTTTCAGGCTTGTCGACATGTTCGGCGACGATGGCGACAGAACGCCTGAAACAGTCTCAGGGTTGTAGTCCTCCTCCACTGACTAGCCGGTTAGACCAATGGCTAATACTAGAGAGAGCTTGTTAGGGTGGCGTCATTGCTGAACGGAAGGCGGTTCAACGTCCTCCATCGGTCATTCGTTTCCATCCATTGGTACCAGGGGGTTCCCTTGTCACAGCAAGCCACATCCGAATACGTCGTCGATTTCGATCAGCTCGGCATGAACGATGTTGATCGCGTTGGCGGCAAGAACGCCTCGCTCGGTGAGATGATCTCCAATCTGGCCGATGCCGGTGTCACCGTGCCCGGCGGCTTTGCGACTACCTCCTATGCCTATCGCGAGTTTCTGGCCCACGAAGGCCTCGACAAGCGTATCAATGCTGCCCTCGATGCCCTCGATGTGGATGACGTGGTCGAACTGGCGCGCGTCGGTGCCGAGATTCGTCAGTGGATCATCGATACGCCGCTGCCGCCGGCCTTCGAGGCCGAGATGGAACGTGCCTATGCCGAGCTGCAGGCCAGACACCCGAACCTGAAGGTCGCCGTGCGCTCCTCCGCCACCGCGGAAGACCTGCCGGACGCCTCCTTCGCCGGTCAGCAGGAAACCTTCCTCAACATCGAAGGTTTCGACAACATCAAGCGTGCGGTGCACGAGGTGTTCGCGTCACTGTTCAACGACCGCGCCATCTCCTACCGCGTGCACAAGGGCTTTGATCACTCGCTGGTCGCGCTGTCTGCCGGCGTGCAGAAGATGGTGCGCTCCGAGACGGCCGCTTCCGGCGTGATGTTCACCCTGGACACTGAATCCGGCTATCGCGACGCCGTCTTCGTCACCGGCTCCTGGGGCCTGGGCGAGACCGTGGTACAGGGCGCGGTCAACCCTGACGAGTTCTACGTCCACAAGACCACGCTGGCCGCCGGCCGCCCGGCGGTGCTGCGCCGCAACCTGGGCTCCAAGCTGATCAAGATGGTCTACACCGACGACACCAGCGCCGGGCGTTCCGTGGAGACCGTCGACGTGCCGGTGCCGGAGCGTCATCGCTTCTGCATCAGCGACGCCGATGTCGAGGCACTGGCGCGCCAGGCCATGATCATCGAGAAGCACTACCAGCGTCCGATGGACATCGAATGGGCGCGTGACGGCGATGACGGCAAGCTCTACATCGTCCAGGCGCGTCCGGAAACGGTCGTCAGCCAGGAAGAGGGCGGCAATCTCGAGCGCTTCCAGCTGCGCGAGAAGGGCCGCACCCTGGTGACGGGGCGTGCCATCGGTCAGCGTATCGGCCAGGGCGCGGTGCGCGTGATCGACAACCCGGAGCAGATGGACAAGGTGCAGGTCGGCGACGTGCTGGTCACCGACATGACCGACCCGGACTGGGAACCGGTCATGAAGCGCGCCTCCGCCATCGTCACCAACCGTGGCGGCCGTACCTGCCACGCGGCGATCATCGCGCGTGAGCTGGGCATTCCAGCCGTCGTCGGCTGTGGCGACGCCACCTCGGTGCTCGCCGAAGGCCGCGAAGTGACGGTCTCCTGCGCCGAAGGCGATACCGGTCATGTCTATGACGGCATCCTCAACTTCGACCGCACCGTCACCAGCGTCAACGAGATGCCGGAGATTCCGTTCAAGATCATGATGAACGTCGGCAACCCGGACCGCGCCTTCAGCTTCTCGCGTCTGCCGAATGCCGGTGTGGGCCTGGCGCGTCTCGAGTTCATCATCAATCGCATGATCGGCGTGCACCCCAAGGCGCTGCTCGACTACGCCACCCTGCCCATCGACCTGCAGCAGACCATCGATGCGCGTACCGCCGGCTACGCAAGTCCGGTCGACTTCTATGTCGACAAGCTGGTCGAGGGCATCTCCACCCTGGCGGCCGCCTTCCACCCGCAGAAGGTCATCGTGCGCATGTCGGACTTCAAGTCCAACGAGTACGAGAACCTGATCGGCGGCAAGATGTACGAGCCGGGTGAAGAGAACCCGATGCTGGGCTTCCGTGGCGCCTCGCGCTACGTGTCCGACACCTTCCGCGACTGCTTCGATCTCGAATGCCGTGCGCTCAAGCGCGTGCGTGACGAGATGGGGCTGACCAACGTCGAGATCATGGTGCCCTTCGTGCGGACTACCGGCGAGGCGGAACAGGTCATCAAGCTGCTGGGCGAGAATGGCCTGGTGCGTGGCGAGAACGGTCTGCGCGTCATCATGATGTGCGAGCTGCCGACCAACGCGCTGCTGGCGGATCAGTTCCTGGAGCACTTCGATGGCTTCTCCATCGGCTCCAACGATCTGACCCAGCTGACCCTCGGGCTGGATCGCGACTCCGGCATCGTCGCTCACCTCTTCGATGAGCGTAATCCGGCGGTCAAGCAGCTGATGTCGATGGCGATCCGTGCCTGCAAGGCGCAGGGCAAGTACGTCGGCATCTGCGGCCAGGGGCCGTCGGATCATCCGGAGCTGGCCAAGTGGCTGATGGAAGAGGGCATCGACAGCGTCTCCCTCAACCCGGATTCCGTGCTGGAAACCTGGTTCATGCTGGCGGACAAGGAACTGGCCTGATCCCGCTCGCGAGCGGATGTGATGCCCAGCCTCGGTATCTGACCCAGTGAGAGGCCCTAGGCTGGCGCACTACCAGATGCTGGCGCCAGTCGCCGGCTGATCTAGCGCCCACTGCACATCATGTGCGGTGGGCGCTTTTCATTTTCTCGCCCGAAAACTGAATGGATGGTCAGCTCGCGACACTAGACCAATGGTGTAGAAACCGGCAGAAGCATGTCAGTTCGTAACAAATAGCAACAAAATGATCTCGAATCCGCGACTAAATGATGATCATCCTGCCTCGTGTGGAAAAGGCAGTCATTTATAATCCCAGCCACCCCGCTGACCACAATATCCATGGTGGCTATGAATCCATGGTAGCTATGAATCTATGGTGACCATGACGGCAGGCCTCACCGGTAGCCAGCAATGCGGTGGCACGCAACAACCGACCTTTCAGACACAATCCAAGGTAGTCGTAACGTGAAACAGTCTTTATGGAAGAACATCGGCGTCCAGGTAGTCATCGCCATGATACTGGGCGCTGGTGTAGGCGCTTACATGGGCGAGAGCGCCGCGATGTTCGCGCCACTCGGTGAGCTCTTCATTCACCTGATCAAGATGCTGGTGGTACCGCTGATCGCGGTCTCCATCGTGTCGGGAGCCGCCAATCTGGGCGATAGCCCTTCTGCCGGCAAGATCGGTCTCTCCACCTTCGCCTTCTTCATGCTCACCTCAGCCGTGGCGGTGATGCTGGCGCTGGTGATGGGGCATGTGTTCCAGCCGGGCAGTGGGGTGGATCTGGAAAGCGCCAAGGGCATGTTCTCCAACGCCTACGCCGACAAGGGCAGCGTGCCGGGCGTGATGGATACCATTCTGGGCATGGTGCCGACCAATATCTTCGGCGCACTCACCGATGCCAACATCCTGCAGATTCTGGTGTTCTGCCTGTTTCTCGGCATTGGCCTGTCCAAGACCGGCGAGCGTGGCAAGCCGCTGATCGAAGGCCTGAATACCGTCATCGAGGCCTTCGTGTGGATGATCAATGTGGTGATGCTGATCGCGCCGATCGGCGTCTTCGGTCTGATGGCGGACGCCGTCGGCACCTTCGGCTTCGATGTGCTGACCCTGGTGATGAAGCTGTTCCTCGTCTACATGGGCGCCATCCTCATCTATGGCTTCGTGTTCTACCCGCTGGTGGTCAAGTTCGGCTCTGACGTGCCGCTGGGTCGCTTCCTGTCGGTGATGAAGAAGCCGCAGGCCGTCGCGCTGTCCACGGCGTCCTCCATGGCGACCCTGCCGGTCAACATGGAAGTCTGCGAGAAGGAGCTGGGCCTGAAGAACGCCACGACGGCCTTCGTGCTGCCGCTGGGCGCGACCATCAACATGAGCGGCAACGCCATCTATTACGGGCTGGTGGCGATGTTCTTCGCCCAGGTCTTCAACGTCGATCTCGGCTTCTCCGCCTACGCCGCCATCGTGTTCACCGCGACCCTGGGTGCCATCGGTCAGGCTGGCGTGCCGGGGCCGTCGTTCCTGGTGGTTGCCGTGCTGCTGGCGGCCGGCATTCCCATCGAGGGCCTGCCGCTGCTGTTCGCGCTGGATCGTATCTTCGACATGACGCGTACCGCGCTCAACATCACCGGTGACGCGGCCTGCGCCGCCGTGGTGGATCGCTTTGCGCGTGCCGATGATGCGGTCGCCGAGCGCCAGGACACCGCATCAGGTGAGCCGGTCAGCGTGCGCTGAGACAGACACGACTGACAGGAAAACGCCCCCGCAGCCAGAACGGTTGCGGGGGCGTTTTCATTGGGGGCTTGAACGGTTCGACCGGTGGTCGGGAACCGGTCAGGGCGTCGGCTGGGTGCGAATCAGCGCTTCCTTCGAGGTGACGATGCCGTTGTTGTCGGCATAGAGGAAGTCGCCCGGCACGATGGTGACACCGGCAAAGGTGACCGGGATGTCGCGCTGGCCTTCGCCACGCTTGATGCTGGGACGCGGGTAGCAGCCCAGTGCCTGCACGCCGAGCTGGGTGGCGTGGATCTCGTCGACATCACGGATGCAGCCATACATGATCACGCCGGCCCAGCCGCTCTTGGCGGCCTGCTCGGCGAGCATGTCGCCCAGCATGGCGCAGCGCATCGAGCCACCGGCATCGACGACCAGCACGCGCCCTGCACCGGGTTCCGCGACCGCCGCCTTGACCAGCGAGTTGTCCTCGAAGCACTTGATGGTCACGACTTCGCCGCCAAAGGACTCGACGCCGCCGTAGTTGATGAACAGGGGCTCGAGGACTTGCACATCAGGGAACTCATCGCAGAGATCGGGGGTGGAGATGGAGTGCGTCATGTCGGATTCCTTGTGCTGGGCGGCCCGGTGAGGGTCGCTTGGGGACGGAGCGCTGGCGATTGCTGCAATGCCACAACGTCGAGAATGCCCGATACGCCAAGGCTTTGCACCTGTGCGAAGGGCTAAGCGGGCCTCGGGCGCGTGCAAGCGAGGGACGGGAGGGGCACGAGGGCATGTTGCTGACTGGCGACGTGGGAAGTAGTGAAAACGCCACTCTTGAAACACCGTTCGATATCTACCACGATGCTCCTGCACCCATGGCAGGCGACGTTGAACCAGACTGCCTCTGGCAGGTATCCGCCTGTGCCGCCCATTGGATCAAGGAGCAACACATGAGCAAGTCACGTCTTCTGGCCGCCCCGTTGGCCACCGTTTCCTTCGCCGCTCTCGCTCTGGCGCTCAGTGGACACGCCCAGGCGGCAGGCAATGCCACCGAAGGGCTCTATATCGGTGCCGGTACCGGTTTTTCCAGCCTGAAGAACGATGATTCCGATGAGGCCGGCGATTTCATCGACTCCGGCAGTGATGACTTCGACGTGGATGATGACGACAACGTCTACAAGGCCTTCGTGGGCTATCAGTACAACCCGTACTTCGCCACCGAAGCCTTCTATACGGATCTCGGGACCGTTCAGCTCAAGGGCAATGACTTCGGCAATACCGACCTCAAGTCCAAGGCCTACGGCGTCAACGTGGTGGGTATCCTGCCGATCGGCCAGTACTTCTCGCTGTTCGCCAAGGCGGGCATGGCCAAGTGGGAAACCGATGTCGACGGCAATCTGGGCGATTCCAGTGTCGACCTGAAGGACAATGACGGCTTCGACCCGGTCTATGGTGCCGGTGCCCAGGTCAATCTCGATCCGTTCCTGATCCGTGCCGAATACGAGCGTTATGACTTCGACAGCGACTATCAGGTAGATGCCTTCACGGCCTCTGTCGGTTACAAGTTCTAGGCCGAGCAGGTCGTCTCGGGCGGCGGGCGAAAACGCCAGGCATAAAAAAACGGGCCGTCCCTGATGGGGCGGCCCGTTTCGTTGTCTCGCTGGCAGCTCTGGCGTGACCAGTGACGGCTGCTGTCCAGAGAGGCGCCGGACATTGGAGCCCGGCGCCTCGCCTGATCAGGCTTCCTGAGTGACCGGAATCACGTTGGAGGCGGCGTTCTGGAACTCTTCGATCTCATGGAAGTTCAGGTAGCGATAGATCTCGCCGGCCATGGCATCGAATTCGCCCATGTAGCCCTGATACTCCTCGACGCTCGGCAGACGACCGATGACCGCGGCGATGGCGGCCAGTTCGGCAGACGCCAGGAAGACGTTGGCGCCGTCGCCCAGACGGTTCGGGAAGTTGCGCGTGGAGGTGGACACCACGGTGGACTTGGCAGCCACACGTGCCTGGTTACCCATGCACAGCGAGCAGCCTGGCATTTCCATGCGCGCGCCGGCACGGCCGTAGATGCCGTAATAGCCTTCGGCGGTCAGCTGGTGCTGGTCCATCTTGGTCGGCGGTGCCAGCCACAGCTTGGTCTTCAGGCTACCGGCCGGCTGCTTCTCGAGCAGCTTGCCGGCGGCACGGAAGTGACCGATGTTGGTCATGCACGAGCCGATGAAGACCTCGTCGATCTTCTGGCCGGCCACGTCGGACAGCAGACGCGCATCGTCCGGGTCGTTCGGGGCACACAGCACCGGCTGATCGATCTCGTCGAGGTCGATCTCGATGATCTCGGCGTATTCCGCGTCCTTGTCGGCACGCATCTGGCTCGGGTTGGCCAGCCACTCTTCCATGCCGGCGATACGACGCTCGATGGTACGGGCATCGCCGTAACCGTTGGCGATCATCCACTTGAGCAGGGTGATGTTGGACGTCAGGTACTCGGTCACGCTCTCGTCGGACAGCGTGATGGTGCAGCCCGCGGCGGAGCGCTCGGCAGAGGCGTCAGACAGCTCGAAGGCCTGCTCTGCGGTGAGATCTTCCAGACCTTCGATTTCCAGAATGCGGCCGGAGAAGGCGTTCTTCTTGTTGGACTTGTCGACGGTCAGCAGGCCCTGCTTGATGGCGTACAGCGGGATGGCGTGGACCAGGTCACGCAGGGTGATTCCCGGGCGACGCTTGCCCTTGAAGCGCACCAGCACGGATTCCGGCATGTCCAGCGGCATCACGCCAGTCGCGGCGGCGAAGGCCACCAGGCCAGAGCCTGCCGGGAAGGAGATGCCCATCGGGAAGCGGGTGTGGGAGTCACCACCGGTACCGACGGTGTCCGGCAGCAGCATGCGGTTCAGCCACGAGTGGATGATGCCGTCACCCGGGCGCAGCGACACGCCGCCGCGGTTCATGATGAAGTCCGGCAGGGTGTGGTGAGTCTCGACATCGACCGGCTTCGGGTAGGCGGCGGTGTGGCAGAAGGACTGCATCACCAGGTCGGCCTGGAAGCCCAGACATGCCAGATCCTTCAACTCGTCGCGAGTCATCGGGCCGGTGGTGTCCTGGGAGCCGACGGTGGTCATCTTCGGCTCGCAGTACATGCCCGGACGCACGCCTTCCATGTTGCAGGCCTTGCCGACCATCTTCTGCGCGAGGGTGAAGCCCTTGCCGGTATCCTTCGGCTGCTCCGGCAGACGGAAGACGTCAGAGGCGTCCAGTCCCAGCTCGGCACGTGCCTTGTCGGTCAGACCGCGACCGATGATCAGCGGGATACGGCCGCCAGCACGCACTTCGTCCAGCAGGACCTGAGTCTTGAGGGAGAAGGTGGAGATGACTTCGTCGGTGTCGTGACGGCAGACCTTGCCTTCGTACGGGTAGATGTCGATGACATCGCCCATGGCCATCTTCTCGACGTCCATTTCCACCGGCAGGGCACCGGCATCTTCCATGGTGTTGAAGAAGATCGGCGCGATCTTGTTGCCGAACACGAAGCCGCCAGCGCGCTTGTTGGGCACGTTCGGGATGTCGTCACCGAAGAACCACAGCACGGAGTTGGTGGCGGACTTGCGTGAGGAGCCGGTACCGACCACGTCGCCGACGTAGGCGACCGGGAAGCCCTTGGCCTTCACTTCCTCGATCTGGGCCAGCGGGCCGATGACGCCTTCTTCCTGCGGGATGATGCCATCACGCGGGTTCTTGAGCATCGCGTTGGCGTGCAGCGGGATGTCCGGACGTGACCAGGCGTCAGGCGCCGGGGACAGGTCGTCGGTGTTGGTCTCGCCCGGCACCTTGAAGACGGTCAGGGTGATCTTGTCCGCCAGGGCGGGCTTTGACAGGAACCATTCGGCGTCCGCCCAGGACTGCAGCACGGATTGCGCGACGGTGTTGCCGGCCTTGGCGCGCTCGGCGACATCGTGGAAGGCATCGAACATCAGCAGGGTGTGCTTGAGCTGTTCGCCGGCTTCCTTGGCCATGGACTCGTCGTCCAGCAGCTCGACCAGCGTGGCGATGTTGTAGCCGCCCTGCATGGTGCCGAGCAGCTTGGTGGCGTGGGTCTTGTCGATCAGCGGTGAAGAAGCTTCGCCACGCACGATGGCGGTCAGGAAGCCAGCCTTGACGTAAGCGGCTTCATCGACGCCCGGCGGGATGCGATTGGTGAACAGGTCGAGGATGAACTCTTCTTCACCGGCCTGCGGATTCTTGAGCAGTTCGACCAGATCAGCGGTCTGCTCTGCATTCAGCGGCTTCGCCGGGATGCCCTGCTGGGCGCGTTCTTCAACCTGTTGACGGTAGGCTTCAAGCACGTGGGAGACCCTCATCTGTAATCGTGTCGAGATGCGTGTGCCAGTCGTCACGCGAACCGGCAGAGACATCCCGAGGCTTCTTGCGGGTAATTCAAGCGTCTTATTGCGAGCGAATCAGGCGCTACGGGGCGAACGCGAGTCTACTCAACTTTGTCGACAATGTTAAGGAGCACCCCCGTGTGGGGGCTGAGACTTTGGTCGTCATCCAGGGCGCCATTTCGACCTTAACAGCTTGATATTGCATTTCTTTGTCGCGCTTCAGGCATGGCGCGGCTCGCATCGCCCGATGTCGCGTCGAGGTGACTCGAGCCTTGCGGTCTCCGTGCACCGCTGTCGAGCTCAGCAGGCGCACGGTATGATGCTGTTATCCTTTTTCCTGAAATTTCGCCGCAAGCCGAGGGCAGCATGAGCCGTATTCTTTCTCCCTGCGTCGGGGTGTGTTCCACCACGGTGGGTGACAACGTCTGTCGTGGATGCCAGCGCCATGACCAGGAGATCCTCGATTGGTTCGGGTATGACAGTGAGCAGCGCACGCAGCGCATGCGCGAGCTGGATGCGCTGCGCAGTGACGTCGCCGGGCGCTGGCTGTACGTGCATGACGAGGCGGCGCTGGCGGAACAGTTGACGCGACACCGGATTCGTTTTCGTGAGGATCAGTCGGCGCTGTCACGTGCGGTGGAGCTCCTGCGGGTGGGACGCACCAGGATTCGTGACCTCTCTGCCTATGGCATCACGCCGTGCAGTGGCGGCGAAGAACTTGAGCCGGAACAGCTTTTTTCGCGAATAAACGATGAAATCATGGTGGAAGCGGCAAAGCGGGCCAATAATGAAGTGAGTCCGGCAGGTCATCCTTCTGATGCAACGCAAGATGACGCTGGCAAGAGAAAAGACTGACATGATGGACGATGGCATGACCCTGATGACTGACCGCGAGCGTTTCGCGACGGATGAGCATGACGCTCGGATGGCCCATGAGCTTTCACGCGTCATCAAGGCGCCGCAGGGGCCGAGCAACGAGGATACCGATGCACTGCTGCCGGACTCCCTGCTGGCCTTTCTCGGTTGCCGCACACCGCACGCCTGGGTAGAGGCGGCGCTCGACAATCCTGAGCTGTTGCTGATCGACCACGCGCAGTGCGAGAAAAAGGCGGCCTCCACCGCGATGAGTCTGATGTACCGCTATGTGGACCACCCCTTGCTGCTGAGCAAGATGTCACAGCTGGCTCGAGAGGAGCTTCTGCACTTCGAGCAGGTGGTAGGACTGATGGAAAGGCGTGGAATCGTCTATCGTCATATCAAGGCTTCCCGATATGCAGAAGGGCTGCGTCAGCAGGTGCGCAAGGAAGACCCTCAGCGGCTGGTGGATATCCTGCTGATCGGGGCATTGATCGAAGCGCGGTCCTGCGAGCGATTCGCGCGTCTGATCCCGTATCTTGAGCCCGAGCTTGCAAAGTTCTATCGCACTTTGGTTAAGTCTGAGGGACGCCATTATGAGGATTACCTCATGTTGGCCGAGCGTTACAGCAAGGAACCATTGGAATCCCGTCTTGCGGTACTGCGTGCGGTGGAGAAGGAGCTGATCGAGCGTCCTGATGTCAGCTTCCGTTTCCACAGCGGCATCCCCGTCATGAATCGGGTGGAAAACGCCTCAAGCCAGGTGAGTTGAGGCAGTACAGACACAAGGCAAGGCTCAAGAACAGGGGACCTCCGGCGCCATGGCTGGGCTGGCGTTTCGTTCGCGACTTTGAAATGGATGACACATGACGCAGGAAACATCTGGTCAAGCTCAATTGGCGCTGCTGGGACATTTCCAGCTGACCCTGGGCGATGACACGCTGACGCAGTTCAGCTACGACAAGGTCAAGGCACTGTTGCTGCATCTTCTGCTGCATGATCAGGCCGTCTCGCGGGCGGGGCTGGCAGAGCTGCTATGGCCGGATCAGGGGCTGTCCTCGGGCCGCACCAACCTGCGCCATGCCCTGCATTGCCTGCGTCAGAGCCTGGGGGAGGAGGCCGACAATCTTCTGACGGTCTCACGTCAGACGATCGCGCTGTCGATTCCGGATTACTGGGAGCTGGATCTCGACGAGCTCAACGGCCTGTTGCTGGCGCCGCCCTCGGTGGCGACGCTCAACGAGGTGCTGGGACTCTACCGGGGCGATCTCGTCGAAGAGCTTGCCCTGACCCAGTGCCCGGAATTCCAGCGCTGGATGATCAAGGTGCGCGGCGAATGGCGTCAGCGCGTCATCCAGTATGCCGAGCGAGTACTGGCGACCGATGAGCCGGTCCCGGACGATGTGCTGCGGACCCTGGTGAGCCGCTTCTCCGGATATGGCCCCTTCCATGAACGCCTGGTACGTCAGCTCGCGGAAGATGGTCAGTCGGCTGCGGCGCATGAGCAGTTCAATGCCTTCCTGCAACAGCTGGCACTCTCCGGTCAGCAGCCTGATCCGGGATTCCTGCAGCTGGCCCGTTACTGGTCCGATGGCAAGAGCGAGCAGATGGGCGCGCTCACGCCGCAGGGCGCCATTTCTCGCACGCTGTCGCTGGACAGCGCGCCGCTGCGTGAAGATGAGATCGACCATCGTCAGCTGTCGGTCATGGCGATTCGCCTCAGCGTCAAGGACAGTCATCGTGATCGTGTCTGGGCCCGCGCCAGTCTGACCCTGCAGATCGAGCTGCTGCGCTGGCTGGAGCAGCAATGTCACCACCTGGGCGGTTTCTGGCTGCCGGGTGCCACGGGTGGCGTCGGCCTGGCGTGCTTCGGCACGCATGGCCCGGCCCACCAGCTGGCAGAGCTTGTGGCGCTTTATGAGCACTGCAGCAAGGCGATGCCGGATGAGATCGAGCGGATCTGGGATGGCGAAGGCAAGCCGCCGGTCTTCTCGCTGTCGGCGGGTCTCCACTCCGGGCAGGTCATCTATCTGCCGGAGCGTCAGCTGGCCGACCCGCTTGGCCAGGTGACCCAGTATTCCCTGGAATTGATGACGGCGGCCGAAGGCAGCGAGCTGGTGATTTCCCAGGAGGCCAGTCAGCACATGCCTCCCGCACTGGATCTGCAGCCGCGTCTCACGTCACGCCTGTTGGCAGCGGACGGGCGGGTGCGTCTGCGCGCGTTGGTCCTGAGCAGCAGCGTGGGGCATCGTGAGGCGTCACTGCCGACACTGATCGGACGTGAAGGCGAGCTGCGCCGTCTGCGCGATGCGCTGGCGCGTGCCAGTATCGGGCTGCGTCAGAGCGTGCTGGTCAGCGGCAACTCCGGCATGGGCAAGTCGGCCCTGATGGTCAACTTCCGGCAGCTCGAACAGAGTCAGGACGTGGGCCTGTGCTGGATGCCGACGACTCGCCTCTCGCAGCTGGAACCCTACAGCGTGGTGCGCACCCTGATGCGCTGGCGCCTCGATGGTCATGTGGATCGTGATGGCGTCGAACAGGTATTTGAATCCTCCGAGGCCTTGCAGGCTCTCGACGAGGACGTGCGTCGCTCCTTCCATGCGGTGCTGGGGACCGCGGAGGAGGCCTCGGAAGATGAATCCCTGATCCAGAGCAGCGAGACGGTCGAGCGTGTGGTGCGTGTGCTGCATCTGGTGATCGAGAAATCGGCAAGCCTGCGCCCGCTGGTGATGATGATCGACGACCTGCAGTGGCTCGATGAACCGTCGCTCAAAGTGCTGGCGGGACTGCAGGCGCGCCTGCCCATCAACATCGGCTTCATGCTGGCGGCCAGTCACAACGGCCGCGACAGCCTTGCCGTCAAGCTCAACTGGGACCAGCATATCTCGCTGGGTCGCCTGGACCCGATGCAGGTCTCGCGTCTGCTGTCGCATCTGTCGCGTCGCTATCGTCTGCATCTCAGCCCGCGCATGCGCAGCCAGCTCATCGAGCGCTGCGATGGTGTGCCGCTCTACCTGCAGGAGATCTGTCGTCGTCTCGACATGGATCGCCGTGAGGGGCGTCCGGTGCAGCTCGACGAGCTGCCCAAGGGCTTGATCGGCCTGCTGTCCAGCCGTATCGACCAGCTGGAGGAAGGCCGCGATGTGGCCCACGCCGCCGCCGTGCTGGGACGTGTCTTCAAACTGAGCTTCCTGCGCCAGAGCTGCGAATTCGAGGAAGGGCGCCTCAAGCGTTCCATCGAGAGCATGCAGCGCCTGGAGATCATCGAGGCCTGTGGCAACGATAGTGAATTCGACTATCAGTTCACCCACCAGCTGATCCAGGAAGCGGCCTATCTGTCCTGCCCGCGTGACGTGCGTCGCCGCATTCACCTGCAGGTCGTGGCCCTCATCGAGGACAAGCATCCTGCCTGGATCAGCCGTCACCCCGGCTATTTCGCCGTCCATCTGCGCAAGTCACAGAACTTCAGTCGTGCTGCGCGCTATTTCGAGCTGTCGGCACGTGAAGCGCTCAAGATCAGCGCCAACCGTACCGCGCTCAAGATGGCCGACAGTGGTCTGGCGTGTCTCAAGCATGTCGAAGGGCAGGAGGAGCGCGAGGTCAGCCTGCTGACCGTGCGCGGCCAGGCCGGCTTCGCGCTGGAAGGGCATGGTTCCCGCATCGCGCACGAGAGCTTCGTGCAGGCGCGCAATCTGCTCAACAGTCCGGCGCTGCTGGAAGATGATGAGCCGGATCTCGAGCAGGCCTTCATCGTGAAGTGGGGACTGTGGGTCGGTTGCAGTGAGCGCCATGCGCATGCGGATGCCTTCGCGCTGGCCTCGGGCCTGAGTGATCTGGCGGAAGAGCTGTCGGATGGCCGTTATCGTCGTCTGGCCGACTATGCGCGGGCACACTGCGAATTCTGGGCCGGTCGCGTACGCGTGGCAGGTGAGCATCTCGATGAGATCGATCCGGTCCACAATCCCATGGTGCTCGAATGGTTGCCGTTCAGTGATCACCCTCAGGTGGCAGCGGCATGTCTGCAGAGCTGGACGTCCTGCCTGCGCTTTGACTACGTGCAGGCCGAGCAGCAGGCCGAGGCGGCCATCCGCATGGCGGAGGTCATCGGTCAGCCGGGCTCGTTGGCCATGGCGTTGATGTTCTCCACCTCGCTCTATCGTCAGCTGGGCCATACCCATCTGGCCACCCAGCGTGCCGAGCGGGCGCTGGAGCTGACCCGCTCCGCGGATCTGCACCTCTGGCACATGGCGGCGCATGGCGTGCTTGGCTGGGCGCGGGCGATGAACGGCGACCGCGACGGGCTCGCGATGCTGCAGTCCAGCATCAACGAGTTCGCCGAGCTGACCGGGCGTGAGCGGCATCAGCGGCCCAATCTCTGGTACATGGATGCCGTGATGGCGCTGGGTGAGCATTCGGCGGCCGAAGAGTACATGGAGAAGGTGCTGCTGGTGGCTCAGGAGCGCAACTCCTTCTATCTGGCAGAGGTCAGCTACCTGGTGGCCGCGTTGCGTGCCGCTCAAGGTCTGCCGAGCGAGAAGGTGCGTTCCTTGATCGAGCAGGGCCTGGCCTACTCCATCGAGCAGGAAAATCCGCATCATGAAGCAATGGGACTCGCTGCCTGGTTGAGGCTGGTCGATGCGCAGGATGCCGAGCGCTGCGAGCGCCTCAAGGCACTGCTGGATGAGCTGCCGGCAACGGATGCACCCGCGGTACTGGGGTGGCATCAGCTGGTGGAGGCGGTGGAAGGGCGTGCGCGTCGCAAGGCGTCCTCGCCGGCCTGACGCGCACGCCCGGCGCTCCGGGCTGAGCAGACTCTGAACGGCGCCAGTCGCTTCGAAAGCCGAGGCTAGACAAGGAAAAGCCCCCGTTGCCACTCAAGGCAACGGGGGCTTTTCATGGGCGTTGCGAGCGATCAGTCGTGGGTGATCGCATCACACAGTGGCAATGCGAATTCCCGCAGGGTCGGTCCCTGGCCGCAGGCAATGATGTCGAAGGCGGTATCGGGGCGCCAGTCGCCCAGCACGATGCGGCGCGCCGCTTCGCCATCGATCTCGAGTTCATGTACCGCCGGGCGATGGGTGTGGCCGTGGATCAGGGTGCGCACGCCGTGCTCGCGCATCTCGCGAACCACTTCCTCGGGCGTGACGTCCATGATCGCCTCATCCTTCTCGCTATTGGTCTCGCCGGACTGCATGCGCAGTGACTGGGCCAGCGCCAGTCGTTGCTCCAGCGGCATGGCCAGAATCTGTGCCTGCCACTGAGGGTCGCGCGTCATGGCACGAAACTTCATGTAAGCCTCATCGCGGGTGCACATGCTGTCGCCATGCATCAGCAGCACGCGCTCGCCGTCGAGCTCGATCACGCTCGGGTCGGGCAGCAGGGTCACGCCGGCCTCGGCCGCGAAGGTCTCGCCGATGAGGAAGTCGCGATTGCCATGCATGAAGTAGAGCCTGGTGCCGCGGGCCGAGACGCGCTGCATGGCCTCGCTCATGCGCTGGGTGAAGTCGTCGCGATAATCATCGCCGACCCATACCTCGAAGATATCCCCCAGCAGGTAGAGGCGATCCACCGCAGGTTCGCAGGTCGCCAGGCGCGCCATGTAGTCGAGAAAGCCCTGGGCGATCTCGGGAGTCTCGGGCTGCAGGTGCAGGTCGGAGATGAACAGAGTGGTGGCAGTCATGGTCAGGTCCACGGGTCGGGGCGGGTGTCGTCATGCGCAGCAGGCGACGGAAGAGGCCGAGTGAGAGAGCAACGCAAACCGCCCGGCTTGACGCTCGATATCACGAGGCAAGGCCGGGCGGCAGGTACGCAGTGAGGCGCGATCAGCGGAAATCGCTTATTCGGTGATTTCGGCGCTGGTGATGATCACGTCTTCTGCCGGCACGTCGGCGTGGCCGTCGCGACGCGTGGTCTTGACCGCCTCGATCTTCTCGACCACGTCCATGCCTTCGACGACCTTGCCGAACACGCAGTAACCCCAGCCCTGGCTGGTCTTGCTGGTGAAGTTCAGGAAGTCGTTGTCATTGACGTTGATGAAGAACTGGGCGCTGGCGGAGTGAGGATCCATGGTACGTGCCATGGCCACGGTGCCGCGGTCGTTCTTGAGGCCATTGTCGGCTTCGTTCTCGATCACGCCGTTGGTCGGCTTCTGGTTGAAGTCGGTGTCAAAGCCACCGCCCTGAACCATGAAACCCGGGATGACGCGGTGGAAAAGGACGTTGCTGTAGTGGCCTTCACGCACGTATTGCTCGAAGTTGGCCGCAGTCTTCGGGGCCTTCTCGTGGTTGAGTTCGAGGGTGATGTCGCCGTAGTTGGTGTGAAGAACGATCATGCGAATTTCCCGGTCATCTGTCTTGCTCAAGTGTCAGGCAGGCGGGGCCTCATGGCATCGCCTGCGGGCGTCGCGCTATAATAGCGGCTTTGTATCCTGAGACGAAAGCCTGAGGGGGCGGCAGGCCCCGGAGACGCACGCCAGCGCGCGTCACGATCGCCTGCTACCCAGTGCCAGTCCCCGTGACGTCCCGGAACACGACGCCCAAGAACCACACAGAGGTGCAGCGAAACTTCATGAGTACCGAGACCCAGAGCGCCCCGAACTTCGTGTTGAACCAGATCCGCGAAGAACTCGACGCCGGCCGCGCCGAAAAGGTTGTCACGCGTTTCCCGCCGGAGCCCAACGGCTTCCTGCACATCGGGCACGCCAAGTCGATCTGTCTGAACTTCGGTCTGGCGCAACAGCTGGGTGGCGACTGTCACCTGCGCTTCGATGACACCAACCCGGCCAAGGAAGAGCAGGCCTATATCGACGCCATCAAGGAAGACGTCGAGTGGTTGGGCTTCGAGTGGGCCGGCAAGGTGCGCTTCGCCTCCGATTATTTTGATCAGCTCTATGCCTGGGCCCAGCACCTGGTGCGCGAAGGCAAGGCCTATGTCGATGACCTCTCGCCGGACGAGATCCGTGAATACCGTGGCACGCTCAAGGAGCCGGGACGTCCCAGCCCCTACCGTGAGCGTAGCCCCGAGGAGAATCTCGATCTCCTCGAGCGCATGAAGAAGGGCGAGTTCGGCGAGAGCGAGAAGGTGCTGCGTGCGCGCATCGACATGGCGGCGCCCAACATCAATCTGCGCGACCCGATCCTCTACCGCATTCGTCATGCCAGCCACCATCAGACCGGCGACAAGTGGAAGATCTATCCGTCCTATGATTTCACCCACGGTCAATCCGATGCACTGGAAGGCGTGACGCACTCCATCTGTACGCTGGAGTTTGAAGATCACCGCCCGCTGTACGAGTGGTTCCTCGCCAATCTGCCGGTGCCGAGCACGCCGCGTCAGATCGAGTTCGCGCGTCTGAACCTGGATTACACCGTCACTTCCAAGCGCAAGCTGAAGCTGCTGGTGGATGAAGGCGTGGTCGATGGCTGGGATGATCCGCGCATGCCGACCATCTCCGGCATGCGTCGTCGTGGCTATACCGCGGCATCCATCCGCAAGTTCTGCGACATGATCGGCGTGAGCCGTGCTGACGGCGGCATGGTCGAGATCGGCATGCTGCACCACGCCATTCGCTCGGACCTGGAAGACAACGCGCTGCGTGCCATGTGCGTGCTCAACCCGCTCAAGGTGGTGCTGACCAACCTGCCGGAAGGCCATGAGGAAGTGTTCGAGGTCCCCGGCCATCCGGCGCGTGATGACATGGGCACGCGTCAGATTCCGCTGACCCGTGAGCTGTGGATCGACGCGGATGACTTCATGGAAGACGCGCCGAAGAAGTTCTTCCGTCTCGCGCCCGAGAAGGAAGTGCGTCTGCGCAACGGTTACGTCATCCGCTGTGATGAAGTGATCAAGGATGACGCCGGCGAGATCGTCGAGCTGCGGTGCAGTGTCGACCTCGATACCCTCGGCAAGAACCCGGAAGGCCGCAAGGTCAAGGGTGTCATCCATTGGGTCAGCGCCGAGCATGCAGTGCCGGTCGAGGTGCGTCAGTACGAGAATCTGTTCCTGGAAGCCGAGCCGGACCGTGACAAGGATGTCGATTTCCTTGAGCACCTCAATCCGCAGTCGCTGAGCATCGTCAAGGGCTTCGGTGAGCCGAGTCTGCGCGATGCCGCGCCGGAAACGCGCTACCAGTTCGAGCGTATCGGCTACTTCGTGGCGGATCGTCATGACTGCGTCGATGGCGCGCTGGTCTTCAACCGCACCGTCAGCCTGAAGGACGGTTGGGCCAAGGCACAGAAGAAGGGGTGATGGTCGGCGGGCTCCCGCGGGAGCCCTGTCGTCACGCTTTCGTGACCTGCTTCACGGCCCGCAGTCTGATCCTGTACCTTCTGTGACGAAGTTGCATGACCGGCCTGCGGGCCGTTCCATTTTGAAAGGCTGACAGCTTTCTGTCAGCAAAGTAGCCAAGGGCGATGATTGAATGATTCCACTCGAAGATGCCGCGAGCACACTGTCCATCTACAGTACCCTGAGCCGGACCAAGGCACCTTTCGTGCCACTGGAAGGCAACAAGGTGCGCATGTACGTCTGTGGCGTGACGGTCTATGACCTCTGTCACATCGGGCATGCGCGTGTGATGGTGGCCTTCGATGTCATCACGCGCTACCTGCGTGCGCGCGGGTATGACGTCACCTACGTGCGCAACATCACCGACATCGACGACAAGATCCTCAAGCGCGCCGACGAGAATGGCGAGGCCTTCGATGCGCTCACCGAGCGCATGATCCAGGCGATGCATGAAGATGAAGGGCGCCTGGGGATTCTGCGTCCTGATCGCGAGCCGCGTGCCACCGCGCACATCGCTGACATCATCGCGATGACCGAGACGCTGATCGACAAGGGCTATGCCTATGCGGCCAGCAACGGTGATGTCTACTACCGTGTGCGTCGTTTCGAGGGCTACGGCAAGCTCAACAACCGTCAGCTGGACGAAATGCAGTCCGGTGCGCGCGTGGAGGTCGAGGAAGCCAAGGAAGATCCGCTCGACTTCGTGCTGTGGAAGGCTGCCAAGCCGGGCGAGGCCAGCTGGCCGTCGCCCTGGGGGGAGGGGCGTCCTGGCTGGCACATCGAGTGCTCCGCGATGTCGACCTGCTGCCTGGGCAACACCTTCGATATCCACGGCGGCGGGCCGGACCTGACCTTCCCCCATCACGAGAACGAGATCGCCCAGTCCGAGGCCGCCACGGGCCAGCAGTACGCCAACGTGTGGATGCATGCCGGCGCGGTGCGTGTCGGTCAGGACAAGATGTCCAAGTCGCTGGGCAACTTCTTCACCATTCGTGACGTGCTGGAGCAGCACAACCCGGAAGTGGTGCGTTACCTGCTGGTGGCCAGCCACTATCGCAGCGCGATCAGCTATGAAGCCAACTCGCTGGATGAGGCGCGTCGCTCGCTGGAGCGCTTCTACAATGCGCTCGAGACTGTCACGCCCGAGCAAGGCGAGGTGTCAGGCGATTGGCGGGCACGCTTCGTGGCCGCCATGGATGACGACTTCAATACGGCGGGTGCGCTGTCGGTGCTGTTCGAGCTGGCACGCGAGCTGAACCGTGCCAAGAAGGAAGCACCGCAGCAGGCGCCGGCGCTGGCCTTCGAGCTGACCGCGCTGGGCGGTCTGCTGGGTCTGTTCGGGCAGGACCCGGCAGTCTTCCTCAAGGGCGATACTGCGGCACTGGCGTTGTCTGAAGACGAGATCCAGACGCAGATCGAGGCGCGTGCCGCCGCCAAGAAGGCCAAGGATTTCGCGGGGGCGGATCGCATCCGTGACGAGCTGGCCGCACAGGGCATCATCCTCAAGGACTCCCGTGAGGGGACGACCTGGGTGCTGGAAGGCTGATGTCACTGGCGTGATGCGATGTCAGCATGAAAAAAACCGCCGTCCCATGAGGGGCGGCGGTTTTTTGTGCGCTGTCGACCAGCACCGCTTTCGAGCCGTCTGCGATCAGCTGGCGAGTCGCTTGACCATGGCATCGACCATGCGCGAGGACTGGCGTGCGGCCACGTGCAGGAATTCCTCGAAGGACTGGCTGTTGTTGTCCTTGCCGGCGATGTCGGACAGCGCACGGATGACCACGAACGGCATGTCGTAGAGGTAGCAGGTCTGGGCGATGGCGGCGGCTTCCATCTCGGCGGCCAGCATGCTCGGGAAGCGTGAGCGGGTCAGCGCGACCAGTTCCGGGTCGGACATGAAGATGTCGCCGGTACAGATCAGGCCTTCACGCGCCTTGATCTCTCCCTGAGCCTCGACGCACTCGCGCGCGACCTTGACCAGCTCAGGGGCTGACGGGTAGGCCGCCGGCATCTGCGGCACCTGTCCGTGCTCATAGCCGAAGACCACGGCATCGACATCGTGATGGCGCACTTCACTGGAGATGACCACATCGCCGATCTCGAGATCAGACGCGAAACCACCGGCCGAGCCGGTATTGATGATGGCATCCGGCTGGTAGCGCTCGATCATCTGGCAGGCACCGACGGCGGCATTGACCTTGCCGATACCGGATTGCAGCAGCACGATCTTCATTCCGTGCAGCTGGCCGACATGGAAGGTAGCGCCGGCGTGGGTGCTGGTGGTGCTGTCTTCCAGGCGCTCGGCGAGAATGGCCACTTCCTCGGCCATGGCGCCGATGATGCCAAGAGTCTTGAGGGTCATGATGCGATCCTGAGTCAGACGCGATGAAGGCCCGTTCATGTCGGGCCTCCATCACGAGCTAGAGAGAAGGGCGAGGGGGTTACTCGGCGGTGAGGCGCGCGTCGTGCAGCTCGGCGGCGAACAGGGTGTTCTCAAGCAGCGAGGCCACGGTCATCGGGCCTACCCCGCCGGGGACCGGCGTGATCCAGCCGGCGCGCTCCGCGGCTGGCGCGAATTCCACATCGCCGACCAGCGAACCGTCCTCGAGACGATTGATACCCACATCGATGACGATGGCGCCGTCCTTGATCCACTCCCCCTTGACCAGGCCCGGCTTGCCCACGCCGACCACGACCAGATCCGCCTGGCGGACCTTGCTCTCAAGGTCCTTGGTGAAGCGGTGGCAGACGGTGGTGGTGCAGCCAGCCAGCATCAGCTCCAGCGCCATCGGACGGCCGACGATGTTGGACGCGCCGACGATGGTGGCGTCCATGCCGCGCACCTGCAGGCCGCTCTCGGACAGCAGCGTCATGATGCCCTTGGGCGTGCAGGGACGCATCACCGGCAGGCGCTGTGCCAGACGACCGAGGTTGTAGGGATGGAAACCGTCCACATCCTTGTCGGTGCGGATCCGTTCGAGGATCGGGCGTGAGTCGAGGTGCTCCGGCAGCGGCAGCTGGACCAGGATGCCATCAATGCTGGCATCGTCATTCAGCGAGTCGACCAGTGCCTCAAGTTCCTGTTGGGTCGTGTCAGCAGGCAGACGGTGCTGGGTGGAGAGGATGCCTGCCTTCTCGCAAGCGCGGTGCTTGTTGCGGACATAGACCTCGGATGCCGCGTCTTCGCCGACCAGCACGACGGCAAGCCCCGGGATTCGTTCACCGGCATCGCGGCGCGCTTCGACCTGGCGGCCGACCTGTTGGCGTACGCGTTCGGCAATGGCCTTGCCATCAATCAGTTGTGCTGCCATCAGCGATCATTCCTTCTCATAGGCAAAAATGCAGGAGGGGAGAAACCGGGGACAATTTTCGCATGCCCTGTCTGGCAGTCAACGCCGAATGACGACCTTGGTCGAAAGCAGGTGCAAGTATCGCCTCTTTTGGAGGCGTCTCGTGGGCAGGCAGCGGTGCTGATTGCCCACGAGTCTGGAACTCGACGTCATGAGACCACAGCTGTCGGTTCTCTCAGCCAGTTCTCTCTGTCAGACCTTTCTGTCAGTTTTCCAGGGATCCGTCAGACGAGGCGTTCGTGAGATGCCTGATCGGGGAAGAGAAATAGAAAGAGGTAGAGCTAGAAAGGACGATCGACGTGATCAGCTTCGAGGAGAAGGAGAAGCTCAGACCCGATGGTCGGGCCACGGATGCCGCTCAGTGGAAGTGAGTCGTCACTGATCTCGCCCGGTGCCAGGGTAGGGGGCGAGAGTGAGGTGCCCGTATGGAGGTGGTAGCGCACCCCGCGTGTATCACTGGATGCTGACATGACAGTGGCGTGACAGCAGGAAGGGAAACGATTCTTTTGGAAAGAATTCACGTAAGGGCTTGACCGCAGACGAAAGTTCGGTAGAATACGCCTCGCATCGACGGGGTTCGACGGTCGGTTGAAGACGGTTTCGGGATATAGCGCAGTCTGGTAGCGCGCCTGCTTTGGGAGCAGGATGTCGGGGGTTCGAATCCCTCTATCCCGACCATTTGAATGCAGCACCTCGCAAGACTTCGGTCTTTCGAGACACGCATTCAAGGCTTTGTCCGGAGGTTGACTCGCAGCATCAGTTTCTGCGCCTATAGCTCAACCGGATAGAGCAACGGCCTTCTAAGCCGTAGGTTGCAGGTTCGAGTCCTGCTGGGCGTGCCATCACGATAGCGATTGTTGTCATGATGGGAATCGGATTGCTCTTCATTGAGCCTGATGATGGCGACCAGACGATGTGAAGGTGTTCATGCAGTGGTGGGTGTAGCTCAGTGGTAGAGCCCCGGATTGTGACTCCGGTGGTCGTGGGTTCGAACCCCATCATCCACCCCATTGCATGTCAGCTTGAGCAGTATCAACGAGATGGAGACGGCAGGCTTTCTGTCCAACCTCCAGAAGTGGTGGGTGTAGCTCAGTGGTAGAGCCCCGGATTGTGACTCCGGTGGTCGTGGGTTCGAACCCCATCATCCACCCCACGTCTCGATGAATATCAGGATGCTGCCTGTCCCGCTTGGGCGGGCGGCATGCCGCAAAAGGGGGAGAAGGCCAATGGCTTTCTCCCCCTTTTTTCGTGTTTTTTCGCACTGCTTCGTCTGCGATCTGACCGGGTTGACGGGCGCTCCATGCGCCTGTCAGGCGGGAGGACGGAGCAGAAAAAGGCCTGGCTCCTTGAATATCTTGGACCAAGGCACCATATGGCAGGTCATATCCGCGCTTGCCAGCGCGTGGCGGGGTTTCTACAATCTTCGCCTTTATGATTCGAACGCCACCAGTGGGTAGAGGAACTTTCATGCAAGCTTCTGTCGCAACGACTTCTCCGATCGAGCGCAAGGTCACCATCACGGTGCCGGCTTCTGAAGTCGACCAGGCCGTCAACGCCCGTCTTCTGGAAACCGCCAAGACCGTTCGTCTGAACGGCTTCCGCAAGGGCCACGTGCCGATGGCAGTGGTGCAACAGCGTTACGGCAAGGACGTGCGCAACGAGATCGTTGGCGAGATCATGCGCCAGCATTACGTGACCGCCGTCACCGAAAACGAACTGAACCCGGCTGGCTGGCCGAAGATCGATGCCACCGTCGATGAAGCCGGCAAGGATCTGGAGTTCGTCGCGACTCTGGAAATCTACCCGGAAATCGAGCTGAAGCCGATCGAAGGCGCTGAAATCGAGCGTCCGCAGGCCGAAGTGACCGACGCCGACGTCGAAGAGATGATCGAGACCCTGCGCAAGCAGAATGCCTCCTGGACCGACGTCGAGCGTGCTGCCGCTGACGGCGACCAGGTCAAGATCGATTTCGAAGGCTTCCTCGGTGAAGAAGCCTTCGAAGGCGGCAGCGCTGAAGGCCACGAGCTGGTGCTGGGTTCCAACAGCTTCATCCCGGGCTTCGAAGAGCAGCTGGTCGGTGCTTCTGCTGGCGACGACAAGGAAATCAAGGTTTCCTTCCCGGCTGACTACCAGGCCGAGCACCTCGCCGGTCAGGAAGCGACCTTCAAGGTCAAGGTCCACGCCGTCAAGGCTCAGGAACTGCCGGAAGTGAACGAAGAGTTCATCGCCCAGTTCGGCCTGGAAGCTGCCGATGTCGAAAGCTTCAAGGTGGAAGTGAAGAAGAACATGCAGCGCGAGCTGAAGAACGCGATCGAGAATCGCGTCAAGCAGCAGGTGCTGGCTGAGCTGACCAAGGCCAATGACATCCTCGTTCCGCAGGCACTGGCGGATCAGGAAATCGACGGCCTGAAGCGTCAGGCAGCACAGCAGTTCGGTCTGGGCGAAGACTTCGACGTCTCCCAGCTGCCGGGTGAGCTGTTCCAGGACCAGGCCGTACAGCGCGTCAAGACTGGCCTGCTGCTCAGCGAAGTCGTCAGCAGCAACGAGATGGACGTCAGCGACGAAGAGCTCAACGCTCGCGTTGAAGAAATGGCCCAGCAGTATCAGGATCCGGCTCAGGTCACCGAGTACTATGGTTCCAACGAACAGGCTCGCAACCAGCTCAAGTCCGTCCTGCTCGAAGAGAAGGCCGTTGACAAGCTGCTGACACAGGCTCAGGTTAAGGACGTTACCATGTCCTACCAGGAAGCCCTGCAGGCAGCACAGCAGCAGGAAGAAGCCGAAGAAGAAGCGGCAGAAGCAGAAGAGCAGGCCTGATACCTGTCTGCTGACCTAGCGTGCTGACTTTCTGCATGTGATTCCAGGACCCGGCTACGGCCGGGTCTCTGGTCAGTGGGCAGGGTAAAGTGGCATGCTCAATGGATATCAATGTCATCGGATGAAGGAAGCCCCCATGAACGACTTCGACATCAAGAATGCAGGCGGTCTGGTTCCGATGGTTGTCGAGCAGAATGCTCGCGGCGAACGGGCCTATGACATCTATTCCCGCCTGCTGAAGGAACGGGTGATCTTCCTTGTGGGCCCGGTTGAGGATTACATGGCCAATCTGGTCGTGGCTCAGCTGTTGTTCCTCGAGTCTGAAAACCCGGACAAGGACATCCATCTGTACATCAACTCGCCGGGTGGCTCCGTGACTGCAGGGATGGCGATCTACGACACCATGCAGTTCATCAAGCCCGACGTGTCCACCGTATGCATCGGCCAGGCGGCCAGCATGGGGGCACTGTTGCTGGCAGGCGGTGCCGCTGACAAGCGTTACGCGCTGCCCAATTCTCGTGTGATGATTCACCAGCCGCTGGGTGGCTACCAGGGCCAGGCAACGGACATCGAGATCCACACCAAGGAAATCCTGACCATTCGCGAGAAGCTGAACCGCATTCTCGCGCACCATACGGGACAGGACTTCGACACCATCGCCAACGATACGGACCGTGACAACTTCATGGCCGCCAATCAGGCGATGGAGTACGGCCTGATCGACGCCGTGCTGGAACGCCGTCCGGACGTGGAATGATCCACGCACACGGCTGACCTGACGTCGGTAAACATGCATTTCCGGTGACTCCCCGGGGAGTCACCGCCATTGAGAGGTACGCGAATGGCTGACGGCAAAGGCAAGGACGAGAACGGCAAACTGCTGTACTGCTCCTTCTGTGGCAAGAATCAGAATGAAGTGCGCAAGCTGATCGCGGGACCTTCCGTCTACATCTGCGACGAATGTGTCGATCTGTGCAATGACATCATTCGCGAAGAGGTCCTCGAAGCCGACGCCGAAGGTGATGATGATCGCCTGCCGGCGCCGCGTGAGATTCGCTCGACTCTCGACGACTACGTGATCGGTCAGGACCGCGCCAAGCGCGTGTTGTCCGTCGCGGTGTACAACCACTACAAGCGTCTGCGTGCCGGTCAGAAGGCAGCGGACGAAGTGGAGCTGGGCAAGTCCAACATTCTGCTCATCGGCCCGACCGGTAGCGGCAAGACGCTGCTGGCCGAGACGCTGGCACGCCTGTTGAACGTTCCCTTCACCATCGCGGATGCGACCACCCTGACCGAAGCGGGTTACGTCGGTGAGGATGTCGAGAACATCATCCAGAAGCTGTTGCAGAAGTGCGATTACGATGTCGAGAAGGCCGAACGCGGCATTGTCTACATCGATGAGATCGACAAGATCTCCCGCAAGTCTGACAACCCTTCCATCACCCGTGATGTCTCGGGTGAAGGTGTGCAGCAGGCACTGCTGAAGCTGATCGAGGGCACCACTGCCTCGGTGCCGCCGCAGGGCGGGCGCAAGCATCCTCAGCAGGAGTTCCTGCAGGTCAACACGGCCAACATCCTGTTCATCGTCGGCGGTGCATTCGCCGGTCTGGACAAGGTGATCCGTGAGCGCGCCGAGAAGGGTGGCATCGGCTTCAATGCCGAGGTCAAGAGCAAGCAGGACGAGAAGACGGTTGGTCGCGTACTGGCGGATGTCGAGCCGAGTGATCTGGTCAAGTTCGGTCTCATCCCCGAGTTCGTCGGGCGTCTGCCGGTCATCGCGACATTGACCGAGCTGGACGAGGACGCGCTGGTACAGATCCTGACCGAGCCGAAGAACTCGCTGGTCAAGCAGTACTCGCGCCTGTTCGAGATGGAAGATGTCGAGCTGGACCTGCGTGAAGACGCACTGCGTGCCGTGGCTCGCAAGGCCATCGAGCGTCGTACCGGCGCACGTGGTCTGCGCTCGATTCTCGAGGGCGTGCTGCTCGATACCATGTATGACATTCCTTCGGAAGAGAATGTCAGCAAGGTGGTAGTGGATGAGTCAGTGATTGCCGGCGACAGCAAGCCGCTGCTGATCTACTCCCAGAGCGAAGAGAAGAGTCAGGGCAAGGTGGCCGGCAAGGACGGCTGAAGCGTCCAGGCCTGAGTCGCACCAACGGGGGGCCGCAAGGCCCCCCGTTGCGTTTGCCTTCGTCACTCGCCTCTCTGGCAATGTTCCTCATGACTCGCGTGCGGCTTCATTCAGCGTTGAGTTACCGCCCATGCGTCTCAGGATCATTGCAAAATCATGACCTTGCCCCCATGGTCTCTGTATCAGAGAGCCGTGTGAGGCGGCCCACCCACAGAATACCGAGGAACGTCTGCCATGGAGCAGAACGATGATCAGACCCTGACACTTCCGCTGCTGCCGCTGCGGGATGTGGTGGTCTATCCCCAGATGGTGATTCCGCTGTTCGTCGGCCGGGAAAAGTCGATCCAGGCCCTCGAAGTGGCCATGGAAGGCGACAAGAAGATCCTGCTTGCGGCACAGCGTGAAGCCAGCCAGGACGACCCGACTGCCGAGGATCTCTTCGCGATCGGGACCGTCGCCGACATCATGCAGTTGCTCAAGCTTCCCGATGGCACCGTCAAGGTGCTCATCGAGGGCAGCTCACGCGCCGATATCCAGGCGATTCGTCTGCATGACAACGGTCACAGCATCGCCGATGTCGTGCTGCGTGACAGCCAGCCGCTGTCCGAGCGCGAGCAGGAGACCCTGGTACGCGTTCTGCTCAACCAGTTCGAGCAGTACGTCAAGCTGTCCAAGAAGGTGCCCAATGAAGTGCTGGGCAGCCTGCAGGGCATCGAGGACCCGAGTCGCTTGGTGGATACCATCAGTGCCCACCTGTCACTGGGCATCGATGACAAGCAGGCGCTGCTCGAGATGGACAAGGTGCGCGACCGCATCGAGCACCTGATGACGCTGATCGAAGCCGAGATCGACCTGCTGCAGGTCGAGAAGCGCATTCGTACCCGCGTCAAGGAGCAGATGGAGAAGTCGCAGCGCGAGTACTATCTCAATGAGCAGATGAAGGCCATCCAGAAGGAAATGGGTGAGCTGGATGACGTGCCCAATGAGGTCGAGCAGTATGAGCGTCGCATCAAGGACGCCGGCATGCCCAAGGACGCCGAGGAAAAGGCCAATCAGGAGCTCAACAAGCTCAAGATGATGGGCCCGACGTCCGCTGAGGCGACCGTGGTGCGCACCTACCTGGACTGGCTGTGCGACGTGCCGTGGAAGAAGCGCACCCGCGTGCGTCACGACATTGATCACGCCGCCAGGGTGCTCGATGAGGACCACTACGGTCTCGACGAGGTCAAGGAACGCATCCTCGAGTATCTCGCCGTGCAGAAGCGCGTCAAGAAGCTCAAGGGGCCGGTGCTGTGTCTGGTAGGACCGCCGGGTGTCGGCAAGACGTCGCTGGGCAAGTCCATCGCTCGCGCCACCAATCGTCAGTACACTCGCATGGCGCTGGGTGGCGTGCGGGATGAATCCGAGATTCGTGGCCACCGTCGCACCTACATCGGCGCCTTGCCGGGCAAGATCATCCAGCGCATGACCAAGACCGGCGTCAAGAATCCGCTGGTGCTGCTCGACGAGATCGACAAGCTGGGCATGGATCACCGTGGTGATCCGGCCTCGGCGCTGCTTGAGGTGCTGGACCCGGAGCAGAACGACAAGTTCGCCGATCACTACCTCGAACTGGATTACGATCTGTCCGAGACCCTGTTCATCTGTACCTCGAACTCGATGAACATTCCGGGGCCGCTGCGTGATCGCATGGAGATCATCCGTCTGCCGGGGTACACCGAAGACGAGAAGCTGGCCATCGCGATGCGCTACCTGGCCCCCAAGCAGCTCAAGGCCAATGGCCTGAAGCCAGGCGAGCTGACCTTCAGTGAAGCCTCCGTGCTCGAGCTGATTCGTTACTATTCGCGTGAAGCCGGTGTGCGTGAGCTGGAACGCCAGATCGCCAAGGTCTGCCGCAAGATCGTGCGCGAGCGCGTGGTCGCCGAGGCCAAGGAAGGTGCGCTGTCTTCCATGCACCTCGAGGCCGAGCAGGTCGAGCATTACGCGGGTGTCCGCAAGTACAGCTTCGGTCTCGCGGATGCCGAGGACCAGATCGGGCGCGTGACGGGTCTGGCCTGGACGTCCGTCGGCGGTGAGCTGCTGACCATCGAGTCGGTGGTCACGCCCGGCAAGGGCCGTGTCAGCAAGACAGGCTCGCTGGGCGACGTGATGAAGGAGTCGGTCAGTGCAGCGCATACCGTCGTGCGCGCACGCGCCGAGTCCTTCGGTATCGAGGCTGAACGCTTCGAGAAGGAAGACCTGCACATTCACGTGCCGGAAGGTGCCACGCCGAAGGACGGCCCCAGTGCGGGGGCTGCCATGGTCACCGCGATGGTGTCCGCTTACTGTGGGCGCCCCGTGCGCTGTGATGTGGCGATGACCGGTGAGGTCAACCTGCGCGGCGAAGTCATGCCGATCGGCGGCCTCAAGGAGAAATTGCTGGCAGCGCGACGCGGTGGTATAAAGCTCGTATTGATTCCCGAAGAGAATCGCCGTGATCTCAAGGAGGTCCCGGACACCATCAAGGATGCATTGGACATTCGCCCCGTGCGTTGGATCGATGAAGTTCTTGAGGTGGCTCTGGCGGAAAAGTCTTCAAGTGAGCCGGATGAATCTCGACAGGACGATGCCAGTGGTCGTCAGTCAGTCATCAGTACACATTGATGGATATTTCTGGCCATGCCGTTGTCGAAACGGCGGCGTGGTGCGGTTTTGCGCGTGAGGTTGCTTGACAGTCGTTTGAGGGCGTTGCTATAAACTCCGCTTCGTCGCGATCGCGTTTAGCACCCGTAATTTTCGCGCTGATTTCTGGTAATTTTTTTGCAAATTCAAGGGGTGAAGAGTGAATAAATCCGAGCTGATCGAAGCCATTGCTGCATCTGCCGATATTCCGAAAGCAGCAGCTAGCCGTGCACTCGATGCGATGGTCGACACCGTCACTGATAGCCTGAAGAAAGGTGAGACCGTGGCACTGGTCGGGTTCGGCACCTTTACTGTCAAGGAGCGCGCTGCTCGTACTGGCCGTAACCCGCAGACTGGCGATCCGATCGAAATCAGTGCTGCCAAGGTGCCGAGCTTCAAGGCTGGCAAGGCACTGAAAGACGCCGTCAACTGAGGACTGCCTGCTCTTGCAGGTACCCGGTGACGTGGTGCCGCCCTGTCAGGACATCGTTGTCTGTCAGGTCGGCACCAGGAAATCGAAGCGCATCGCCTGGCGATGCGCTTTTTTTGTGACTGATATCATGGGCAATCTGCGGTGACCCTGCTTCTGCCGCTACCAAAGGCACCTGCATCTGTCGGCGTCATGCGTATAATCAACAGTCACTGATTCGCGGCCCTAGAGGCCATTTCCTTCCCTGTAGCTCGAGGCCCGCATGCTGCAACGAATTCGAGACCGGTCGCATGGCTGGGTGGCCAAGACGATCGTTGGCTTTATCGTCGTCACCTTTGCCTTCTTCGGCGTTGAGTCGATCATTGGTGCCTTCACTGGCAGCAGTGATGAGATCGCCAGCGTCAATGGCGACAAGATCAGCCGTCAGTCAGTTGAGACCGAAGTGCAACGTGCCATCCGTTCCGGACAGGTCGCTCCCGAACAGGAGCGTGAGGCACGCAATCAGATCATCACCCAGATGATCGATTCCCGTCTGCTGGACCAGTACGCCGAAGAGGGTGGATTGCACCTCTCAGAACAACAGCTCGATCAACTGATCGTCAGCTTCCCGGAATTCCAGGATGACCAGGGCCGCTTTGACGCCGACGTCTTCCGCAATCGTCTGGCCAGCGCCGGCTACTCGCCGACGTCCTTCCGCGAGCAGTTGCGCAGCGACACCCTGCGTCAGCAGCTGACCGATGGCTTCGCTGCCAGTGCCTTCGTGCTGCCGGGCGAAGAAGAGACCCTCAGCCAGCTTCAGCGTCAGACGCGCAGTTTCCGTTACGCCACCCTGAGTCAGGCCGACCTCGAGTCGCCGGTCACCCTGAACGAGGATGAGCTGACCGCCTGGTATGACAGCCATCAGGACAACTATCGGCGTCCGGCCCAGGTCAAGCTGGCCTATGTGCTGCTGGATCAGAATGAGCTGGCCGACGGCGGCGAGATCAGTGAAGACACGCTCAAGGCCGAATATGCCGCCAAGCGTGCCGATGCACCGCGCGAGATCGCGCACATCATGGTCGAGAAGGGCGATGATGTGGCGGCTGCACGTGCCAAGCTCGAAGGTGCACGTGACGCACTCGCCAACGGCGAAGACTTCGCCAAGGTGGCGGCCGAGGTCTCCGAAGACAGCTCCACGGCCGAGGATGGCGGTGAGCTGGGAGTGATCACCCGCGGTATCTTCGGCGAAGACTTCGATGACGTCGCCTTCGCGCTGGATGAAGGGCAGGTCTCGGACATCGTCGATACCGGCGACAGCCTGCACCTGATCAAGGTGACCGGGCTCGATATCGCGCCGTTCGACGAAATGCGTGATGAACTGCTCACCCAGGCGCGCAAGTCAGCCTCGCGTGACACCTTCAATGAGAAGGCGCAGCTGCTCAAGGATGAAAGCTTCGCGGCGGATGATCTGGCCAGCGTTGCCGAGGATCTGGATCTTCCGCTGGAGAAGACCGACTGGGTGGCACAGGACAATGACGACGAACTGCTGTCCGAGCCGGGTGTGATGGCGGCTGCCTTCGATGACGAAGTGCTCAAGGAAGGCTACAACAGCGATGTGATCGAACTCGACGACAGTCGCCGTCTGGTGCTGCGCGTGCTCGAGCAGCGTCCAGCTACCACGCTGGCCCTCGACGAGGTCAAGCAGCAGGTGCAGCGTGAAGCCAAGGCGGACAAGACCGCCAAGGCGCTTGAGGCATTGGCACAGACGCGCATCGAGGCGCTGCGTGAAGGCAAGTCGCTGGAAGGGATCGACTGGCGCGACGCAGACGACGTCAGCCGTCAGGGAGATTCCCAGCTGCCTGAGAATCTGGTCAAGCAGGCCTTCGCGCTGCCGCATCCCGAGGCAGACCAGCCGGTGTATGGCAAGGCAGCCCTCAAGGGCGGCATCGCCCTGATCGCGTTGACCGATATAGGAGAGGCCGAGCCGGGTGACATGGACCAGTTCCTGTCGCGTCTGGCGATGCGCCTGCAGGCCCAGTCAGCCGTCGAGGGGCTGCAGGAATCCTTGCGCGAGAGTGCCGATATCGAGCGCAAGTGAGCACGGAGCAACGGACGTGAGTACCGTCACGTCTCACTCGAGGCATTGCCTCCCTTGAGAATCACGTCCTGACCTCTGCCACCAGAGACCGCCACCCCATGGGGTGGCGGTCTTTTTTTGGCTCAGTGTCGGGGCAATTTCTGGGGCAGTGCCGAGTCAATCCTGCGCACATTCCCGCAGTCACGACAGTGTCACGGCGTGAGGCGCTGACGCAGCCGATGGGAGAGTTCGCGGTGGCGGGCTTGAATGCCTGTCGAGAGAGACTGACGCAGCCAGCGATGCCCGGCGTCATGATGCAGGCGTTCGTGCCACACCAGCCAGTAGGAGAAGCGTTTGATGGCGATGGGCAGCGGGCGCAGCACCAGCGGTAGCTGATCCAGCATGCTGATGGCCAGGCAGCCCGGAACGCATAGCAGCAGATCGCTATGGCAGGTGACACTGAAGGCGGCCAGGAAGTGGGGCTGGCGCATGACGACCTGCCGACTCAAGCCCAGCTCCGCCAGCTTGAGATCCACCGCACCACGCTCATCACCGCCCATGCTGATCAATTGATGGCCGGCGGCGACGAAGTCCTCCAGACTCAATGTCTCCTTCGCTGCCAGCGGGTGGTCCTTGCGCATCACGCAGACGAACTGGTCATCCCCGATCTCACGCCCATGCACGCCGGCCGGCACCTTGGCGGTGGGCACGCACATCGCAAGCTCCGGCCCCCCTTCCTCCAGCTGTTGTTCGACATTGCCCCCATAGGCCTGGATGTCCAGGCGGATGCCGGGCGCCTGGTCATGCAGCGGCGCTATCTGCGGTGCCACGAAGGCGTGCATGCCATAGTCGGTGGTGGCCAGCTGGAAGCGGCGTTGGCTGTCGGCTGGCGAGAATTCGGGGGGGGCCAGCAGTGCGCCCAGCTCCTGGAGCAGGCGCGCGAGAGGCTGTCTGAGCGCCTCGGCACGTGCCGTGGGGCGCAGGCCGCGTTGCGCACGCACGAACAGGGGATCGTCAAAGGCCTCGCGCAGCCGAGCCAGGGTACGTGAAACGGCAGGTTGACTCAGGTTGAGGCGCTCCGCGGCCCGAGACACGCTGCGCGTTTCCAGCAGCGCATGCAGCGCGACCAGCGTGTTGAGGTCATGGCGAGCGAGTTCAGCCAGATGCATGGCGGGAAGTTTCCGGTGGTGAAGAGGCCCCGGACGGGGATGAAGGTGCGTATTTTCAACCACGCATGATATCAGTCTCATGCATACCGGAATTCAGTTTCTGTCATTGGTGTGATATCGGGAGCGCGAGTAATCTGGTGGGACTTCGTCGCCGGGGAACGATTGCGGCGACCCGTCGTCACACGGTCAAGGCCTCGGGCCACCTGCCTGATGACGATTCTGATCACGTGACGTTTGACCAGATCATTCGCAAGGAGCATTTCATGCAGACACGCTATTACACGATCACCGACTATCCGAAAGGCACTCCGGAACGCGACCTGTTCACCTTGCGTGAAGAGGCGCTGAGCGAGCTTGGCGAAGGGGAAGTGCGCATTCGCAACCGCTGGTTGTCCGTCGATCCCTACATGCGTGGCCGCATGAGTGGCGCCAAGACCTATATTGACCCCTTCGAGCTCAATGAGCCGCTGCAGGGTGCGGCAGTCGGTGAGGTGATCGAGTCACGCGACTCTCGCTTCAAGACCGGCGACAAGGTGCGTCACATGGGCGGCTGGCGTGATATCGCGCAGCTGTCTGGCGACCAGGTCGAGCCGCTGCCGAGCATCGACGTGCCGGAGCAGGCCTACCTGGGCGTGCTGGGCATGCCGGGCATGACAGCCTGGACCGGTCTGAACATCATCGCCGAGATGAAAGAGGGCGACAACGTGCTGGTCAGCGCGGCCTCCGGTGCGGTCGGCTCGCTCGCCGTGCAGCTGGCCAAGGCCAAGGGCGGGACTGTCGTCGGCATCGCCGGCAGCCAGGAGAAACTGGATTGGCTGGAGGCGCGCGGCGTCAAGGCAGTCAGCTACAAGGGCAAGGATGCTGAGCAGCTGACGAAAGCGCTCAAGGAGGCCTGCCCGGACGGTTTCGATGTCTACTACGAGAATGTCGGTGGTGACTGCCTGGTGGCGGCGCTCAACAACCTGAACGTCGGTGCACGCATCGCCGTCTGCGGCATGATCTCCAGCTACAACGATACCGAGGTGGCGGCGGGGCCCTCCAATATCTCGATGATCCTGATTCGCCGGGCGCGCATGCAGGGCTTCATCGTCTTTGACCACTGGGACAACTACAGCCGCTTCCTCGAGGAAGTGGGGCCGCAGGTCGCCAAGGGCGATATCGACTACGAAGAGACGGTGGAAGAGGGACTGGAACAGACGCCGGACGCCTTCCTCAAGCTGTTCACAGGCGCCAACAAGGGCAAGATGCTGGTACGTCTTTAACCTGAGACGGCAGCACTGAAGCCCCGGACACCTGACGCCTCGCGTACGCGCGGTGCTCAGGCATTCACGAAAGGCTCGCCACGGCGAGCCTTTCGCGTTTGTGAGAAGCTGTCACGTCGCGATGCGATTGGTGATTCACACGAACCAAAGACGTGCGCACTGTGCTCTACTTTCGTCGTAGATGCTGCTCTAGAATGTGCGCAACATTCGTGGGGTGGTGACGTCTTCATTTCGTTTTCGTGTCACCAGGCCCTCACGCGACACCCTGTGTCAGGTGGCGCCTGATCATGGCGGCGTTCTGCATTGCCGCCGTGCCGCCCCTGACTCTGCGAGGAGAGCATCATGCAGGACTTTACCTATCAGAACCCGACCCGCGTGCACTTCGGTGCCGGCCAGATCGCCAAGGTGCGTGACGAGATTCCCGCCGATGCCCGCGTGCTGGTCACCTACGGTGGCGGGTCGATCAAGCGCAACGGTGTAATGGATCAGGTGGAAGCGGCACTGGAGGGCCATCAGTGGTGGAGCTTCGGCGGCATCGAGCCGAATCCGAGCTATCACACCCTGCTGGAAGCGCTGGAGGTCATCAAGCGCGAGAAGGTCGATTATCTGCTGGCAGTCGGGGGAGGCAGCGTCGCCGATGGCAGCAAGTTCCTCGCGCTGGCCGCCTGTCACGCCGGTGATCCGTGGGAGATTCTCGCCGAAGGCAAGCATCCCGAGACGGCATTGCCGCTGGGAGTGGTGCTGACCCTGCCGGCCACTGGCTCCGAGTCCAACGGCAATGCCGTGGTCACCAATTACGAGACCCACGACAAGCTGCCGATGTTCAGCGAACTGGCCTACCCGCGCTTCGCGGTGCTGGACCCGGCCACCACCCTGACCCTGCCGGAGCGCCAGAGCGTCAACGGTGTCGTCGATGCCTTCGTGCACGTCAGCGAGCAGTATTTGACCTACCCGGTCAACGCGCCGGTCCAGGATCGCTTCTCCGAGGGTCTGTTGCTGACCTTGATCGAGGAAGGCCCCAAGGTACTGAGCCAGCCGGATGACCTGGCCGTGCGTGCCAACATCATGTGGGCCGCCAACCTGGGCCTCAACGGGCTGATCGGGCGTGGTGTGCCGCAGGACTGGGCCACGCACATGATCGGTCACGAGATCACCGCACTGCACGGTGTCGATCATGGCCGCACCCTGACCATCGTGATGCCGGCACTGTGGGAAGAAATGTTCGAGGCCAAGCGTGCCAAGCTGGCGCAGTATGGTCGTCGTGTCTGGGGGCTGGACGGTGATGACGAAAGCGTCGCCCGCGCTGCCATCGACAAGACGCGTGAATTCTTCACCCGCATGGGCGCGCCGGTATCGTTGAGCGAAGCCGGCATCGGTGCCGACAGCATCGACCAGCTGGTCGACAACCTGGCACGTCATGGCTTCACTGCCATCGGCGAGCACGGTGACATCACGCCGGACGTGGCGCGTCGTATCCTGACCCGCGCTGCCTGATCACGCACGTCAGTCAGGGCGCAAGGCAAGCCTGAAACCCCTCGTCACCCCTGGTGGCGAGGGGTTTTGCGTATGTCCCCTTGGCGGGGGCTTGCCGATTGCCGGATTGCGTCATGTGCGGGCTTATTTTGTTACTCTATAACCTTTTGCATGCCCTTCATCCTGCGGAGAATTCAGCATGTCTCTGGCTTCACGCGGCGCCGATACCGGCGACGCCTCGACGGATTTAGCACGTCACACGCGGATACCGGTGCATCTGATCACCGGCTTTCTGGGAACCGGCAAGAGCAGCTTCATCCAGGCACTGGTCGCGGCCAAGCCGGCGGATGAGCATTGGGCGATCCTGGTCAATGAATTCGGGCAGGTGGGGATCGATCAGGCGCTGTTTGCCGGACGCGAGGATGTCAGCGTCAAGGGGCTGCCCGGCGGGTGCCTGTGCTGTCAGCTGGCCTTCGTGCTGCAGGCGGGACTGGTCAGCCTGATCCATCAGACCCGTCCTGATCGTCTGATCATCGAGCCCTCGGGGCTGGGACATCCCGCAGGGTTGATCGATGTACTGCGCAGTGAAGGGCTGGCCTCCGCGCTTGAGCTCGAGGAGGTCATCACCCTGCTGGACCCGCGTGCACTGGACGATACCCGCACGCGTGAACACGGCACCTTCCAGGACCAGCTGACGCTGGCGGGGGGCGTGGTGCTCAGCAAGCGGGATCTGGCGACTGATGAGCAGCTGGCGGCCGCGCATGAGTTTCTGGAAGGGATGTGGCCGCGCAAGCGCTGGGTGGGTGAGCTGGGCAGAGCCGACGGCGAAAGCCTGCCGGCCCAGGCACGCATGGACGGTCAGGAGGTCACGCTGATCGATTGGCTGCTGCCAGCAGGGCGTGAATCCCATCGCCAGGGCGGCTTGCGCGCCAGCGAAGATCATCACGTCAGCGAAGATCGTGAGAACCAGCCCGAGATCAGCATGCCGGCTGCCCATCGCGCTGCGCGGGATAGGGCGCGTCTGGCGCAGGAGACCTCCACCAGTGAAAAGTCGTCAGCCTCAGGCGTGATGCCATTGCCCGGCGCACCGGTGATCGAGCAGGCCGAAGGGCTTGAGCATGCCAGTCTGGGATGGCGAATCGTGGCGGGCGAGGTGTTCGATCTTGATCAGCTTACCCGGTGGCTGGATGGACTGCCGCGCGACTGGCGGGTGAAGGGCATCTTTCACACGACGGAAGGCTGGCGCAGCTATAACCGTGCCAAGGGGCGTGCCGAACTTGCGCCTTCCAGCTGGCGCGAGGACTCACGACTCGAGTTGATCGCACCGCTGGGGGAGCAGGGGCAGGAGGGGATGGCGACTGCGTTGCCGCTGGCGGATTCCCGTCAGCTGAATGCCGCCTTGCTGGCCTGTCGCAGCGAGGGTGCCGCCAGGCCCTTCAATTTCTTCGGCGAGTGAGCTGAGATCTATCCCTCAGGGGCGTCTCTCACGTCAGGCGCTCCCACTCGCCGATCAGGCGCAGAGCCTCTTCGCTTGAATTGCCACACAGCTCGATATCGAAGTCGAAGTTGCCACACACGGCCGGTCGTTGTGGCGTACCGAACAGCTTGCACAGATTCTCGTCATCCAATTGCACGCAGCGCACGCCTGCCGGCTTGCCATTGGGCATGCCGGGAATCGGGCTCGAGATGGAAGGCGCGATGCAGCACCCCCCGCAGCCGGCGCGGCAGCCGGATGCGGGAGTGGCCGCGAGGTGGTGGGCGGTCTGCGTCATGATGTGGCGGGCATTTCCTCATGCTCAGGCAGCACCAGCGGCTGGCGGGCGGTCTCTGGCGTGTGCCGCGCGATGGCGCCCTTGTTGATCCCTTCATAGGCTTCGACGCGAATGCTGTCGCCGCTGTCGAGAGCGATCTGGCGCGCCAGCCAGTCGGCGATCCACTCGATGGTGGTCGGTGTCGGCAGCAACCAGACCTGCTTGCGCGGCAGGCGAATGCGGAATCTGCCCTGCGGTGCCTCATAGCTGAACACCAGCTCACGGCCGGGACGGTCGATCAGATCGCCTTCTTCGGCCAGGTAGCGGTCATTGAGCTTCTCGGCCCACTCGGCTTCCAGTGCCGTGTCACGCACGCCATTGCGTTCGATGACCAGCGGAGAGCGGTGACCATGCGCGATACGCTGACAGTTGCCGCTGTGATGACGCAGGCCATGACTGTAGGTGTAGGCGGCACCCTCGATGCACTCATCGCGCAGGCGCACGCGCAGCGCCTCGACGCGCGGCGGCAGGCGGCGCGTCAGCAGCTTCTCGAAGTGGTTGGCCAGCACCACGGTGGTGACCTCGGCCACCGGCAGCAGGCAGAAGGCCTGACGCGGGCCGCGCACTTCCATGGCATAGGGCTGGGTGAAGCGCAGACACAGTCCTTCCGGGCAGTCCGTGACGCTCACGCCGTCGGCCTGACTGGGCACGATCAAGGTGTGATCGGCGTCCTGGTCGATCATGCGCTTGGCCCACGGCTTGACGTCGCCGAAGTCGAACAGCATGCCGTCATGGCCGACGGCGCCGTCCAGCTCCAGGTCCAGATGCTGACTGATGCCATGCAGGCCGCGGGTATTGCTCCACACCGAGGCATCCACCGCGGTGAGGGCCCTGACGAACAGGGTCTTGGAAGTCATTGCCGTCATCAATCGATACCACTGATCTTGTGAGTCTGCAGCGATAGCTGCCACTGGGGATTGGCCATGCAGTAACTGACGCACTGGTTCATCGGCGTATCCGTCGCCAGTACCTCGCGATAATGCTCGCGAGCGGCGGCTGGCGCGGGCAGGGCATCCAGGGCGGCGGTATCCAGTGGCTGCAGATAGAAGTGCGCGAAGTCCAGGCTGACGAAGCGCTCCGGCAGCGCCTCCGGCTGCGGGTAGACGAGCTTGAGCTCATCGCCGCCGGTGAGGACCAGCTCGCTGGCACCCTTGGGGCTGACGCATAGCCAGTCGATGCCGGCGGGCGGCGTGACGGTGCCGTTGGTCTCCACCGCGATCTCGAAGCCGCGGGCGTGCATCGCGTCCACCAGTTCGCGGTCGAGCTGCAACAGTGGCTCACCGCCGGTGAAGACCACATAGGGCGTGGCGATGCCGGAGTGTTCCGGCCACAGGCTGGCCAGGAAGTCCGCCAGCTCGCTTGCGGTGCGGAACTTGCCGCCATTCTGGCCGTTGGTGCCGACGAAATCGGTGTCGCAGAAGCGACAGACCGAGGTGTCGCGGTCCTGCTCACGACCACTCCACAGATTGCAGCCCGCAAAGCGGCAGAACACGCTGGCGCGCCCTGCGCGAGCACCTTCGCCCTGCAGGGTGTAGAACGCTTCCTTTACCGTATACATCAGAGAGTGCCTGCGCCCTTGGCCGAATCGGTCGAGTCATACCCGAGCGGATCGCTTAGCCCATGGGCGGCGAAGGCAGCGAGGCGCTCACGGCAGCTGCCGCATTCCCCACAGGCCAGTTCACGGCCTTCATAGCAGGTCCAGGTCTGGGCGTAATCGAGCTGCATGGCGATGCCGGCGGCCAGAATCTCGTCCTTGCTGGCGTGCAGGAAGGGCGCGCGAATCTCCACCGGCGAGAAGTTGGCGATCGCGGCGACGGCATTCATCTTCTCGACGAATTCCGGACGGCAATCCGGGTAGAGCACGTGATCTCCGCCGTGGGCACCATAGAAGCACACGCCAGCCTCGATATTGACGGCCTTGGCGATCGCCAGGGACAGCAGGATCATGTTGCGATTGGGCACCACGGTCGAGGTCATGGAGTCCTCGTCGTAGTCGGCCTTGGGCATCGCCTGGTCACTGTTGGTCAGCGCGGAGTTGTCGATCAGTCCATGGATGGCGCGAATGTCGACGACTTCGTGGGCGACGCCCAGTGACTCGCAGACCTGGCGTGCGACGTCGAGCTCACGCGAGTGGCGCTGGCCGTAATGGAAGGAGAGGGCGTGTACCTCGAAGCCCTCCTTCAGCGCCTGGTGCAGGACGGTGTAGGAGTCCATGCCACCGGAGTAGATGACGACGGCGCGGGGGCGCTCTGCAGAGGAGGCAGGAGCGGATACAGCGGAATTCGGGACGTTGAGAGTCATGACGGAGAATTTCTTTGACCGATGGATTCGGCGCCCGGGATCCGGTCCGGGCGAAACGGGCGCCTATCCTACTCTTCCCGCGGTGTTGATGCCACCAGGACGCTTTGAGGCCACCAGGACACTTTGATGCCCACCAGGACGCTTTGAGGCCACCAGGACACTTTGATGCCCACCAGGACGCTTTGAGGCCACCAGGACGCTTTGAGGCCACCAGGACATTCTGGATGGCCGGGAGGCGCGTACCGCATTGGCTCAGGAAAAGCGTCGAGACATCGCAAGCGTTGATGGGGCGAGAAAATAGCCTTGGTACCTGCCCCATGCCCTGACATAGACTCAGTGTATTAGCGAAAGATTGCAGTAATGGTGAAAGTGCAGGACATGCCGTTGAAGTGAGACATGGCATGTGAAGGACCGGAGGTGGGCTCGATGGCGGTAACGGTTGCACCGTCAGCGGGCGGGATAGCAAGACCCTTATTCATTGTGACTGCAGTGGGGTGAGCGTGCCTCTCGATATTCTGATCAAGTTGTTGTCCTCCATCGAAGAGCCGCTGTGGATCTTCGACCGCTTCGGCCAGCTCGCCTGGAGCTCACCCCGTGCCCGTCAGGCAGAACACCAGCCTGAACTGCCGAGAACCCTGTCGCATCTGCCGGAGCCCTGTGGGCTCAGCGGCCAGCCGGGGATGTGGATGATGGGGATCGACGGGGAGCTGGGCCACTGGCTGCTGGTGCAGCAGGCCAATCTTCCCTGGCGAATGGCGGTGTTCGATGAAGAACGACTCGTCGCCTATACCTGTGGCTGGAAGGAGCTGTTCGGTGAGGCGCGTCCGCGGCTTGAACCGGTCAGTGAGCGCCGCGTGCGCCTCAAGGCGCCGTTCTCGGGTCTGGCCGAAGCGCGCGCTGCCGGACTGGACGACAAGGTGCTGATCGCGCTGCGTCGACTGCAGCCGATCAACCTGCTGTCGCGTGATCGCTTCAATGCCCAGGTGGACGAGCTGCTGTCCGGTGAGGCGGTCGATGGCGGCATCATCTATCTCTCGCTGACCCATCTGGAGATCATCAACTCGGCGCATGGCGCGGAGCGTATCGACCCGCTGCTGGAGCGCGTGGCGGAAGCGATGTCGTTGCAATACCGCGATGCACTGGTCTGTCGTCCGCTGGGCAATGCCTTCGCGCTGTTCTTCACCGGCGATGAAGTCGCCCTGATCGCGCGGGCCAGCGAGCTGTGCGAGCAGCTGGTCACGCTGATGCGCCTGGATGGCAAGTCCTTGCCCGTCACCGCGCGGGTGGGCATCAGCCTGGCGCCTCAGCACGCGCGTCGCGCGCATCGGCTGCTGCACCTGGCTGAACTGGCCATGCTGCATGGCGAGCAGGACGATATCGATGTCTGCGGGGCCTGGCATGTCTTCTCGCCCGGTGCCCACATGCGTCACCTCAACGATTACCGGCTGACCAGTGACCTGCGCGAGCATCTCGAAGAGCTCGATCTTGCCTTCCAGCCCCAGTTCGATCTGGTCAGTGGTCAGGCGGTCGGCGTGGAGGTGCTGGTGCGCTGGGACCATCCGGAGCTCGGGACCATCGGGCCTGGGCGCTTCATTCCGCTGGCGGAGCAGTACGGCTTGATCGGTACCGTCGGGGCTCGTGTCATGGATGCTGCTCTCAAGGCGACGCGGGATCTGGTGACCCCGGACGGCAAGCCGCTGTCGGTGGCGATCAACGTCTCGGCCCAGGAATTTCGTGACCCCGGCTTTCCCGAGCGAGTCTCACAGGCGCTCGCCTTGCACGACTTCGCCCCCGAGCGGCTGGAGCTGGAAATCACCGAGTCCTCACGGGTGCCGGATCTGGATCGCGTCGTCGAGCGCTTGACCGGTCTGATCGACCGAGGTGTCAGGCTTGCCATCGATGACTTCGGGACCGGCTTTGCCTCGCTGCTCTATGTCCGGGATCTACGCGCCTGTCGCCTCAAGGTGGACCAGCAGTTCGTCCGCAGCCTGGATCATGATGCGCGTGACCGCGCCATCGTCTCGCATGCCATCTCGTTGGCCGATAGCCTCGGCATGGAAGTGCTGGCCGAGGGCGTCGAGACGGTGGAGCAGGAACGCCTGCTGGTGGAGATGGGTTGCCATCTGGTGCAGGGCTTCCGTTACGCGCGGCCCAAGCGCCTGCCGGAGCTCAAGCAGTGGCTTGGCAACAAGCCCTGCATTCGCCCCTGTCCCGGGGCCGCCTGAGCTGACGGATGCAAGCCCTGTCTGGCACAGGAAACGAAAACGCCCGTCATGCGACTGCATGACGGGCGTTTTCGTTTTACCTTCGGTGCTTCATGCAGCAGAAGCGGGCGCCAGACAGGCAAGTGACGCGCTCAGCTGCAGGTCTTGCCGTAGCCGTACATGTTCTCGAAGCCCGGAATGCGCTGCTCCCACACCGGCGGAGTCCCGACGACTTCCTGCAGGCAATCACTGAAGCGACGCGTCTTCTGGGGAAGATACTGGCGATGCGGGTAGACCAGATGGATGGATGGCAGCGGCTTCATCGGCACGTCGGTAAGCAGCGGGACCAGCTCGCCATTCAGTACCTCATCCTTGATGTTGATGGCGGAGATCATGCCATAGCAGGCACCGGACTTGATGGCTCCGATCAGCACGTCGGCATCATTGACCTTGAGGCGAGAATCCAGCGCCACCTTTTCCTCGACGCCACTTTCACTGCACACCCGCAGGCGGTCGAGAATGAAGCCATCCCGTGAATAGACGGCCGCCGGCAGCCCCGAGAGGTCCGCGGGGGTCTTCGGCATGCCGTGGCGTTCGATGAAGGCAGGCGATGCGCAGATCAGATGGCGATGCGCGGCCAGGGGGCGCGCGATCAAGTTGGAGTCTTCCAGTTCCGACATGCGGATGGCGAGATCATAGCCGCCACCGATCAGGTCGGTCAGGTGGTCTTCCAGACGGACTTCCACCTGGGTATCCGGATAGCGCTCCATGTAGAGGCGCACCGCCTGAGCCACGTAGGTGCGACCGAAGTGGCTGGGGCTGGTGATCTTGAGCACCCCTCGTGGCCCATCCTGGTAGGCGCCCGCGACATCATCGGTGTCTTCCAGCACTTCGCGCAGCCGCAAGGCATGCTGATGGATCTCGCGGCCGGCATCGGTCAGGGCCAGCGAGCGGGTCGAGCGGTTGAAGAGACGAATCTGCAACTCTTCTTCCAGACGACTGATCTGCTTGGAAACCACCGAGCGGTTGACCTGACGATGATCGGCTGCCTTGGAGAAGCTCTGTGCTTCCACGACATCCAGAAACAGCAACAAGCGGGATGCTTTATCCACGGTATGACCTCTCGTGATGCAACAGGAAAAGGCTCACGCAGCCGTCCTGCTCTTCAGGGTTGCGGCGCGCTTCAGCAGACAGGGACGCCGCCCGCAGATGGCAGGACAATCGGTAGGGACAGACCGGTCGCCCAGCGGGTCAGCATCGTCAACAGGCGAAGCTTAGCACGGCCAATGTTTCCGCTAATACTACGCATCAACGGATTTTCTCGCCTTCGTGTTGCCGTTACTGCATCAAAGACATGTCTGGCTGGCGGTATCTGCCTGACGGAGGAATCCCTAGAATCAACGTTCAAGCGCTGTCGTCGCGTAGCTCAAGCGCCCTCGTTCTCTTCTTCAGACCAGCGATGCCTGGCATCCTGGGAGTGATTGCATGTCTTCAACTCGTACTTCTTCGACATCCTCGCCTTCATCCTGTCCGAGTACCGGCGAGCTGATGTCCCGTCTCTGGCGTTCCACACTGCCGATGACCATCGGCATCATGGGATTGCTGGGCTTCAATCTGGTGGATGCCGCCTTCGTGTCGCGCCTGGGAACGGCGCCACTGGCGGCTCAGTCCTTCACCTTCCCGCTGACCTTCCTGATCATCGGGGTCCAGGTCGGCATGGGCATCGCCATTGCCGCCATCGTGTCACGCACGCTGGGGGCAGGGGAGGATGCTCGTGCCCGGCGGCTCGGCAGTGTGGTGGTGCTGGTCTCCGGCGGATTGCTGGCACTGTTGATGGTAGGACTATGGCTGATACGTGCGCCGGCCTTCCATCTGCTGGGCGCCAATGACCAGGAGCTCTCGCTGATCGAGCCGTACTGGGGCCCCTGGCTGGTGGCCAGCTGGGTGGGCGCCATGGCCTATGTGCTCTACAGCCTGTTTCGTGCCCACGGCAACACGCGGCTGCCCGGCGTGATGATGCTGGTGACCAGTCTGCTCAATCTGGGGCTGGACCCTCTGCTGATCTTCGGTCTCGGCCCCGTGCCGGGGTTCGGGTTGGCGGGGGCTGCCTGGGCGACGCTGATCGCCTTCGTGATCGGCCTGATGGTGACGACCTTCAAGCTGTTGCAGGAAGAGTGGATCGCGGTGCAGGGGTTGGTTCAGGAATGGCGGGACTCCTGGCGTCAGCTGACGGGGATCGCGGCACCGGCCATCCTTTCGCAGATGATGCCGGCCGTGTCCGCCATGCTGGTCACGGCCATCGTGGCGACGCTGGGACAGACCCAGGTGGCCGCCTGGGGGATCGCCTGCCGGCTCGAGACCTTTTCCTTGATCGTGGTGCTGGCGCTCACCATGTCATTGCCCCCCTGGTTGGGGCGGTGCTACGGCGCAGGTCGCTGGCAGGAAGTGCGCCGACTGATGAATCTGGTCGCCAGGATCGTGATCATCTGGCAGTTGGTGCTGGGCGTGGTGGTAGCGCTCCTCGCCGTCCCCTTGTCCCGGTTGCTGGTCGGCAATGAGGAGGTCGGCGCGGCGCTGGTCCTGCTGATCCCCTGGATGCTGCCAAGCTATGCCTTCCTGGGAATCTGCATGCTGGTGGTCTCGGCCGCCAATGCGCTGGGTTGGCCGCTACGGGCCACGCTGCTGTCCTTCCTGCGTCTCTTCGTGTGCTTCCTGCCAGCCGTGTGGCTGGGCGCTGAGCTCGATGGTCTGCGCGGCGTCGCGATCGGGGCGGCCATCGGCAATCTGCTGGCCGGTATCGTGGCCTGGCGTCTCTATCGTCAGGCGATCGGCGGGCTGGGCAAGCCCTCCCGAGGGCCTGTCGAGAGCGCCACCGCGTGATGCCGATGAGGGTGTGTTCGAGAGGGTGAGACTGCCAGGACGAGTCCTTGACGTAGTGCAAAAGCGGCCATTCTAAAAATGGCCGCTTTTTTGTGCGTAATTGCTGGCAGGTTGGCAAAATTAGCTATCAATCATCTGTATTGGAGGCCAATAACAGAATATTCGTGACGGATTTCGCTCTTATACTGGGGTAATTGAGGTCAAGCCACTGAAGGCGGCGCTGCTGCTCGGGGCTGGATCAAGCGATACGTTTCGTGCGCGGCGCACGGAACCCCCTTTCTTCCACCGCCGAGCGCGGTTGCAGTCACGGAGTAGAACAACATGAAGATTCTTGTGCTCGGAAGCGGTGTCGTCGGCGTGACCAGTGCCTACTATCTGGCGCGTCAGGGCCATGAGGTCACGGTCGTGGATCGTCAGGCCAGCCCGGCGATGGAAACCAGCTACGGCAATGCCGGCCAGGTGTCCTTCGGTTTTTCCTCTCCCTGGGCGGCTCCGGGCATTCCGCAGAAAGCCGTCAAGTGGATGTTCCAGGAGCACGCGCCTCTCAAGATCCAGCCGCGCATGGACCCCCAGATGGCCAAGTTCATGGTCAAGATGTTCGCCAACTGCAATGCGGACCGTTATGCCGTGAACAAGGAGCGCATGGTTCGCGTCGCGGAATACAGTCGTCTGTGCATCAATTCGCTGCGTGAAGAGACAGGGCTGCGCTACGAGGACCGTCAGAAGGGCCTGCTGCAGCTGTTCCGCAACGAGGCCCAGGTCGAGGCCGTGCAGAAGGACATGAAGGTACTGGCCGGATGTGGCGTGCGTCACCAGCTGCTGGATGCCGAGGCCTGCGCCGCCGTCGAGCCGGCCCTGGCGCGCGTGCCGGGCAAGTTCATCGCCGGGTTGCACCTGCCGGACGATCAGACCGGTGATTGCCATCTGTTCACCAACCGGCTGGCGGATTACTGCCGTGACACCCTGGGCGTCACGTTCGTCTTCAATACCACGATCCAGCGCATCCAGCGTACTGGTAGCCGGATCGAGAAGGTGATCACCGACCGCGGCGAGATGAGCGCCGACAGCTATGTGATGTGCCTGGGCAGCTACTCGCCCTTCCTGGCACGTGATCTGGATCTGGATCTGCCGATCTACCCGGTCAAGGGCTACAGCCTGACCGTGCCGATCATCAATGCCGATGCCGCGCCGCAGTCCACGGTGATGGACGAGACCTTCAAGGTCGCGCTGACGCGCTTCGATGATCGCATCCGCGTGGGCGGTACGGCGGAGCTTGCGTCCTTCGACCTGTCCCTGCTCGAGAAGCGCCGTGCGACCATCAACATGGTGGTGCGTGATGTCTTCCCGGAAGCGGGCGACTATGCCAAGGCGGAATTCTGGGCCGGCCTGCGTCCGATGACCCCGGATTCCACGCCGATCATCGGTGGCACCAAGTATGACAACCTGTGGCTGAACACCGGACACGGCACGCTCGGCTGGACCATGAGCTGTGGCAGCGCCAGCCTGCTGGCGGACCTGGTCGGCGGGCGTACGCCCGGCATCGACCCGAACGGGCTGAACCTCGGTCGTTACGCTGCCTGAATGTCATGTGCCGTCGTCAGGGCCTGCCGGTGTCGGCGGGCCCGGATCGCCCCCGTTTCTCGTCTCGTGTCATCAGGGAGTCGCTGAGCACGCTGTCAGGTGACGCGTCTCCCATACGCTTCAAGACCTCTCTTTCAGCACTCGATACAAGGAAGCCCGCATGACCAAGCAGATCATCTCCACTGACGCCGCACCTGCCGCCATCGGTCCCTATTCCCAGGCGGTGCGTACCGGCAACCTGGTGTTCCTGTCCGGCCAGATCCCGCTGGACCCGGCCACCATGGACGTGGTGGAGGGCGGATTCGAGGCTCAGGCCGATCAGGTGTTCCGCAATCTCAAGGCGGTGTGTGAAGCGGCTGGCGGTAGCCTGGATCAGCTGGTCAAGGTCAACCTGTTCCTGACCGATCTCAGCAATTTCGGCGTGGTCAACACCTTGATGGAGCAGTACTTCAGCCAGCCGTATCCGGCGCGTGCTGCCGTCGGCGTCAAGGAGCTGCCCAAGGGCGTGCTGTTTGAAGCAGAAGGCGTACTGGCACTCTCGTGACGGCTCGTCCATTGCCGGTCTGAAGGAATGACCGGCCTGAACGAGTGGCCGGTCTGAACGAATGACTGGCGCATCGATGCCTTGTCCCTCACTCCCCTCGCTGACTCATCAGCGGGGGGAGTGTCGTTTCAGGGGCATGACGTCTTGAAGGCAGGTGAAGCGTGACATTTGGCGTCAGCATGATTAGCGTAAGGCTAAATGAGCCGGCGCCCACTGCTGACTCTCGGAGCATCGCGGACGAACCCCTTCAAGGAGCAACATCATGGCGCAGTCAGACACAGGCACACGTGAACCCGGCATACGGCTGCGTCAGCTGGAAATGCTGTGGGCGGTGATCGAGTGCGGATCGATGAAGGGTGGCGCGGCGCAGCTTGGCATCAGCGTGCCGGTGGTCTCGCGGGGCTTGGCGCAGCTTGAGCAGACGCTGGGCTATTCGTTGTTCCTGCGTGAAGGAGGCCGCCTGGTGCCCACGCCGGAAGCCGAACGCCTGACCCCGTCACTGGCCCGGATGTTCACCGCGCAGTCCGAGCTCAGGCGACTGGCCTTCGGGCCGGGCAGTGGCAAGCGCCCGCGCCTGGTACTGGCAGTGACGCCGTCTCTGGAAGCCTTCAGCACCGGATGGCTTGAGCGCATCGCGGCCAGCGAGTCGTTGAGTGATTGGCTGCCGAGCCTTGAGGTGATGGAAGCCTCGTCACATGCCGCGGCGCTGGCCGAGGGGCGGATACACATGGCCGTCACGCTGGAAGCCCCGGAGGAGCCTCAGGGCGGCAAGCGTGCCAGGACAGCGGCCGCACGCGCGCGCGAACTCAAGCAGAGTCTGCGCGCCCGGGCCCGTGAGGAGACCGTGCTGGTGGAGGGCGCCGAGGAGGGCGCCGGCATCCCTGCGGCGCAGGGCATCTCCTCAGGCATGCCGGAGCTGGGAGACGATGCCGCATTGTCGGAGGTCGGTATCACTCGCCAGGATGATCTGCTGTCCTCTCTGGACGACACGACAACGGCGGCACAGCCTCCCGTCGAGGCTGCCGACGAGCAGCGCGACGCTGCAGGCCAGACTACTGCGCTCAAGCTGCCACTGATATTGCTGTGGCCTTCGCGCTGGCCACTGCTCGACAAGCCGCTGACGGTGGAACGCCTCAATGAGCGGCCGTTCGTGGAGCTGCCGGAAACCAGCAGTCAGGGGCGGCTGGTCCGTGGACTTCTCAAGCGAGAGCGCGTGACGCCGGCGAGTCTGGTGGAGGTGGCCACGCCTGCCAGCGCTGGGCGTCTGGCGCGCTCAGGCAGTGCTGCCACCATCATCGATGCCCTGTCGGCGCATCAGGTACTCGAGGACGCCGGAGGCGACCTGATCGGCATGCCGCTCTCGATGCGCAGCGAGCGCTATCAGGCGCTCAAGTGGCAGTGGCAGGCAACGCAGGACGATGAATCGCTGCATGAGGTGCAGGCCTTGCTGGTCAGCCTGCTGGAAGAGGCGGTGGCAGCGAGTCTTGCGACGCTGCCTGTCGAGCGCGAGGAATGACGTTCGCGGTGACAGCGAAGGCTGCCGACTGAGGGCGCCTGACAATGTCTCGCCCCAGCAATGAAAAACCCGCCAATCGGCGGGTTTTTCATCTTGCACGAAGCGTTCGGTCAGGCTCAGCCCTTGACGACGGTCGCGATGGCTTTGGCGACGTAAGGCAGATTCTCGCTGGAGAAGCCGGCCACGTTGGCGCGTCCAGAGCGCACCATGTAGATGCCGAACTCGTCACGCAGGCGATCGACCTGCTCCGGTGTCAGGCCGGTGTAGGAGAACATGCCGCGCTGCTCGGCGATGAAGGCGAACTGCTCATCCAGGCCATACGGCTTGAGCGCTTCGACGAACTCACGACGCAGGCCATTGATGCGCTCGCGCATCTCGGTCAGCTCGCTCTTCCACTCCGCGCGCAGCGTCTCGTCCTCGAGAATGTCGATGACTACCGCACCGCCATGTGCCGGCGGATTGGAGTAGTTCTCACGCGCGGTGATCGCGGCCTGGGAGCGCACGTCCAGCATGCTGTCCTCGTCCTTGGCGATCAGGATCAGGCAGCCGGTACGTTCGCAGTAGATGCCGAAGTTCTTGGAGCAGGAGCTGGTGATGATGGCCTCATCGACATTCTCGGCCAGCAGGCGCACGCCGTAGGCATCTTCTTCCAGGCCATCACCGAAGCCCTGATAGGCGAAGTCGATCAGCGGCAGCAGCTTGCGTGACTGGACGACTTCCAGCACCTGGTCCCACTGCTCGCGGCTCAGGTCGAACCCGGTCGGGTTGTGGCAGCAGGCGTGCAGCACCACCACATCGCCTTCCGGAATCGTCTTGAGGGTCGCCAGCATGCCGTCGAAGTCGAGGCGATTGTTCTCGTCGACATACGGGTAGCTGTGACGCGTCACGCCTGCGGCATCGAAGATGCCCAGGTGATTCGGCCAGGTCGGAGTGGACAGCCAGATATCACGGCCCTTGAGGTTGCTGGCGATGAAGTCTGCCGCCAGACGCAGGGCACCGGTACCGCCGGGCGCCTGAGTGGCGCTGGCACGGTTGGCAGCCAGCACCGGCGACTCGGCGCCCAGCACCATCGGCAGCACGACCTTGCCGAAGCGCGGGTCACCGTGGGAGCCGATGTAGGTCTTGGTGACTTCGCTCTCGACCAGGCGGTCCTCGGCCTGCTTGACCGCACGCATGACCGGCGTATTGCCGTTGGCATCGCGATAGACGCCCACGCCGAGGTCGACCTTCTGCGGGTTGGTGTCCTTGTTGAAGGCTTCGATCAGGCCGAGGATGGCATCCCCGGGTACACGCGCAATCTGCTCGAACATCTTATTTCGCTACCTCGTCGGTTCTGGCGGCCATGATGAAATCGTTCTTGTGCAGACCCTTCATCTCGTGGGACCACCAGGTCACGGTGACCTTGCCCCACTCGGTGAGAAGTGCCGGGTGATGCCCGACGTCCTCGGCAATCTCGCCTACGCGATTGGTGAATGCCAGTGCCTGCTTGAAGTTGCGGAACGTGAAGCATCGCTCCAATTGCATGATGCCATCGCGATTGAGCAACTGCCACTCGGGAATGGCGGTCTTGAGCGTCTCGATGTCGCTGTCGCTGACCTTGGGGGCATCGAAACTGCAGGCTTCACAGGACTGTCTGGCGAGTTCGGTCATGTCACTATCTCCGGCTTGGGGAACGAGGGTGGGGCGGGTGAAAAGAAGCGCAAGGCGCCGGTGCGATCAGCGTGGTGCGAAGCGCGGCGTCTTGAGACCGAGCGCCATGGCCTCGTGCACCAGCGCCATGATGTCGCGACTGGCGAGTTCATGCAGATCGTCCAGCGATTCCAGGACATAGTAGAGCGGCTGCAGGATGTCGATGCGATACGGGGTGCGCAGTGCCTCGACGGCATCGAAGGGCAGGTGCTCGGGGCGCTCGAGACTGTCTTCGAGCTCGCCCAGTGCATAGCAGGTCTCGCGTGGCGAGGAAATGATGCCGCCGCCGTAGAGGCGCAGCGCACTACTGCCATCGGGTTGAACCTCGCGCAGCATGCCGAATTCCACCGTCATCCAGTAGAGGCGGGCCAGGTAGACGCGCTCTTCCTTGCTGGCAGCGAGACCGAGTCGACCGTAGGTGGCGGTGAATTCCGCGAAGGCGGGGTGGGTAAGCATCGGGCAGTGACCGAAGATCTCGTGGAAGATGTCCGGTTCCTGCAGGTAATCGAGTTCTTCGGGACGGCGAATGAAGGTGGCAACCGGGAAGCGCCGCTCGGCGAGCAGTTCGAAGAAGCGGGTGAAGGGGATCAAGGCTGGTACTCGTGCGGTTCGCCAGCCGGTGGCCGCCTCGAGCACCCGGTCGATCTCGTCCAGCTGGGGGATGCGATCCCTGGGCAGGTCAAGATGTTCAAGCCCTTGCAGGTACTCGCGGCAGACACGTCCCTCGACCAGCGCCAGCTGGCGCGTCATCAGCGTCTGCCAGGTGGCGTGCTCCTGATCGCTGTAACGGATCCTGCCCCGGCTATCCGGTTCATGCGCCACGTAGCGGGTGCCCTTGGCCTGAGCCTGCGAGCCGGGCGCAGATACCTGGGATGCCTGTGGCCAGTCACGACCCTGCGGTGCGTTCATGCAACCTCCCGAACGGTATGGCGGCGCTGCGTGGGCAGGCTGCCGTATTGTCATCATGGCGGACATGTCAGTCCCTGCATGTCGATGACTACGCTAGGCCTTGTCGGACAGCCTTGACCAGTGCCACGGCCTGCTTTTGCGCGGCAGATAGCGGTGCGATGTCCCGTCTCTTGTCACATAATCCTGACACCTGTGCGGCTGATGGCCTCGATCAGTGCCATTCGGGCAGTTTTGCGTGCCGGCAATACCGTCTATTGTAAGGAATGCTTTACGAGGTTTTTGATAACGCTTACGTTAACGTCATCGATGTGCCGCATTGCCCTGCGGTAGCTCGAATGATGTCCTCGGGTCATCAGCGTTTCCCCTCCACGCTTGTGATCCTCAAGCGCCTGACCCTCAGAGCCGTGCCGTCAGAGCCACCCTGACAGCGACGATATGCCAACGACAATGCCGAGAACGCCATGCGCCTCAAACTGACCTGTCAGAACCGGATCGGGATTCTGCGCGACATCCTGGCCCCCTTTGCCGATTACGGCCTCAACGTGTTGCGTGGTGAGGTCGGTGGGGAGGCCAACAATTCCATCTATCTGCATGTTCCCAACATGCTGCGCATGCAGCTCTCCACCCTGAAGCCAGCACTGGAGGAAATTCCCGGGGTCTTCAAGGTCACCCGGGTCAGCCTGATGCCCACCGAACGGCGTCATCTGGAGCTCAATGCACTGCTGTCATCGCTGTCTGATCCGGTGATGTCCATCGACATGGAGGGACGCGTGGTGGCGGCCAATCGTGCGGCCGGCAAGCTCTTGGGCGTCCGCATCGATGAGGTGCCGGGGCTGGCACTGACGCGTCACATCCAGGATGTCGACCTGCCGGAGCTGATCCGGCGCAACAATGCCCGCGTCAACGGCCTGCGCCTGCGTGTCGGAGAGGAAACCTTCCTGGCCGACATCGCGCCGCTGCATACCGAGAACGAGGACGTGGCCTCGCTGGCGGGGGCCGTGGTCACCCTGCATCGTGCGGACCGTCTGGGCTCGCGTATCTATCAGATCCAGCGTACCGAGGTGCGGGGGTTCGAGGCCATCTTCCAGGCAAGCCGCCAGCTGTCCGCCGTGGTCAAGGAGGCCAGGCGCATGGCGCCGCTGGATGCCCCGCTGTTGATCGAGGGCGAGACCGGCACCGGCAAGGAATTGCTGGCGCGCGCCTGCCATCTGGCCAGTCCACGCGGGCAGGCACCGTTCATGGCGCTCAACTGTGCGGGCCTGCCGGAGTCAATGGCCGAGACGGAGCTGTTCGGTTATGCCCCGGGCGCCTTCGAGGGAGCACGGCCGGAAGGCAAGCTGGGTCTGCTGGAGCTGACCAGTGGTGGCACCATCTTCCTCGATGAGGTCGGCGAGATGAGCCCGCGCATGCAGGTCAAGCTGCTGCGCTTTCTGCAGGATGGTGGCTTCAGGCGTGTCGGCAGCGATGAAGAGACCTTTCTGGATGTGCGCGTCATCTGCGCGACCCAGCAGGACCTGCCGGCGCTGAGCAGCGAAGGGCGCTTCCGCCACGACCTCTTCCATCGTCTCAATGTGCTGTGCGTGCAGATTCCGCCACTCAGGGAATGCCTGGATGGACTGGAGGAGCTGGCACATCACTTTCTCGAACGTGCCGTGCGCCAGATCGGAGCGCGTGTTCGCACTCTCTCACCGGAGGCGATGGCACGCCTGCGCGGCTATCACTGGCCCGGCAACGTGCGCCAGCTGGAAAACGTGCTGTTCCAGGCGGTCTCGCTGTGCGAGGGCGAGGTGATCGAGGCGCAGCATCTGCGCCTGATTGGCGAGGTGCGCGATGAAGGTCTGGACAGCATCGATCTGGCAGGCAGCCTCGGCGATATCCACGACGAGGTGGAGCGGCGCGTGCTGGCGCGTCTTTATCCGGAGTTCCCCTCCAGCCGACTGCTGGCCAAGCGTCTTGGTGTCTCGCACACCACCATTGCCAACAAGCTCAAGCGCCATGGGATCGGCTCGGAGGCGGACTAGCCGCGCGAGGATCACGCGAACGCTCACGCACGCGCTCAGGCACGCAAACAGGCCAGCGCGCCATCGGAAAGGGGAGTGGCAGGATGCTGCCGAGCGCGTCCCGTCACGCGTGTTTTGATTTGCCCGCTAATAAAGCGTATGATTCCGCCATTCATTAGCAAGCTAAATTGACGTTGGCATCGCGGGGCTCATCCAGGGGGTGAGCCCCGTGGCGTGGAGACGGAGAATCATCATGCAACAAGGCACTGACGACGAAGTGGCGCTACAGGCGATGAAAGCCTGTGATGATGCTCAACCCCTTCACGAGACCATCAAGCCCTCCCTGGGAGGCCTGCTCGGGCGTGTCCACCGCCTGTGGCGTACCTCGATCACGACCGCGGTCGAGCCATTGGGGATGACGGAAGCCCGCTGGACGGTGATGGTGCATCTGGAGAAGCTTGGCGAGGGCTGTACCCAGCAGATGCTGGCCAGCGAGCTGGGAATCGAGATGCCGTCGTTGACGCGCACGCTCAATCAGCTCGAGTGTCAGCAGTTGATTCGTCGCGAACCCCACGCCACGGATCGTCGTGCTCGCTGCCTGTGGTTCACCGAGGCGGGGCATGAATGCCTTGTGCAATTGGGTGAGCGCATCGCGCGAGTTCGCGAGGAGCTATATGTCGGCTTCGAGGATGAATCGCTGGATCAGCTGGCCGGCATGCTTCAGGCGCTGGAGCGCAATGCCAGGCACAGCATCTCCCGCTCGCAGGCCGAGTCGGCAGGCAATGCCCCGGCATCACGGACAGGTGCCAGAGGGACGCGCTCCCGGTCACCGGCGACGCATCGTGAGTCATGAGTCATGGGTCACCAAGGGGCAAGTCGTCCCCTGGTGAGTCGCCTTGCCGGACGCCTGGCACGGCTGGAGAGTGCCAGGCGCACGGAGGGCGCAAGCGGATCAGCGTGGTGCGTCGTAACGCCCCGGATTGCCGTGGGTGAAGACCACCTGCCAGAGCTGAAGCTGGCGGGCGCGGAAGGCCCCGGCACAGGCACCCAGATAATACTCGAACATGCGCTTGTCCCGCGTCGTGTAGGTGTCGGCCAGTTCATGCCATCTGGCATCGAGGTTGGCACGCCATGCCATCAGCGTCGGGTCGTAGTCGGCACCGAAATTCTGCCAGTCCTCCATAATCAGGTGATGCTCGCTGGCCTGGATCAGTTGACTGGCACTGGGCAGCACGCCGTTGGGGAAGATGTAGCGATTGACCCAGGGGTCCGCGGAGATGTCGCTCAGGTTGGAGCCGATGGTGTGCAGCACGAAGCGACCGCCGGGGCGCAGCAGCTGCGCGACACGGGTGAAGTAGGTCGCGTAGTTCTTGTGGCCGACGTGCTCGAACATGCCGATGGACACGATGGCATCGAAGGTGCCGACCTCGTGACGGAATTGCTCGTCACGGTAATCCTTGAGCAGGATCTCCACTGGCAGGCCATGGCAATGTTCCCGCGCCAGCGCCGCCTGCTCGGCGGAAATGGTGATGCCGACGACTTCCACGCCATAGTGGCGCGCGGCGTAGGCGGCGAAGCTTCCCCAGCCACAGCCGATGTCCAGCACGCGCATGCCGGGTGTCAGCCCGAGCTTGCGACAGGCGAGATCCAGCTTGGCCTGCTGGGCCTGCTCCAGGTTCTCCGGCGCGATCGGCAATCCCTTCCAGTATCCGCAGCTGTAGCACAGGGTCGGGTCCAGCATGCGGGTGAAGAGGTCATTGCCGAAGTCGTAATGCACCTTGCCCACCACCTCGGCACGACGACGGCTCTGCAGATTGATGACTCCTGCCTGGAGGCGGTAGGCGATGCGCTCACCAAAGGTGTGGGCTCGCTCCCCCAGCCCATGCTTGAGCAGGCGATGGATCATCTCGTCGATCCGTTCGCAATCCCACCAGCCTTCCATGTAAGCCTCACCCAGCCCCAGACTGCCCTGATTCAGCACCCGCCGGAACAGATCCGGATGGCGGACGCAGATATCCCAGGGGTCAGGGCCATTCAGACTGACCCCGGAGCCAGAGAGCAGGCGCTCGACGATCTGTCGTTGACGGTTTTCGGGTAGTGCAACGGGGGCCAGGCGTTGTTCGATACTCATGGAAAAGCCTCCTTGACGGCGCTGGGCGCGTAGAGTCCTGATGGATTCGTCATGGCAAATGGCAGTGATCGACCGCCCCGGGCGTTGGGTAGTCGAGCGTCTCGCATGGCAATGCTCGGGTGTCACGGCTGTCTGGTACGCAAAAGCTTCGCCTCCGCTCCCGCGTGCTGCGCTGTCCTGGGGGGATGGCAGGCGCCGAACTGGCGAGCGCTTTCGTCTCAGCATAGTCAAGAGTCGTCTAATGCGGCGCTGCAATATCCCGTCGTGGGCGGCAACCCGAGGTTGCGCGTTCCGAACGGCCGTCCGTCTCCGGGGGTTCGTGATGCATGAACGCAAGAAAGCCGCCCTCAGGGGCGGCTTTCTTGCGTTCATGCGCTCTTGTGCTCATGCGCTCTTGCATTCATGCACATGGCCTTGCTGTCAGCTCGGGCTGGCTGACGGGAAGGCGCCTCAGCGGCAGCGGATGGTCCAGGCGACCTTGTAGCCTTCACCTTCGTGGGTGGCGGCGGCCATCTCGGTATCCTCATTGATGGTGCCGCCTTCCAGCTGGTCGTTGCCTTCGGCTGCCTTGGACATGCTGTCCTGCGGTCCGAAGACACGGGAATCAAGCACGTCGTACTTGTCGCGATCCTGCTCCTCGCAGACTTCCAGAGCGCGTTCCTTGACCTGAGCGATGGCATCGTCACGGTCCTCATCGACGGCGCTGACCTCGTAACGCGTGTCCTGCTTCTCGATCACGCTGGTGTTGCCACAGCCCGCAATGAAGGCGGTTCCGGCGATGGCGACGGTCATGCAAGCGGTGCGCAGGGCGTTGGATGTCATGGTCATGGTCTCTCCTTGGAATGAATCAGGCCAATGGCTCGCAGCGAGACTTCGCTCACGGAGCGAGGGACTGGCGCGAGCGATTGCCATGGCGAAATGGATTATCCATCGTGCTCTGCTGATTGACGTGGGGGCAGTGTCACTGGCTTCAAGTGTGGCGATGCATCGACGCATCCTGTCGGTCAGGCGCGACGACCTCGGTCATGCGCACTGCCACTTTGGTCGTGGCATGTCTCGCATGGGCATGTCGATGCCTCATCTGGACAGCTCACCCGTGGCAAGTGGCCTAGTCTGCAGGGGCCCTTCAGGTCGGACGCCACCGACAGGGGGCGGGTGGTCGGCGTATCGGCAAGTGACGGGAGATGTCGTCAGCGTGCCTGTCTGACGCCGTCCATGCACCAAATCCCATGCCAGCAGGAGCACGTCATGTCAGCCAATGCCAATCGCGGAGTCGTCTACCAGGGAGCGGGGAAGGTGAGTGTCGAATCACTGGACTATCCGACCCTGGCGCTGGGAAATCGCAAGTGTGAACACGGCGTCATTCTCAAGGTCGTCTCGACCAATATCTGTGGTAGCGATCAGCACATGGTGCGTGGCCGGACCACGGCACCCCAGGGCCTGGTGCTGGGCCACGAGATCACCGGACTGGTCGTCGAGGCTGGTCGCGACGTGGAATTCATCAAGGTCGGCGACATCGTCTCGGTCCCGTTCAACATCGCCTGCGGGCGCTGCCGCAACTGCAAGGAAGGCAAGACGGGGATCTGTCTGAACGTCAATCCGGCGCGTCCCGGCGCGGCCTACGGCTATGTCGACATGGGCGGCTGGACTGGCGGGCAGACGGATTACGTCATGGTGCCCTATGCCGACTTCAACCTGCTCAAGTTCCCGGATGCCGATCAGGCGATGGAGAAGATCCGTGATCTGACGCTGCTCTCCGACATCTTCCCGACAGGCTTCCATGGCTGCGTGACTGCAGGGGTCGGGCCGGGCGCCACGGTCTACATCGCGGGTGCCGGGCCGGTCGGGCTGGCGGCGGCGGTGTCTGCCCAGCTGCTGGGGGCGGCCTGCGTCATCGTCGGGGACATGATTCCCGAGCGTTTGCAGCAGGCCGAGAGCTTCGGCTGCGAGACCATCGACCTGCGTCAGGAAGGCTCGATGGAGGACAAGGTCGAGGCGATTCTCGGCGAGCGCGAAGTGGATTGTTTCGTCGATTGCGTCGGCTTCGAGGCGCATGGCTGTGGGTGTGATCATGGGCGTGAGCAGCCGGCGACGGTACTCAACTCGGCAATGGCGCTGACGCGTGCCGGCGGCCAGATCGGCATTCCCGGCCTCTATGTCACCGAAGACCCGGGCGCCGAGGATGAGGCCGCCAAGGTCGGTGCGCTCTCCATGCGCTTCGGACTGGGCTGGGCCAAGTCTCACTCGTTGCACACGGGGCAGTGTCCGGTCATGAAGTATCACCGCCCGCTGATGCAGGCGATCCTGTTCGGGCGCGTCAATATCGCCGATGCGGTCAACGTGCAGGTCATCAGTCTGGAAGAAGCGCCGCAGGGCTACGCGGACTTCGACGGTGGGGCTGCCAAGAAATTCGTCATCGACCCCCATGCCATGGTGCGCAACGGGCGCGCTGCCTGATATCGGGCATGAGAGACCCTTCGTGACAGGAGGCTTTCGCTATAGACGACGCTGCCACGCCCTGTTGACCGGGGCGTGGCAGCGTCGTCTGCATTGTCTGACAGGCGCATGTGAGCACGACAACCTTCAGCGTTTGCAGTGATTCGCGATCAACGTCATCAGGCGGGCGAGTTCCTGCTCGATCCGCTCATCCGGTGCAAGGCCGATATTGAGACGCAGACAATTGCGATAGCGCGCAGATTCGGTAAACCAGGGGCCGATCCGGATATCAAGCTGTGCCTTCTCGGCGGCCTTGCCGAGGGCTCTGGCATCGAGGCCGGGCACCTCGATCCACAGCACCAGGCCACCTTGTGGTTGCGTCACGCGACTGCCCTCGGGCAGATGCTGACTCAGATAGTTGAGGTAGTGGGCCTTGTGCTGGCTGAGCTGGTGACGGACACGTTTGAGGTGACTGGCATAGGCGCCGGAATCGATGAAGTCCGCGACGGCGCACTGTACCAGCGTCGGCACACCCAGCGCGCGCTTGAGATATGGCGGAAGGAATCGACCGGGCCGACACCAGCCCAGTCGGTAGCTCGGTGACAGGGTCTTGGAGACCGAACCACACCAGATGACGAAGCCACCTTCGTCGTGGCAGGCCGTTGGCAGTGGCGGCGCTTCGCGATGGGTGAGCTCGAGATAGACATCATCCTCGATCACCGGCACGCGGTAGTGATTGGCAAGCCTGGCCAGGCGCTGTTTCTGCGCGGGAGTGAGGGTGATGCCCTGGGGATTCATGTGAGTGGTGCAGAACAGCCCGGCCTGCAGCTGACCGTTGGCGAGATGCTGTTCGAACTGATCGAGATCGATGCCTTGTGCACTCGAGGGAATCTCGATGACGTCGAGGGACAGCTGCGAGAGCAGATCCAGCAGGCCGTTGTAGCACGGTGAGCTGACTGCCACCGTGTCGCCGGGTTGCGTGCAGACCTCAAGCGCCGTCCTGACCGCATCCATGCAGCCGTGAGTGATGACCAGCTCCTCACTGCCCAGCGCAAAGCCGGCCTGGGTGAAATGGCTCGCCAAGGCGCTCAACAGTGCGGGTTCGCCTTGCGCGGCGGGATACTGGGTGAGGGTATGCACGGCCCGCTTCATGGCGCGGCGCAGGCTGCGATCCAGTGCCTGCCGGGTCGCCCTGTCCAGCGCCAGATGCGCAGTGCCCAGCGGCCCGCACCGCCTCTGCGTGCGATGGCGATGCGTGGCGGGCGTGATGACTCGGCTTTCGAAGGACTGCCAGGTGGGCGCGGGCATGACACGTGAGGGCTCGGCGATGAAGAATCCCGATTGTGGGCGAGCCATCAGCCAGCCCTGCGATTCCAGCTCCGCATAACAGCTGACCGCCGTCGACACGCTGATGCCGTGCTGGCGAGCAAACTGGCGCAGCGACAGCATGCGATCCCCGGTGCTGAGTCTGCCGGCCTGAATATCCTGAATGCACTTCTCTGCCAGCTGTCGATAGCGTGCCATGAGCGAACTGTACTGGTGGAATGTCCAGAAACTGTATCTGTACGGCCATGGTGCGGCAAGCGAGACTGGCCCTCGTATGCCGCACGTCATTACCGTGATGTTCCACGGTCGCGGACAGCGGCGGTCATTGCCCGTCGTCAAGGGAACCTCGATCAGGAGACACGCCATGCAGGGACGCGATCTATTGCTCATCACCAGCGTGATGGCAATCTGGGGCTTCAACTTCTCGATGATCAAGCTGGGGGTCAGTGACATGGATCCCTTGCTGATCGCCGCGGCGCGCTTCACGTGTGCCACCTTTCCGCTCATCTTCTTCATCCGCAAGCCGCAGGTGCCGTGGCGCTACCTGATGGCCTACGGGCTGGTGTTCGGTACCGGTATCTGGGGCATGGCCTCATGCTCGATCACCTTCGGACTGTCCTCTGGCATGGCGGCGGTCCTGTTGCAGACCGATGTGCTGACCACGGTGCTGGTCGGCGTGCTGCTCTACCGGGAGATCATCTCGCCGCGCATGGCGGCAGGCATTCTGGTCTCGCTGGTGGGGCTGGTGGTCTCCGTCTTCACCACCAACGGCAACGTGACCCTGGCGGGACTTGCCTTCATCCTGCTGGCGGCGATCTGCTGGCCCCTGGCTGGCGTGATTCTGCGCAGCTCCGGCACGCGCACACCTTTCGCCTTCAACCTCTGGGGCATGCTGTTTGCGCCGCTACCGCTGATGGCGTTGAGCGTCGCGATGAATGGCTGGGGGGTGCTGAGTGCCACCTATCAACAGTGGGGGATGGATGCCTGGGTCTCGGTGCTGTTCCAGGCCTATCCGACGACCCTCTTTGGTTACTGGGTCTGGAACCGGATGCTGCTCAAGTATCCGATGAGTCAACTGGCCCCCATGACCTTGCTGGTCTCGGTGTTCGCGTTGCTCAGTGGTTACGCCATCTTTGATGAGCAGTTGTCGCTGGCACAGTGGCTCTCGTGCAGCATCTTCCTGTTCGGGATCGCGCTGGTGCTCTATCCCCCGCGTCGCAAGGCGCTTGCGGCCTGTGGCTGATCGCGGCACTCCTGGCCCGGTGCCTGGCGTGGCCTGGCGCTTGTTGTCAAAGGTGCGCTGCGCTATACCGGTGAGCACATGAGGCCAGCGCGTTGCGCATGGTGCTCTCCGCTCAGATGTCCCCGAACAGGAATGCCCCCATGCACGCTTCCGCTACCAGCGCCGTCGATACCGCCAGCCTGATGCCTCAGCACGCCGACTTCTCCGATTGGCCGAACAGCCGTGAATGGCTGGCGCATCTGATCCATTTCGCGACCGTGTCACGTGACTCGAATCTGGCGTTGATCCATTGCCTGCGTGATGCTCTGGAAGTGGCCGGTGTCAGCGCCGAGATCATTCATGATGATGGCGGTGACAAGGCCAATCTGCTCGCGGTGATCGGCCCTGACGTGGAGGGCGGTGTGGTGCTGTCCGGGCATACCGATGTGGTGCCGGTGGAGGGGCAGGCCTGGGACAGTGATCCCTTCACGCTGCGCGAGGCCGATGGCCGCCTGTATGGGCGGGGCTCATCCGACATGAAGGGCTTCATCGCCTGCTGCATGGCGGCGGTGCCGGCGCTGGTGAGTGCAGCGCGTGATGGCAAGCTTGAAAGGCCTGTGATTTTCGCCTTCTCGTATGATGAAGAAATCGGCTGTCTCGGCGCGCCGCGCATGATCGCGCGTCTGCGTGATCGCCTGCCGCGCCCGGCGGCGGTGCTGGTGGGGGAGCCGACCTTGATGAGCGTCGTCGATGCCCACAAGGGCATCACGGTCATCCGCACCACGGTGACCGGCAAGCCGTCGCATTCCAGTCAGGTCAATCTGGGGGTCAGCGCGATTCATCTGGCGGCACGCATGGTCACCTTCATCGAGGACCGCATGCAGGCGCGCATCGATTGTGGGCATCTCGACGAGCGTTTCGAGGTGCCGCATGCCAGCCTGCATGTCGGGCGCATCGAAGGCGGCACGGCCGTCAACATCACCGCAGGGCAGTGCATCTTCGATTGGGAGTTGCGCCATCTGCCGGGCGAGGATGTCGAGGCGATGCTGGCGGAGATCGATGCCTACGCGGAGCGTCTGCTCGTGCCCTATCGCGAGCGGGCGCCCGAGGTGGCGATCCACAGTGAGCGCACGGTGGAGACGGTGCCGGCGCTGGGGCAGGGCGAACGTGATCCGGCGATCCATCTCTGTCAGCGTCTGCTGGGGGAGGCGCGTGCCAGTCAGGCGGTGACCTATGCCACCGAAGCGGGCCAGTTCCAGCGCGAAGGCTGGCCGACGGTGGTTTGCGGGCCCGGCTCCATCAGCGTGGCCCATCAGGCCAACGAGTACATCGACATCCGCCAGCTGGCGGCCTGTGATCGCTTTCTCGCTCAGCTGGTGCGTGAGCAGCAGACGAGCTGAGTGCGAGGGGCTGGCGTGATGCGGACAGGGTCATAAGCTCACAGGATCACAGGATCACAGGGTCCCCGGGCGTGGCGGTTGCTGCTCCGGTATGGGCAGCAGCATGGCGCTGCAGTGACGCAGCAGGTGATCAGTGAGCTGTTCGAGGGTGCTGCCGCCATGGCGCCAGTGATGCCAGTAGAGCGGGATGTCCAGCGCGTGGTCCGGCGCGATATCGACCAGTTCACCGCTGTCCAGCAGGTGGCGCGCCTGCTGCTCGGGAATCATCCCATAGCCCATGCCACTCAAGGCCAGGTGAACGAAGCCTTCTGAGGAGGGACAGAGGTGATGCGGGAAAGGCTCGTCGAAGCCCATCTCGGCCAGCAGCCGATGCTGCAGACGGTCATCCCGGCCATAGACGATGGCGGGCATGCTGCGCAGTTTCTCGGCAGGCAGACGTGACGGGATGACGCCATCCTCTCCGGCGATGTGGCGGCGCACGAAATCCGGGCTGGCCAATGCGCGATACCGCATGCTGCCCAGCGGGTGTGAGCGAGCCCCCTGGACCGGGCGTGGGGTCGAGCAGATGCAGCCCGCCACCTCGCCATCGCGCATGCGCTTGAGGGCGACCTCCTGATCTTCCACCAGCATGTCCAGCAGCAGCTCGTGCGTCTGACAGAAGGCACCGGTGACCTGTGGCCACCAGGTGGCCAGCGAGTCGGCATTGATGGCGATGCGCAGGCGCTGCTCGCTGTCACCGAGAGCGGGAATCTGATCCAGCAGGTCATGCTCCAGCAGGCGCACCTGCTGCACATGATTGAGCAGACGCCGCCCCAGCGGAGTCGGCCCCAGGCGTGGCGTGCGCACCAGTACCGGCTGACCCAGACGGGCCTCCAGCAGCTTGATGCGCTGCGAGACCGCTGATTGTGTCAGGCCCAGCGCGCGTGCCCCGCGCTCGAAACCTGCCTGGTCGATGACGGCGGCCAGCGCCTCCAGCAGTTTGTAGTCCAGCATCAGAAATCCTTATGAGCCATTCCCTGAATCAATTTCCATGATGTATTCATCCTAGCGTACTCTGCCTGCGGCTGCAGCGCCGGGAAGTCCGGAAGCGCGCCGAAGGCAGACAGGGGCGCAACGCGCTGAATCAGAGAGTCAAGCAAGGGAAGGGCAGTGTCATGTGGTGGTCAGTGTTCAATGGAGCAGGTGTCGGGGCCGGGCTGATCATCGCCATCGGTGCCCAGAATGCCTTCGTGCTGGGTCAGGGGCTCAAGCGCGAACATCAATGGTGGGTCGCGGGGCTCTGTGCGCTGTGTGATTGGCTGCTGATCGTGGCGGGGGTCTTGGGGCTGGGGGCCTTGATGCAGCAATCCCCCATGTTGATGAGCATCGCGCGTTGGGGAGGTGTCGCCTTCCTGCTCTGGCAAGCCGTCAAGGCGCTGGGGCGCATGCGCAGTGGTGGGCAGCTCACGGCGAGTACGGCGCTCAAGGCGAGCCTTGGCAAGGTGCTGATGGCGACGCTGGCGGTGACCTTGCTCAATCCGCAGGTCTATCTGGATACCCTGGTGATGCTGGGTGCCATCGGGGCACAACAGAGCTCGCCGGCGGGCTTCATCGCCGGAGCCAGCCTGGCCTCGATGGTCTGGTTCTTCGGGCTGGTGGCCTGTGCTGGCTGGCTGGCACCCCGCCTGACCAGTCCGCGTGCCTGGCAGGTCATCGAAGCCTTCATCGCGGCCATTCTGCTGGCCGTCGCCTGGCAGCTGGGCAGTGGCGCCTGGCTCTAGCGGCCAACGCAAGACGGGCATGTGGCAGTCGCAGGCGCGACGCGCCGATAGGTGTAAAGAAAGCATGACGCAGTGTCAGGTGCTCGCGGCAGTGAGAGCGCCCCGGGTGAGCAGTGTCGAGATGGCCGTCAGCACTATGGCAGAGTTTCGTTACATGTCTGGCGTGGGGGGAGGCAGGATACGGCACCAATGAGGGCGCAAGGTGCATGGGCAGGGCGGCAGGCAAGGCATAGATTCCCGATAACGGAATCGGGACATCACAGGTGATGTGCGGCGCGTTCGCCTGTCATGAAGGATGTCGCCCGCCTTTCTCTACCTTGCCTGCCTTGTCGGCAGCCTGACTCAGGAGTACCTCATGAACGCACCGGCGCGTATCGAACAGCACAATCCCATCGGCACGGACGGCTTCGAGTTCGTCGAGTTCACGGCACCGGATGCCGCCGGGATCGATGCCCTGCGTGGGCTGTTCTGCCAGCTTGGCTTTACCGAGACGCGGCGTCATCGCTCCAAGCAGGTGTTCCTGTTCCAGCAGCATGGCATCAATGTGGTGCTCAACGCCGAGCCGAACAGCCCCGCGGCACGCTTCGCGGCGATTCATGGCCCGAGTGCCTGTGCGATGGCCTGGCGCGTGGCAGATGCCGAGCAGGCGCATCGCTACGCGCTGGCGCACGGCGCACGCAGTGTCGAGCACCCTGTCGGCCCGGGAGAGGTCGGTATCCCGGCGGTGCAAGGCATCGGCGGCTCGGTGCTGTATTTCGTGGATCATCACCGGGAACGCTCGATCTACGACACCGACTTCGTCGCCATCGAGGGGGCGGTGGAGAATGCCAACAGCGTCGGCCTGCATACGCTGGATCATCTGACGCACAATGTCGGACGCGGCCAGATGGATGTGTGGGCGGACTTCTATGCCCGTATCGCCAACTTCCGCGAGATCCGTTATTTCGATATCGAGGGCAAGATGACCGGGCTCTTCTCGCGAGCCATGACAGCGCCCTGCGGCAAGATGCACATCCCCATCAACGAGTCCGCCGACGACAACTCCCAGATCGCGGAATTCATCCGGGAATACAACGGGGAAGGCATCCAGCATCTGGCGATGGCGACGGATGACATCTATGCCACCGTCAAGGCGCTCAAGGCCAATGGCGTCAAGTTCCTGACCACACCCGAACCCTATTATGAAAAGGTCGATGCACGGGTGCCCAACCATGAAGAGAACGTCGAGGATCTCAAGGCCTTGAGTCTGCTGGTGGATGGCGCACCGGGTGAAGGAATCCTGGTGCAGATCTTCACCGAGACGGTGATCGGGCCGATCTTCTTCGAGATCATCCAACGCAAGGGCAATGACGGTTTCGGTGAAGGCAATTTCAAGGCGCTGTTCGAATCCATCGAGGAAGACCAGATCCGTCGCGGGGTGCTGGAGGGCGAGCGGTGAGCTTCATCGCGAGCAGCGGGCGCTCACCAGAGCTGGCCCGCCGGAGTGGCCGGCTAGCGAGGCCGTCAGCCTGAACCTTCCGCCTGATGAACCTTCCGCCTTGAAACGACGACGCCCCGCCGAGATTCGGCGGGGCGTCGTCGTTTGGTCAACTGGCCTTCATGGCGTCATCACATCGTCGGCACGCGCTGATGGTCGATCACCTGACGCAGCACGAAGCTTGAATGCACGCCGGTGACGCCCTCGATACGGGTGATCTGCTTGAGCAGCAGGTCGTGATAGTCATCCATGTCATTGACGACCACCTTGAGCTGGTAGTCGGCTTCCTGACCGGTGATCAGCAGGCACTCCATCACCTGGGGCAGCGCCGCGATGGTTTCCTCGAAGTTGGCGAAGCGCTCCGGGGTATGGCGGTCCATCGAGATATGCAGCAGCGCCATCAGGCTCAGGCCCAGCTTGCGGGCATCGACCTGTGCCCGATACCCCGTGATCATGCCGCTTTCTTCCAGGGCACGTACCCGGCGCAGGCAAGGTGACGGTGACAGGCCAATGCGCTCGGCGAGCTCCTGATTGCTGATGCGTCCCGACTGCTGGAGTTCGTCAAGAATCCGTCGATCGAAGCGGTCCAGTGTCGGGAGAGAAATGTTCTGGCTCATTTTTCGCAATCCATTGGCGGTGAAGGTGTGAATTATGAAATAAAATGCTTTCAAGATGGCGGTTTAGTGGGTTTTTCGCAATCATGCGCCCCGATATGAAGCATATACTGTAATCACTGTTCAGCGATTCAGATGTTCGACCATCAGGGTCGTGCGAGCAGGCGGACTGGCCACCCTGTCCAGCCCGCTTCCTGCGGAACCCGGCTCGCTTCTGATCGATGCGAGGCCGCTGAGAGGCATTCGACGGTGATCCCGCGATCTCTCCTTCCGCGCTGGCAACCGTGATCCGGAGCCACGTCCTGTCGCAGGTAGCGGCCATGTTCTCTACCTCCGACTTGCTTGCCTGTCGCGCTGGCGGCAAGCTTTCGGATGCGAGGGCCTTGATGCCCTCGTCATCTCACATTTACTCAGGCGCCCCGATTGGGACACTGTTGAGCGGGAAAGGTGCCATCGAATCCGCATCCGGATGTCGAACGTTGCTTTCCACGCCCACCACGCCAAGGACACGACCATGACTGCTGCATCCACGGCAAGTGCTGCCTTCGACCACACCAAATATCGCCCCGTCACGCCTGTCGCGCTGACCGACCGCCAATGGCCGTCGCGTACCGTGACCCAGGCGCCGCTATGGGCCAGTGTCGACCTGCGCGATGGCAACCAGGCGCTGCTTGAGCCGATGACGGTCGAGCAGAAGAAGCTGATGTGGAAGCTGCTGGTCAAGATCGGCCTCAAGGAGATCGAAGTCGGTTTCCCGTCCGCCAGTCAGCTCGATTTCGACTTCGTGCGCTGGTTGATCGAGGAAGACCAGGTGCCTGAAGGTGTCAGCATCCAGGTGCTGGTGCAGGCGCGTGAGCACTTGATCGCCCGTACCTTCGAGTCACTGGTCGGGGCGCGCGATGCCGTGGTGCACGTCTACAACTCCACCTCCACCGTTCAGCGCGAGCGGGTGTTCGAGATGGATCGTGAGGGCATCAAGGCCATCGCCGTCGAAGGTGCGCAGCTGGTCAAGGACTACGCTGCGCGTTACCCGGACACCCACTGGGTGTTCCAGTACTCGCCGGAGAGCTTCACCTCCACCGAGATGGATTACGCCGTCGAGGTCTGTGAGGCGGTGATGGATGTCTGGCAGCCGACGCCGGAAAATCGCTGCATCCTCAACCTGCCGGCCACGGTGGAAGTGGGCCCGGCCAATCACTTCGCCGATCAGGTCGAGTACTTCATCAAGCACCTCAGTCGTCGTGAGTGCGCAATCATCTCGCTGCACACCCACAACGACCGTGGCGGTGCCGCGGCCGCTGCCGAACTTGGTCTGCTGGCCGGTGCCGACCGCATCGAAGGCACGCTGCTGGGCAATGGTGAGCGTACCGGCAACATGGACCTGATCACGCTGGCGATGAATCTCTACAGCCAGGGGATCGACCCGGAGCTGGATCTCTCCAATCCGGACGAGATCATCCAGGTCTACACCGAGTGCACCAATCTGCCGGTGCATCCGCGCCACCCGTGGGTCGGGGAGCTGGTCTACACCGCCTTCTCCGGCAGCCATCAGGACGCGATTCGCAAGTGCCTCAAGAAGCAGCAGGCGGACGAGCCGTGGCAGGTCGCCTACCTGCCCATCGACCCGCAGGATCTTGGCCGCGACTTCCAGGCGGTGATTCGCGTCAACAGCCAGTCCGGCAAGGGCGGCATGGCCTTCCTGCTCGAACGCGATCACGGCATCAGCCTGCCGCGCTGGATGAGCCTCGAGCTCGCCCCGCACGTGCAGAAGGCCAGCGAGCAGGTCAGTGGTGAGCTGTCCAGCAACCAGATCCGCGCGATTCTCGATGCCAGCTTCAAGCGCGAGGCACCGCTGAGTCTCAAGGGCTATCGACTGGATCGTGAGGGGGCCGAGCAGCTCACCGCGACACTGATTGACGAGAAGGGTGAGCAGATTGCCCTGGCCGGTGAAGGCAACGGTGCCATCTCCGCCTTCATGGATGCCTGGCAGCGCCACACCGGTGCCACCGTCAGCGTGGTGGACTACGGCGAGCATGCGCTCGGGGAAGGCAGTGACGCCGTGGCGGTGGCCTTCGTGATGCTCAATCTCGATGGCAAGCGCGTCTGCGGCATGGCCGAGGATGGTGACACCGTGAGCGCGTCACTCAAGGCGGTGCTGTCGGCGGTCAATCGCGGCCTGGAAAGCAGTGCACGCAGTGAAGCGGAACGTGCCGAAGAGGCGGGTCCCGTCGCCGTCTGACGGCAATGAGCGACACGAGCGTCCACGAAAGGCGGAAATCCTGCTTGCAGTGACGGTCCACGAAGCCCTCGCCCCTTGCGGCGAGGGCTTCGTCGTTTCTGAAGGCCGATCACTCCCCAGCCCAGTCATGGCAAGGGGTGAGCGCAATGTCAGTAGCTGATAACCCCGGCCTTGGCATGGCGAGCGGATATAGACTTTTGTCGGAAGTTGTCTGACGAGTCAATATCCGGACTTGCACCGGTGCCATCCCTGCGTATCATCGCTGCATCCGCGTAAATGATAACGATCTGGTGGTACAACGGATTCGAGAGCACAACAATTCCAAGCGGTGCAAGGGCAACCCCCCTGAGTGACGAGACAATGGATGTGTCCCCATCCCCTCGTCGGTCGGGATTCGCCGGTGCACCTCTCGTTCAGGAGGTCCGCTAGAACAACCCACAACTACTCATCGGTATCGCATGATTCAACTTGATGCTATCACTACCCTGCTGCTGGCGGCGCTTGTCCTCGTCGTCGGTCATCTGATTGTCGAGCGCGTACGCGTGCTGCGCGAGTTCAACATCCCCGAACCTGTGGTCGGCGGTCTCATCGCCACCCTCATCGTCACCGGCCTGCGTGGCCTGGGCTACGAGTTCCAGTTCTTCGCCGGTCTCCAGACCCCCTTCATGTTGCTGTTCTTCGGCTCGGTCGGCCTGTCGGCGGACGTCCGCATGATTCGTGCCGGCGGCAGCAAGCTGATCCTGTTCCTCGTGCTGGTCATCGGCCTGCTCATCCTGCAAAACCTGCTGGGTGTCGGTGTTGCCAGCCTGTTTGGCCTCGACCCGGTGCTGGGGCTGCTCGGCGGTTCCATCACCATGTCCGGTGGTCACGGTACAGGGGCTGCCTGGGCCAACGTCTTCGCCGATGAATATGGCATCAATGGCGCGATGGAAGTCGCGATGGCCTGTGCCACCTTCGGGCTGGTGTTCGGGTCGCTGATCGGTGGGCCGACGGCACGTTTCCTGATCAATCGCATGAAGCGTGAAGGACAGGACATCAATGCCCAGGTCAGCGATTCCGAGTATGACGAGACGGAAGTCCAGCACCCGCTGAATACCGCCAATGCTCTGAAAACGCTCTTCATGTTGCTGCTCGGGGTCGTCAGCGGTCAGCAGCTGCAGGCTCTCACGGCGGATACGGCCTTCTCGCTGCCGACCTTCGTGTGGGTGCTGTTCAGCTGTATCGTCATCGGCAACGTGGTGCGCGCCTTCGGCGACAAGCACCTCAATACCCATGCCGTGGATGTGCTGGGCAACATCAGTCTGTCCATCTTCCTGGCACTGGCACTGATGACGCTCAAGCTCTGGGATCTGGCCAATCTGGCACTGCCGATTCTGGCCATCCTGCTGGCACAGGTCGCGCTGGTGTTCCTCTACACCACCCAGGTCACCTTCCGCCTGATGGGCAAGAACTACGACGCTGCGGTGCTGGTCGCGGGTAACTGTGGTTTCGGCATGGGCGCCACGCCGACGGCGATCGCCAACATGCAGGCGGTCACGCAGCACCACGGGCCGTCGCGTCTGGCCTTCATCATCGTGCCGGTGGTGGGTGGCTTCCTGATCGATATCGCCAACTCGCTGATCATCAAGGGCTTCCTCGGCTTCTTCTGAACATGACAGCAGGTGTCATGATGAGATGTTGCAGAATCTGCCTGGCATGAACGACAACGCCGGACTCCATGGGAGTCCGGCGTTGTCGTTTCGGGGGATCCCCCTTGCGGCGCGAGTGATGGGTCACGTCACGCTGTCAGGGAATCAGCTCCACAGTGCCATGATCAGGCCATAGGCCAGCAGCGTGACCACCACGGTGCCTGCCAGGTTCAGGAAGAAGCCGGCGCGCATCATGGTCTGGATCTTGAGGTGCCCGGTGGCGAACACGATGGCGTTGGGTGGCGTGGCCACCGGCATCATGAAGGCGCAGCTGGCCGCGATGGCCGCCGGCACGGTGATCAGCAGCGGGTCGATGTCCAGCGACAGCGCAAGCGCGCCCAGCAGGGGCAGGAAGGCGGCGGCCGTCGCGGTATTGGACGTGACCTCGGTCAGGAAGATGATCACCAGTACCACGATGCCCACGAGCCCGATGAGCGGCAGCACGCTGAACATCGACAGCTGTCCGGCGATCCACTCCGCCAGACCCGAGCTCTTGATGACGCCCGCCAGTGCCAGTCCCCCCCCGAACAGCAGCAATACGCCCCAGGGCAGGTCACGCGCGTCTTCCCACACCAGCAGGCGACGACCGCGTGAGGTGCCGGAGGGAATCGCGAACAGCCCGACGCCGATGGCCATGGCGATGCCGGTATCCGACAGCCACTCAAGGCCGCTCTGATTGATCAGCGGGCGGAACATCCACAGCAGGGCGGCTACCAGGAAGGCGATGCCGACACGTTTCTCGGCGCTGCTCATGACACCCAGTGCCTTGAGCTCACGCTTTATCATCTCGCCACTGTCCGAAGTCTCGGATGCGAAGGAGAAGGGCGTGCGCGTCAACCACCACCAGGTGATGGTGCACATCGCGATGGCCACCGGCAGGCCGACGACCATCCACTGGGCGAAGCCGATCTCGATGCCCTGGTCACTGGACAGGTAACCCGCCAGCAGGGCATTCGGCGGCGTACCGATCAGTGTCGCGATACCGCCAAGGCTGGCGGAGTAGGCGATGGCCAGCAGCAGGGCGGCGGCGTAGCGCTTCAGCTCCGGGTCGTCGCTGTCGCGCTCATCCCGGCCACTGGACATCAGGCTGACCACTGACATGCCGATGGGCAGCATCATGATGCTGGTCGCGGTATTGGATACCCACATGCTGATGAAGCCGGTGGCGATCATGAAACCGGCGATCTGACGGCGGGGTGAATGGCCGGCAAGCTTCAGCGTATGCAGGGCCACGCGGCGATGCAGGTCCCAGCGCTGCATGGCGATCCCGAGCAGGAAGCCACCGAGGAACAGATAGATGGTCGGATTGGCATAGGCTGCCGTGGTGCTCTTGATGTCGTCGATGCCGAGTGCGGGCACCAGCACGATGGGCAACAGCGATGTCACCGGTATCGGCAATGCTTCGGTGGCCCACCAGGTCGCCATCAACAGCGCCAGACCCACGCAGAGCCAGGCGGTGTCCGGCATGTCGCCCGGGGCAGGGGTCAGCCAGGTCAGCAGCAGCAGGAGCGGACCGAGTATCAGACCGATACGCGCCGCAAGTGGCGCTTGTGGCGGCGTGGAGGATTGATCAACGACGTGATCGGTAGGTTGTTCAGGCATGTCGACTCCAGAGAAGCCCGCTGGCGACAGGCTTCCTCATCATGTTGGTCATCGTGTTGTTGGTATGGGTCATGGTAGGTGATGGCACGTTGTCGTGTTGGCGTTGTTCACTGCACGGCATGCATTCGTTCCTGAACGGGAGGTCATGCACGTCGTGTCATGCTGCCTGCGTCGGTCGATCGCCGCCGAGAGTCGGTCAGGTGGGGCTTTCGGGCCGGCAGGCGGCGCCATTGTCTCAGCATTGCGCCACGGCTCAATAGCCTTCATTGCCTGTTTCGAAACTCCCGTGGGTGAAACCTTGACGCCGCGCAAGCGCGACGCTCGATCCGAGGCGCTCAGGTCGCGTGCGAGGCCTTGCGTGACGCCATCCTGCACGGGTCAGGTTGCTGTCTGGCGACAGACGCTGTCGTTGGCTGTGGACTTGTGAGCGCAAGGGCTGGAAGGTAGGGTTAGCAGCCATGAACGGGGCCGGCGCAGGTCAACTGCGCGGCCCACTGTCGCGTTACTTTCACAAGGAAGATGATGGATGATTCTGGTCACGGGTGGTGCAGGCTACATCGGGTCTCATACGGTATTGGCGCTCATGGAGGCCGGCCATCAGGTGCTGGTGCTGGACAACCTGTCCAATGCCAGCGAAGCCTCCCTCGCGCGTGTGGCGACGCTTGCCGGACGCGAAGTGCCGTTCGTCGAAGGGGATATCCGCAACGGCGCGCTGCTCGACAGCCTGTTCGAGCGTCATGATATCGAGGCCGTGGTCCACTTCGCCGGGCTCAAGGCGGTGGGCGAGAGCGTCGCCAAGCCGCTGGCCTACTACGACAACAACGTCAATGGCACCCTGGTGCTGTGTGATGCCATGGCGCGGGCCGGCGTCAAGCGTATCGTGTTCTCTTCCTCCGCCACCGTGTATGGCGATCCGGCGTCCACGCCGATCCGTGAAGACTTCCCGACGTCCGCGACCAACCCCTACGGCCGCTCCAAGCTGATGGTCGAGGAAGTGCTGCGTGACCTGTCCGTGGCGGATGACAGCTGGCGCATCGCGCTGCTGCGCTATTTCAATCCGGTGGGTGCCCACGAGTCCGGTACCATCGGTGAGGACCCCAACGGCATCCCCAACAACCTGGTGCCCTATATCAGCCAGGTGGCGGTGGGTCGCCTTGAAGAGCTGGCCGTGTTCGGTGATGACTATCCGACGCCGGATGGCACCGGGGTGCGTGACTACATCCACGTCGTCGACCTGGCCGATGGCCACCTCAAGGCGCTGGACTATCTGGCCGGTGATGCGCGTGATGGCGTCCACACCTACAACCTGGGCACCGGCACTGGCTATAGCGTGCTGGACATGGTCAAGGCCTTCGAGAAGGCCAGCGGTCGCCCGGTGCCTTATCGCATCGCGCCGCGGCGTTCCGGTGATATCGCCGAATGCTGGGCGGAGCCGGACAAGGCCTTCAAGGAATTGAAGTGGAAGGCGGAGCTGGGGCTGGATCGCATGATGGCTGACAGCTGGCGTTGGCAGTCACGCAACCCCAATGGCTATCGCAGCAACTGAAGCAGGCATAGCAGCACCGATTGAGATGGGCGTGCGAGTGAGCTCGCACCCCGTCATCAATGGCTTCCTGGAAGCGGCCGTGGGCAGAATCCGCGGCCGCTTTTGCGTATGATGGCCCCGAGCTGAAAGCCGCGTGCTGACTCCCTTGAATTATCTGCGAGACTTCCATGAATCAGTCTGATGTCACCCCTGATCTTGAACTTCTGACGGCCATCGAGACGCTCTGCCGTGAAGCGGGGCAGGCGATACTCGCCGTTGCGCAGGGCGGCGATCTCGAGACACGCGCCAAGGCCGATGACAGTCCGGTGACGGCCGCGGATCTTGCGGCACACCGTGTGCTGGTGGAGGGGCTGGCCCGCCTGACGCCGCAGATTCCGGTGCTCTCCGAGGAAAGCGACAAGGCGGATATCGTGGCGCGCCGTGACTGGCAGACCTTCTGGCTGGTGGACCCGCTGGATGGCACCCGCGAGTTCGTCAACGGCAGTGGCGAATACACCGTCAATGTCGCCTTGATCCAGGGGACGCGCAGCGTGCTGGGCGTGGTGGATGCGCCGGTGCTCAGGGCGACCTGGAGCGGGCTTGATGGCGTGGGCGCGTTTCGCGAGGACGCCAATGGACGAACGGCCATTCGCGTCAGCCCGGAGCCCGAGGTGTTGAGAGTCGTGGCCAGCAAGTCGCATCTCGATGCTCAGACGGCGGCGCTGATCGAGCGTCTGACGCCGGTCGAGACCGTCAGCTGCGGCAGTTCGCTGAAATTCTGTCGTATCGCGGAAGGCGACGCGGATCTCTACCCGCGCTATGCCCCGACCTGCGAGTGGGACACCGCCGCGGCGCAGGCCGTGCTGGAAGCGGCGGGCGGGTGTGTCTTCGATGCGCAGAGCCTGACCGATGGTCAGCCGGATGTCCTGCGTTACAACGCGCGTGACACCCTCAGAAATCCTTTCTTCATTGCCTGTGGCCAGTCTGACGGCCGCTGGCGCCAGGTGCTGGAGTGCTGACGCTTGCGCCTGAGCGAGATGACTCATGATGCGTGAAACCCATGACAATGAGCGGCCCGGGGCCGGTGGTGGCAAAGGCATGCTGCGCCGCGCGGGGCGTGCTCTCTTTGCCAGACGCGCCGATGGCGGTGTCGCCGGTGGGCTGATCAGCGCCGTGCTGCTGTCATCGCTGGCCAGTCTGGTGCCATTGATCTACCACGGGCTGCTCGAGGGTGGTCTGATCCTTATCGGCAACCTGCTGCTGTGGCCGTGTCTGCTGGCGGCAGCCCATCGCCCACGCTGGCGCTGGCCGGCACTTGGCCTGATGGCCGCACTGGGCGTCAATCTCTCGGCCAGTGTGGTCAGCGCCGTCTATTACGATTCGCGCTATGGCCTGGCCTTCGCGCTGAGTTCGCTGGATACCAGTCGCAGCGAGTCGATGGCGATGCTGTTCAAGTTCCCGCTGGCACTCATCGTGCCGCTGGGGTTCTTTCTGCTGGCCCTGTCACTGGCCAATCGCCATGGGGCGGGGTTGGCTCGCGCCCGGCTGGGGGGGCGCAGCGGAATCGCCTTCGTGCTCTGGATGCTGATGCTGCTGGCTGGTAGCTGGCAGTGGGGGCGTGCCAGCGTGCCGCTGGCCATCACCACGCTGTCGGTATCGCCGGGCTGGAACCTGGCCACCACCTCACATGCCTGGTGGGAAAAGGAGCGTTTCAAGGCACTGATGGCGGATGACTACGATTTCGGCAAGGTCACGCTCAGCCCTGAAGTGCCGGATGATGCGGTCTTCGTGCTGGTGATCGGTGAGTCCCAGCGGCGTGATCAGCTGTCGCTCTACGGGTATTCGCGTCCGACCACGCCCAATCTCGACGCCCGTCGTGATCAGCTGGTGGTCTTTGACCAGGCCATCGCGCCGGCGCCGCAGACGGTGCTGGCGGTGCCGATGCTTTCCAGTCTGATGGACCCGCGCACCTTCTCGCCGCGCTATCTGGATGCCAACCTGATTTCACTGGCCAATCAGGCCGGCATGCATACGGAGTGGCTGTCGCGTCAGGGGCTCGATATCACCTCCGAGCGCACCTGGATCACCGCCATCGCCCAGCGTGCCGACGTCGCCAGAACCATCATGACGGAGTACGACGACGGACTGCTGGATGCACTCGATGAGGCACTGGCGCGCAAGGTCAAGGGGCCGCGACTGATCGTGCTGCATCTGTACGGCAGCCATCCGCCGGCCAGCCTGCAGTACCCCGACTCGCTGCGTTACTTCCTGACACCAGACAGTACCTCGCCGCTGACCGATGCCTATGATGACAGCATCCGCTTCACGGACCAGGTGCTTGAGGGCGTCTTCCAACGTCTCGAGGGTCGCCACGCCGGCGTGCTCTACCTTTCCGATCATGGTCTTGAGCATGATCCGCTCAGCGATGCCTACGTGCATGGCGGTGATCGCCCCAGCCAGGCGCCTTATCGCATTCCCCTGTGGCTTTGGCAGGCGGGGCGTGGTCCCAATCCCGAGCGTGAGATGGTGCATCTGCGCGAGCATGCCCGTCAGCCGTTCGCCAGTTTTGATCTTCCCTATCTGGCCAGTGACTGGATGGGAATCCACTTCTCGGGGGACAAGCCATGTCTGTCACCCTGGTCGGCCTGCTATCAGCCGCGCGAGCGCCATCCAGTGCTGGATCAACTGGGGCGTCTGAACTTCTTCGAGGATCTGCCGTCGGACTTCCTTGCCCGGCCGCTGGCCCCCGGTGCCGAAGAACTGGAAGAGGCCGTGGAGGCCACGACGCGTCTGCTGGAAAGTCCAGATGGCTTGCTCGACAGCGCTTCGGATGGCGCGTCATCCGCTCGTGCACAATCTTCTGGCGTGACGGCGAGGGAAACCTCCGCGCCGATCACCCTGTCACCCCCTTCACTACCCTCAGAGACACCCAAGGACTGACATGAAAATCACTGTCTTCGGAACAGGTTACGTAGGTCTGGTCACCGGCACCTGTCTGGCGGATGTTGGCCATGACGTGATCTGCATGGACGTGGATGCTGCCAAGATCGAGCGCCTCAAGCAGGGTGAGATCCCCATCTTCGAGCCGGGGCTCGAGAGCATGGTGACGCGCAACGTGGAGGCAGGGCGTCTCAACTTCACCACCGACGCCCGCGAGGCCGTCGCGCACGGCGTGCTGCAGTTCATCGCCGTGGGCACGCCGCCGGATGAAGACGGCAGTGCCGATCTCAAGTACGTGCTGGCCGTGGCGGGCACCATCGGTGAGCACATGGATGACTACAAGGTCATCATCGACAAGTCCACCGTGCCGGTGGGCACCGCGGATCGCGTGCATGCCCGCGTGGCAGAGGTGCTCAAGCACCGCGGCGTGAGCGTTGCGTTCGATGTCTGCTCCAACCCGGAATTCCTCAAGGAGGGCGCGGCGCTGGAGGACTTCACGCGCGGTGCCCGCATCGTGGTCGGCACCGATTCCGAGGCGGTGCGCGAGCGCATGCGCGAATGCTATGCCCCCTACAATCGCAACCATGAAAAGCTGATGTTCATGGATGTGCGCGCCGCCGAGCTGACCAAGTACGCCGCCAACGCGATGCTGGCCACCAAGATCAGCTTCATGAACGAGATCTCCAATCTGGCCGAGCGTCTCGGGGCGGATATCGAGGAAGTGCGTCGCGGGATCGGCAGTGACCCGCGCATCGGCTACCACTTCATCTACCCGGGCTGTGGCTACGGTGGCTCCTGCTTCCCGAAGGATGTCCAGGCACTGGCACGTACCGCCAGTCAGGTAGGCTATGAGGCCGAGCTGCTCACCGCAGTGGAATCCGTCAACAAGCGCCAGAAGGTCACGCTGTTCGAGAAGCTGTCACGTGCCTTCGATGGGGATCTCGCCGGCAAGACCATCGCCGTCTGGGGGCTGGCCTTCAAGCCGAACACCGATGACATGCGCGATGCGCCGAGCCGCACGCTGATGGAAGCGCTGTGGGCGGCGGGTGCCAAGGTGCAGGCCTATGACCCGGAAGCGATGAAGGAATGCCGTCGTATCTACGGTGAGCGCGATGACCTGGTGCTGGTGGCGGATCGCATCCAGGCGGTCAAGGGCACGGATGCGCTAGTGATCTGCACCGAGTGGAAGGAATTCCGCACGCTGGATGGCGAGTGGTTGAAGCAGCAGCTGGCCTTCCCGGTGGTGGTGGATGGCCGCAACCTCTTCGAGCCGTCCGCCATGAAGTCTGCCGGCCTGATGTATTACGCGGTCGGCCGTGGTGATTCCATGCATCAAGCTCCGGAGGCCTCGTGAGCGCGGGTCTCGCGAGGTCAGAAAAGCTGGCCGCGATTGCCATTCGTCAGGTCGAGAAGAGCACCGGTGCCAGTCGCAACGCCTTCGAGCAGGCGGACGCCCTGACCGCGCTGGGGTATCGCGTGGTGATTCTCGCCGAACGTGGCAAGCCTGAGCTGGCGCGGGAGCATGGCGCGGAGCTGGTGCGTCTGTGGCGCTGGCCGTTCAAGGGGGCCTATCGGCGCTTCTGGTTCAATCGTCGGGTTCAGGCATGGGCCCGTCGCCACACGCCGGACCTGCTGGTCAGCCATGGGGATTGCGAGAGCCCGGATACCGTCTATCTGCACAACTGCGTGCATCTGGCGTCACAGTGCATCCATGGCCGTGATCTGCCTGAGAATCATGAAGTGGCCGCGATCCATGATCACGTGCTCAACGGTGGCAAGTTCCGTCAGGTGGCGGTCAATTCGCGCATGATGGGCGATGATCTCGTCGAGCGCTACGCGATCTCGCCGGACAAGATCGAGATCAGCTACCCGGGCTATGACCCGGTGCAGTTCACGCCCGAGCGTGCACGTGCCGGCCGTGAAGCCCAGCGTGAGGCGCTTGGCGTCAGTGGGGAAGAGCAGTTGATCGGGCTGGTGACCTCAGGGAACTTCACCAAGCGCAATGTGGCCGGATTCGTCGCCATGGCCGCGCTGATGGAGCAGGCCAGCCCCGGACGCTATCGTTTTCTGGTGGTGGGCAAGGATGATGCCGCGCCCTACCAGCAGCAGGCACAGGTGGCCGGCGTGGCTGAGCGCATGATCTGGCGTTCGACCATCGCCGAGGTCGAAACGCTCTATGGTGCGCTGGACCTGTTCGTTCTGCCGGCACATATCGAGGAATTCGGACGTGTCGCGCTGGAGGCCATGGCCTGTGGTACGCCGGTACTGCTCAATGCGCGTGTCGGCTCGGCCGAGTTGCTCGACGATCACCCCTCGCTGGTGATGGCCGCGCAATCCAGCCCGACGCAGTGGGCCGAGCGCTGTACCCATCTGCTGGAGAGCGACTCCGATGCGCTGAGCAGAACCCTGGCCGCACTTGCCACGGGCTACTCCCATCAGGCCCAGAACCTCAAGCTCAAGGCCAGTTTCGAGGCATTGATGGCGGGGCGCTGAGCGAATCACCTGCTGATCAGAAAGCCCTGTATTCCGCTGGATACGGGGCTTTTTTTCTGTCAGGCATCGCGCGGGGGTCCCTGGGGCATCGCGCCGCCTTGGGTGTCCCGTCCGCAGTCCCTATACTCGTCACTTGATTTCGGCAGGAGAATCGCATGTCCCTGAGTACCAGCATCATTCTGATCGTCATTGCACTCATCATCATCGCCGGTCTGACGGCGTATGCGCTCAAGTTGCGCCGTGAGGTGAGGAAGCGCGAGGCGTTGCGTGCAGAGGAGTTGACGCGTGCACGCGCCAATTGCCTGGAGAGTCTTGAAGCGATTGCCCGTGCCATGCAGGCCGGCCAGGTGGACCTCGTGGAAGGGGGGCTGCGCTGCAAGGTGTTGATCGAGATACTGGATACCTCGCTGGCAGAGGATGACGTCCTGGGGGCCTTTGGCACCCTGCACGGGCGAGTGTCCCACCTGCATACCCACTCGGCACGCAAGGCACTGAGCCCGCGTGAGCGGCTGGCAGAGGACAAGGAGCGCATCGCCGTCGAGGAAGAGATGGCCAAGCCTCTTCAGCAGGCAGCGCAATGCGTGCTGGAAAGCATGCCGGTGTGGTATCGCGAGTACCTGGGACGTGAACGGCCCGTGGCACCGACGGATCTGGGTCAGGCGCTATAGCGGCATCGGGTGCTGCGCACGGGCGGGGAGAGCATTTGCTTCGGACCCGCGGGTCACGAGCCGCAGGGCATCGTGTGAATTCGGGTGGTATCAGGCCATTGAGAGGCTGGCATGAACAATACGCTCCCGCTGCTGGGAACTGAACTGATCGAGCTGCGCCATGCGCTGCATCGGGCACCGGAGCTGTCCGGGCAGGAGGAAGCTACCTCGGCCCTGATCGCCGGCTGGATGGAAGAGGCAGGCGCCGAGGTGGTCACGGGATTGGGGGGGCATGGTCTGGCGGCCATCTTCCGCGGTGCCGCGCCCGGCCCGCGGGTCATGTTGCGCTGTGAGCTCGATGCGTTGCCCATCGATGAGGTGCCACGGGGAGACTGGTCATCCTGTCACCAGCATGTCGGCCATCTCTGTGGTCACGATGGGCACATGACGTGGCTGCTGGGAGTGGCGCAGCGTCTGGCCAGGCGCCCGGTAGCCAGGGGCGAGGTGGTATTGCTGTTCCAGCCCGCCGAGGAGACCGGAGAGGGCGCGCGTGCGGTGGTACGCACCAAGGCATTCGAGACCATCAAGCCGGATTTCCTCTATGCCTGCCACAATCTGCCGGGGCGGCCGCTGGGAGAGGTCAGCGTCCGTGATGACGCCTTCACCTGTGCCTCGCGGGGCATGATCGTGCGGCTTTCCGGACTGTGCGCCCACGCAGCCCATCCCGAGAATGGGCGCAGTCCCGCCATGGCCATGTGTCGCATCATGCAGGGACTCTCTCGACTGCCGCTGCAGTTCGCGGACGAGACGGGGCTTGCCATGGTCACTCTGGTGCACGCGCGGCTGGGGGAGGTCGCCTTCGGTACCGCGCCGGGGGATGCCGAGGTGATGGCGACCCTGCGCACGGAAAGCAACGACATGATGAAGGCCCTCGCCGAGGCGGCGGTCTCATTGGCCCGCAGTGAGGCGGAAGAGGACCATCTCGGCATCGAGGTGGACTGGTGCGATGCCTTTGAGGCGACCTGGAATTCAGCTGAGGCGAACGCGGTGATTCGTGGCGTGGCGGCGCAGGTGGGGCAGCCCTGTCATGAGCTGGATCAGGCACATCGCTGGTCGGAAGATTTCGGAGTGCTGGGGCGAGAATGCCATGCCGCCATGTTCACGCTGGGGGCCGGTGAAGCGCTCCCGGGACTCCATCATCCCCGCTATGATTTCCCGGATGACCTGATCTTGCCGGGTGTCGCGCTCTTCGAGGGACTGGTGCGTCACCACCTGAACGGTGCATGAATCGTGACTTTTACAGCGTCTCTTAAATGATACAGGTAGTGTCAAAGTTTTTCGACGTTGCAAAAAACACTGTTTTCCTTCAACGTATGCATGAGGATCGGTACCGTTTTCAAGGGAAACAGACCCGATCAGAGCTGGAAGGACGCACTCAGATGTGCTTTCTTCTAAAGGGATGAGGTATATAAAATTCCTTTCACCGTAACGAGTTCGGCTCTTATACTCGGAGCCGCTGCGTAACACCCCGTTACAAATAGCGCTGTGTAAAGAAGGAGTCTTACATGAAAAGATCTACGACTGGCCTGGTTCTGGGGTCTGCATTGGTTGTTGGCCTGTCTGGCTGTGCAAGCTCTGCTTCCCAGTCCTCATCCGCTGAGAAGCCGTGGTACAGCCAGCCGTTCGTCTGCGGTCTGGCCGGTGGCCTGATCGGTGGGGGGATTGGTTACGGCGTCTCTGGCGACAGCGACGAAGACACCGGCGCTTCTCTGGGTGCCGTGGGCGGCGCGACTGCCGGTGCACTGCTGTGTGCTGACGACGCTCCGAAGTCCATGGACGACGACGGCGATGGCGTGCCGAACGATCGTGACGAATGCCCGGGTACTCCGGCAGGCGTCGCAGTCGATGCGAAAGGCTGCCCGCTGGACACCGACGGTGACGGCGTTGCTGACTACAAGGACCAGTGCCCGGGTACCCCGGCCGGCGTCACTGTTGACGCGAAAGGCTGCCCGCTGGATTCCGATGGTGACGGCGTGCCGGACTACCAGGACCAGTGCCCGAACACTCCGGCAGGTGCCAAGGTCAACGCCCTGGGCTGTGTCGCTGACCTCGTGCTGCGCGACGTGAACTTCGAGTTCGACTCCGCCAAGCTGACCTCCGGCGCTGAGCAAGTGCTGAACGGTGTGGCTGCCAAGCTGGTGTCCAACGAGAACGTTCGTGTCCGTATCGAAGGTCACACTGATTCCGTGGGTTCTGACTCCTACAACAAGCAGCTCTCCCAGAAGCGTGCTGACTCCGTCAAGGCGTACCTGGCCTCTGAAGGTGTCGGTTCCAACCGCATGGAAACCATGGGTTACGGTGAAGAGCAGCCGGTTGCCAGCAACGACACCGCTGCAGGTCGTGCTGAAAACCGTCGCGTCGAGCTTGCTGAAGTCAAGTAAGCCCATCGCGGTAAGCTGAATCAGACGGGGTGCCTTCGGGCGCCCCGTCTGCGTTTCCCCCTTCAGGATCATGTACCAGCTCATGGGTGTGTCTTTACGCTATTTGAGTGGGCTGCTAAGGTCTTGTCTCGATCATGGGCCATCGGTCCGTGCGTCCGTGATGTGTGGCCGGCGCGTCAGCGCTCTGCGCCATCACGGCAGCTTCCCCTGGCATCGTAGGCCGGGGACGGCAACCGTTCCGTCCATGATCCGTACCACCCCATCGAGCCGACGCCCCAGGCGCTCGGCTAAATTCGCTTCACGTGACCCTTGGTAAGGGCCACCACTGAATGCAAGGATTCCTTCATGCCTATCGTTACCCTGCCTGACGGCAGCCAGCGTACCTTCGATACTCCGATTTCCGTGATGCAGCTGGCCGAATCCATCGGTCCCGGCCTTGCCAAGGCGTGTGTCGCCGGCAAGATCAACGGCGTCGAAGTCGATGCCGCCGACATGATCACCGAAGATGCTGACGTCGCCATTCTCACGGCCCGTGATGCCGAAGGCCTGGACGTGATCCGTCACTCCTGCGCCCACTTGATCGGTCATGCCGTCAAGCAGCTCTATCCGGATGCCAAGATGGCCATCGGTCCGGTCATCGATGACGGTTTCTATTACGACATCGATTTCGGTCGCTCCGTGACGCCGGAAGACCTCGAGTCCATCGAGAAGCGCATGAAGCAGCTGATCGACAGCGAGTACGACGTGGTCCGCGAGTACGTCTCGCGTGACGAGGCCATGGCCGCTTTCGAGAAGCGTGAAGAGCCGTACAAGCAGGAAATCATCGAAGGCATCGGTGAGGGCGATACCATCCGCCTGTATCACCATGAAGAATACACCGACATGTGCCGTGGTCCGCACGTGCCGAACACGCGTCACCTGAAGCACTTCCAGCTGCTCAAGCTGGCAGGTGCTTACTGGCGTGGTGATTCCACCAAGCCGATGCTGACGCGTATCTATGGCACCGCCTGGCCGGACAAGAAGCAGCTCAAGGCCTACCTCAAGCGTCTCGAGGAAGCCGAGAAGCGCGACCACCGCAAGCTGGCCAAGAAGCTGGATCTCTTCCACATGCAGGAAGAGGCACCGGGCATGGTGTTCTGGCACCCGAATGGCTGGACCATGTATCAGGTGCTCGAGCAGTACATGCGCCGGATCCAGCGAGCCAACGGCTATCAGGAGATCAAGACGCCTCAGGTCGTCGATCTTTCGCTCTGGAAGAAGTCCGGGCACTGGGGGCATTACAACGAGCTGATGTTCACCACCGAGTCCGAGAAGCGTGAGTACGCCGTCAAGCCGATGAACTGCCCGTGCCACGTCCAGGTCTTCAATCAGGGGCTCAAGAGCTACCGCGACCTGCCGCTGCGTCTGGCCGAGTTCGGCTCCTGTCATCGCAACGAGCCTTCAGGCTCTCTGCACGGCCTGATGCGTGTGCGTGGTTTCACTCAGGATGATGCTCACATCTTCTGTACCGATGATCAGGTGCAGTCCGAGGCGGAAGACTTCATCCGACTGACGCTGGAAGTCTATCGTCAGTTCGGCTTCGAGGATGTCGAGCTCAAGCTCTCGACACGCCCCGAGTCGTTCATCGGTGAGCCGGAAGCCTGGGACAAGGCCGAGGCTGGTCTGCAGGCGGCACTGGATGCGACCGGCCTGCCGTGGGAGCTTCAGCCGGGCGAAGGCGCCTTCTATGGACCAAAGATTGAATTCTCCCTGCGAGATTGCCTGAATCGTGTCTGGCAATGTGGTACGCTACAGCTCGACTTCAATCTGCCTGAGCGTCTCAGTGCCCAGTTTGTCGATGAAAGCGGTGAGCGTCGCACTCCGGTCATGTTGCACCGTGCGATTCTCGGCTCCTTCGAGCGCTTCCTCGGCATACTGATCGAGCACCACGCTGGCGCGATGCCTTTCTGGCTCGCCCCGGAGCAGATTGTCGTGATGAACATCACGGATTCCCAGGCAGAATATGCCAAGGATCTGGTCTCTCGCCTCGAGAAACATGACATCCGTGTCAAAGCAGACTTGAGGAACGAGAAGATCGGCTTTAAAATCCGTGAGCATACTCTGCAGAAGGTTCCTTACCTCATCGTCGTCGGCGACAAGGAAGTGGAAGCTGATGCAGTAGCTGTCAGAACCCGTTCCGGTGAAGACCTCGGCACCATGAAAGTTTCAGAATTCATGGAACGCCTGAAGGAAGAACAGGTCTGACAGTAACGAATTTCAGCCAAACGGAGACGCAACGATCAAGCGGAATAATCAGCGCGGACGCCCCCAGGAAAAGCGGGCTCCCATCAATGACCGTATTCGTGCGGACGAAGTCCGCCTCATCGACGCAGATGGAGAGCAGGTCGGCGTAGTGCCGACGAAAGAAGCGCTCACCAAGGCCGAAGAGGCAGGGCTCGACCTCGTCCAGATTTCCAATGCCGATCCCATCGTCTGCAAGATCATGGATTACGGCAAGTTTCTTTTCGATGAGAAGAAACAGAAGAATCTTCAGAAGAAGAAGCAGAAGCAAATCCAGGTCAAGGAAGTCAAATTCCGTCCTGGTACCGATGAAGGTGATTATCAGGTCAAGCTGCGTAACCTGACTCGCTTCATCGAAGGCGGAGACAAGGGCAAGGTTACCTTGCGCTTCCGTGGTCGTGAAATGGCGCATCAGGACATCGGCCGCAAGCTGATGGAACGTATCGCCGGCGACCTCGGTGAACTCGTGACCGTCGAGTCCTTCCCGAAGATGGAAGGCCGTCAGATGATCATGATTCTCGCGCCGAAAAAGAAGTGATCCACAGGCAGTAGAACGGACACATCAGGGTCACGCTTGCGGGCGTGGCTCTTTTTGTCGGCCTTGGATTTTCTCAAGAAACCGAGCGGAGTTAATACTCATGCCGAAGATCAAGACTAACCGCGGCGCTGCCAAGCGCTTCAAGAAGACTGCCAACGGCTTCAAGCACAAGCAGTCCTTCCGTAGCCACATCCTGACCAAGAAGTCGACCAAGCGTAAGCGTCAGCTGCGTGGCATGAAGCAGGTTCACGCTGCAGACAAGGCGCTGATCCAGCGCATGCTGCCGAACCTGTAAGCCGTCCTTACCTCGGTCCAACTTTCTTAATATCAGGAGTACGCTATGTCCCGCGTCAAGCGTGGCGTCGTCGCACGTCGCCGTCACAAGAAGATCATGAAGCAGGCCAAGGGTTACTACGGAGCGCGTTCACGCGTCTTCCGCGTAGCCAAGCAGGCTGTCATCAAGGCCGGCCAGTACGCTTACCGTGACCGTCGTGTCCGCAAGCGTCAGTTCCGTGCCCTGTGGATCGCGCGTATCAACGCTGCGGCCCGCATCAATGGCATGTCCTACAGCCGCTTCATCGCTGGCCTGAAGAAGGCCAATATCGAGATCGACCGCAAGGTCCTCGCCGATATCGCGGTTCACGAAAAAGCTGCCTTTGCTGCCATCGTCGAGAAGGCCAAGGCTGCTCAGTAAGTGACCGGATCAGATGTCGCCCAGACCCGGCGAGCCGCTCAGGCGGCGAATCGGGCCGTGACTGTCGAATGCTTGCATTGGGCAACTCAGGCGGTATCGAGATGACGTGTTACGTCACAGGGGAAGAGCAGCCGCTCTTCCCCTGTTTTTGTTTGGCCTGCCGTCAGAGAATCGGCGGTGGGTCAGCAGTGACATGAACGGGATTGGCCGCGTTGTGGGCCGGTCCCTGGCAAGGGCGCGATCGTCTGTGTGACTCACCGCAGGCGGAGCGCTCTCCCTGCCGACCCTCGGGTCGGCGCGACTTCCATTGGTGGCGGACATTGCCGCGCCAGTGACTCAAGCGATCGGAGCTGAACGGATGGAACATCTTTCCACCCTGGTGGACGAAGCACGCACCGCGATCCAGGCGGCCGGAGACGTCCAGACCCTCGATGAGGTGCGGGTACGCTTTCTGGGCAAGAAGGGCGAGATCACCGCGCTGCTCAAGGGGTTGGGCAAACTGTCCCCCGAAGAGCGTCCCAAGGCCGGTGAGACCATCAACGAAGCCAAGCAGCTGCTGAACGGCGAGCTGGAAGCGCGTCGTACCGCGCTGGAAACGGCAGCGCTCAATGCACGATTGGCTGCTGAACGCGTCGACGTCACCTTGCCGGGACGCGGCGAACCAGTGGGTGGCCTGCACCCGGTGACGCGCACGCTTGAGCGCATCGAGAGCTTCTTCGCGCACATCGGCTACGGGGTTGCCGAAGGCCCGGAGATCGAAGATGACCACCACAACTTCGAAGCGCTGAACATCCCGTCGCATCACCCGGCGCGTGCGATGCACGATACGTTCTACTTCGACGCCACGCGTCTGCTGCGTACGCATACTTCGCCGGTGCAGGTGCGCAGCATGAAGGCCAGCGAACCGCCGCTGCGCATCGTCTGCCCGGGGCGTGTCTATCGCTGCGACTCTGACCTGACCCATACCCCGATGTTCCATCAGGTCGAGGGGCTGCTGGTAGATGAGAACGTCAGCTTCGCTGACCTCAAGGGCACTGTCGAAGAGTTTCTGCATGCCTTCTTCGAGCGTGATGATCTGGAAGTCCGTTTCCGTCCGTCCTACTTCCCGTTCACCGAGCCGTCCGCCGAAGTCGACATCCAGTGCGTGATGTGTGCCGGTGACGGCTGTCGTGTCTGCTCCCACACCGGCTGGCTCGAGGTGATGGGCTGCGGCATGGTGCATCCGGAAGTCTTCCGTCACTCCGGTATCGATAGCGAACGCTTCCGCGGCTTCGCCTTCGGCATGGGCGTGGAGCGTCTGGCGATGCTGCGTTATGGCGTCAATGACCTGCGGTTGTTCTTCGAGAATGACCTGCGTTTCCTTCGCCAGTTCAGCTAGGCACTCATTCACGTATCGCGCCGTGAGGGCGTGAACTTACGGAACAGGACAGCAAGATGAAATTTTCCGAACAGTGGCTGCGTGAGTGGGTGTCGCCGGAACTGAACACCCAGCAGCTGGCCGATCAGGTCACCATGGCCGGCCTGGAAGTCGATGGTATCGAGCCCGTCGCCGGTGAGTTCACCGGTGTTGTCGTGGCCGAGGTCAAGGACAAGCAACCGCATCCTGAGGCTGATCGCCTCAACGTCTGTCAGGTGGATGATGGCAGTGGTGAGCTGGTGCAGGTCGTGTGTGGCGCGCCGAATGTCGCCGCCGGTCAGAAGGTGCTCTTCGCCCAGGTCGGCGCGAAGCTTCCGGGTGACTTCAAGATTCGCAAGGCCAAGCTGCGCGGTGTCGAATCCCGCGGCATGATCTGCGGTGCCTCCGAGCTGGGGCTGGAGGCGGAAGCCTCCGACGGCATCATGGTGCTGGCCGCGGATGCGCCGGTGGGTCGTGATGCCCGTGACTTCCTGAACCTCGACGACAACGCCATCGAGGTCGATCTGACTCCGAACCGCGGTGACTGCCTGAGCGTCAAGGGTCTGGCGCGCGAAGTCGGTGTGCTCAACCGTCTGGCCGTCACGGCACCGAGCATCGAGCCGGTCGCGGCCCAGATCGACGACACCTTCCCGGTCACCGTCAGTGCGCCGCAGGCTTGCCCGCGCTATCTGGGGCGTGTGGTGCGCGACGTCAATGTCGCCGCGACCACCCCGCTGTGGCTCGAGGAGCGTCTGCGCCGCAGTGGTATCCGCAGCATCGACCCCGTCGTCGACGTCACCAACTACGTGCTGCTGGAGCTCGGTCAGCCGATGCACGCCTTCGATCTGGCGCGCCTGAACGGTGGCATCGAGGTGCGCATGGCGGCCGCTGAAGAGCCGCTGACGCTGCTCGACGGTCAGGAAGTCGCGCTACGTGACGACACCCTGGTCATCGCCGACGAGAAGGGCCCGCTGGCCATCGCTGGCGTGATGGGCGGCGAAGGCAGTGGCGTGAACGGCGAGACGCGCGACATCTTCTTCGAGTCGGCCTTCTTCGCGCCGTTGAGCGTGGCTGGCAAGGCGCGCAGCTATGGCCTGCACACCGACAGCTCGCATCGTTTCGAGCGGGGTGTGGACGCGCAGCTGCAGCGTGATGCCATCGAGCGGGCGACGGCTCTGCTGCTCGAGATCACCGGCGGCAAGCCGGGCCCGATCATCGAGGTCGCAAGCGACGCAGCGCTGCCCAAGGCCGCCGTCGTCAGCCTGAGCGGCGCCAGTGTCGAGCGCACGCTGGGCATGGCATTGCCGGATGCCGAGATCGTCGAGATCCTCGAGCGTCTGGGCATGCAGGTCGTGGCCGATGGCGAGAGCCAGTGGCAGGTGACGGTGCCGAGCTGGCGTTTCGATGTCAGCATCGAGGCTGACCTGATCGAGGAGCTGGCGCGCATCCACGGCTACAACAATCTGCCGGTCAGCCGCCCGAACGCGCGCCTGGCACCGGCCGTGGCCAATGAGACCACCCAGCCGCTGACCAGTCTGCGTCGTCAGCTGGTGGCGCGGGGCTATCAGGAAGCGATCAGCTACAGCTTCGTCGCCCCTGAGCTGCAGAAGACGCTGGACCCGCAAGGGGTGGCGCCGGTACTGGCCAACCCGATTTCCAGCGACATGGCCGTGATGCGCAGCTCGCTGCTGCCGGGGCTGGTCAAGGCACTGAGTCACAACCTCAATCGTCAGCAGTCGCGCGTGCGCCTGTTCGAGACCGGGCTTGTGTTCCGTGGTGAGCTGGACTCCCTCGAGCAGACACCGATGATCGGTGGCCTGATCACCGGCGCACGTCTGCCGGAAGGCTGGAATGGCGGTCGTGACAAGGTCGACTTCTTCGATCTCAAGGGCGATGTCGAGGCACTGCTGGCACTGGGCGGCAACCTGGATGCCTGGCGTTTCGAGGCTGCCGAGCATCCGGCGCTTCATCCGGGTCAGTCCGCTCAGCTGTTCTACAACGGCGAGCCGGCAGGCTGGATGGGGGCTTTGCACCCGGCGGCGCGTGCCGAACTCGGCCTGAAGGTCGAGGTGTTCGTGTTCGAGATCACGCTGGCCGCTGCCTGTGCGGGCCGTCTGCCGCGCTTTGCACCGCTCTCCAGGTATCCGGAAGTGCGTCGTGACCTGGCCTTCGTGGTCGAAGAGGGCGTGCACGTGCAGTCGCTGCTCGACGCCATCCGCTCGCAAGCCGGGGAATGGCTGACGGATCTGCGCCTGTTTGACGTCTATCAGGGCCAGGGAGTAGCCGATGGTCACAAGTCGCTCGCTCTGGGCTTGACCTGGCAGCATCCTTCGCGCACGCTGAATGATGAGGAAATCAATCAGTTAGTCGATGCGATCGTCGCCGATGGCCACACACGTTTCGGGGCGGCGCTGAGAGCATGAGTCGCCACTTGAACGAGGGAGCGGACATGGGAGCGTTGACCAAGGCGGAACTCGCCGAGCATCTCCATGCAGAGCTTGGCATGTCCAAGCGCGAAGCCAAGTCGATGGTCGAAGTCTTCTTCGATGAGATTCGTGGCTGCCTGCGTGAGAACGAACAGGTGAAGCTGTCCGGTTTCGGCAACTTCGATCTGCGTGACAAACGCGAGCGTCCGGGGCGCAATCCCAAGACAGGCGAGGAGATTCCGATCTCCGCGCGTCGCGTGGTGACCTTCCGTCCTGGCCAGAAACTCAAGGCTCGGGTGGATGAGTACGATGGCGAAGGCCATACCCATCAGCGCCTTGAGGAGCATGACGACCACGATGATCATCATGATGACGATGATCACTGAGGTCGCTGGTCGAAGCCGTTGCCGTTGAGCCATTGACAGCTTCGCCGCTCCTGTCGTTCGAGTGAAAAGCCCCGATGCCCTGCATCGGGGCTTTCGTCGTTCAGGGCGAGAGAAAGTGCGTCAGACAAGTCGTGCTGCCTAGCCGATGGAGAGTTCGGTGCGTGCATAGCTGACGCCGGGACGGCTGCGGGTTGCCAGCAGGTAACCCAGTGCCAGCGGGCCGGTGCGTCCCAGCAGCATGGTGATGATGATCAACCACTGTCCGGGAGCGGAAAGCTCCGGCGTCACCCCCAGGCTCAGTCCCACGGTGCCGAACGCCGAGACCGTCTCGAAGGCCAATGACCGGAAGTCGTGGTCGGGGTCGGTGATGGTCAGCCCGAACAGCATGCTGAAGATCAACAGCATGCCGGCCAAGGCCACGGCGATGGCCTTGAAGACAGTTTCGTCTCCGATACGGCGGCCATGCAGGGTCGGTGAGTGTCTCTGGCGCAGGAAGGCGCGAGTGGTCAGCAGCAGCACCACGAAGGTGGTGATCTTGATGCCACTGGCCGTCGAGCCACTCCCGCCACCGATGAACATCATCGCCATGGTCCAGAGGGTCGAGGCCTGTGTCATCGCGGAGGTATCGAACATGCTGAAGCCGGCGGTACGGGGCGTCACTGCCATGAAGGCTGCCGAGATGAAGCGTTCGCCATGATCACGCATGCCTGCCAGGGTATCGGGGTTGCCCCATTCAAGCGCCAGTATCACCACCAGGCTCAACAGGTTGAGTGCGATGGTGGCTTCCAGCACCAGGCGTGTCTGTACGGAGAAGCGTGAGGGGTGCAGCAGCACGCGCCACCCATGCTCACGCCTGCGCTCGCGCAGTTCGCCGATCACGGCAAAGCCGATGCCACCCGTCATGAAGAGCAGGCTGATGACGCTCGCGACCAGCGGGTTGCGGGATTCGCGCAACAGGCTGTCCGGCCACAGGGTGAAGCCGGCATTGTTGAAGGCCGAGACCGAGTGGAAGAGGCTCAGCCACATGCCGCGTCCCCAACCATGGCGTGGCACCCATTCGAGCGCCAGCAGCAGAGCGCCGCCCAGTTCAAATGTCACCGCAAAGGCGGTGATGACCCTGAGCAGTCGGCCGATCTCGCGTGAGCTGCTGCGGTTGAGCGCTTCACGCAGCAGGCTGGTCTGATGCATCGGCAGTCGTTGCCCCAGCATCACCAGTGACAGGGCGGCGATGGTCATGAAACCGAGCCCGCCCAGCTGGATCAATACCAGCACGACGGCCTGCCCGGCGAAGGTGAACTCGCTGAGCGGGGTGACGGAAAGCCCGGTGACGGTCACCGCCGAGGTGGCGGTAAACAGTGCCGACAGCCAGCTGAGGCCCTCCTGATGCATGCCTGGCAGTTTCAGCAGGCAGGCCCCCAGCATGCTGAGTCCCAGAAAGCCGCCCAGCAGGATCTCCGGAGGCGACAGGTGGATGATGGGTCCGCGTGGGCCACGGGTCAGGGGGCGAAGATAGCGTCGGTAGCGCTGCCTCACAGATGCGCCCCCAGCTTGCGCAGCGCGCTCAGTTCGCCGATCAGTACCAGATGATCGCCAGCGGACAACTGCGTACTGCCGGAAGGCTTGCGATCGAGTGTCGCGCCCTTGCGCAAGGCGATCACGCTGATGTCCTCATCGATGGGGAGCTGATCGAGCTGTTGGCAGTCATCGCACAGACGCTCGCTGACCTCCAGCTCGACCACGAACTGGTGATCGCCCAGGTGGATGAAGTCGACCATGGCGTGATAGGCGAGGCTTTCCGCCACCCGCACGCCCAGGTCGTACTCCGGGTGCACGATGTGATCCACGCCCAGACGGCTGAGCAGCTTGTGATGCGCATCCGAGGTCGCCTTGACCCACAGTTCCCTGGCACCGAGTTCCTTGGCCAGCAGCGCGCAGATCAGGCTCTGCTCCATCGAGTCGGCCAGATCGATCAACACGGCGTCGAACTGTTCGAGGCCAAGCTCACGCAGGGCATGCTCATCGGTCGGGTCGGCAATGACGGCCTGATTGAGCAGGTCCGCCATGGCATTGAGACGTTTCTCATCGAGATCCACGCCGAGCACTTCATGGTCGTGGCGCCTGAGCTCCCGCGCGACGGTACTGCCGAAATACCCCAGTCCGATCACCGCGAATTGACGATGCATGACGACTCCTTGTCTGCGCTGCTTGAGAGGGCGAGAGACCTGTCAGCTCAGCGAATTCCGAGGCTCTGCCGCTAGCGCTTTCAGGTGCGCTCATGGATGAGCTTACTCCAGTGACTCGTCGATGTCGGCTTCCGCACTGATCCTCGTCCGACAGGGATTTCCCTTGCCAAGCGCCTGCTCTGATGGTCGTTTCAAATGTTACCAATTAGCAGTGGCTGATGTAGAGTGGATGGCGTCGCTTGGTAATGGCGCTATCGCAGACGTTTTGCGAGGTGCGTGTGGGGATTTTCCACAGGAATCGCGGACGAACATCCTTCTTATCAGTAAAATGGTCTGCGTGAGCACCCGAGACGGCAAGGCGTTGCGTCGATCACCACTGGCTCACAACAATAACTCGTAAGGTATTCCATGACGGCAAGACAGCAACCCAAGAATCTCTGGATCAGTCGCTGGGGGTTCATCCTTGCAGCTACCGGTTCCGCGGTAGGGCTGGGCAATATCTGGAAGTTTCCCTATATCACCGGTGAATATGGCGGAGGCGCCTTCGTGCTGGTGTATCTGGCCTGCATTCTCGCCGTGGGCGTACCCGTGATGATGGCGGAGATCGCCTTCGGGCGCCGTGGTCGCGGCAGCCCCATCGAGGCGATCGCCAACCTGGCCCGGGAAGCGGGGGCCAGCCCGCTGTGGAAGGTCTTCGGTTGGATGGCGATGCTGGCCGGCTTCATGATCCTGTCGTTCTATGTCGTGGTCGCGGGGTGGTCCTTCAGCTACCTGTGGAAGATGGCCAGCGGGTCGCTGTCCGGACATGGCGTCGCTGAGCTGGGCGGTATCTTCGAGGCTGGCAACGCCAATCCCTGGGCACTGGGTGGCTGGGCGACGCTGGTGACGGTAGTGACCATGCTGATCGTCGGGCGTGGCGTGCAGGAGGGGGTCGAGAAGAGCGTGCGCTGGATGATGCCGGGCATGGTGATCATGCTGTTGATCATGATCGGTTACGCCCTGACCTCCGGCAACTTCTCGGCAGGCTTCCACTTCCTGTTCGACTTCGATGTCTCCCGATTGAGCAGTGAGGGCGTGCTGGCCGCGCTGGGGCATGCCTTCTTCACCCTGTCGCTGGCCTCCGGCGCCATCCTGACCTACGGCTCCTATCTGCCGTCAGGCACCTCCATCGCTCGCACCACCTTCACGGTCGCGATCGCCGATACGCTGGTGGCGCTGATGGCGGGACTCGCGATCTTCCCGATCATCTTCGCCAATGGCATGGACCCGTCCTCCGGTCCGGGGCTGATCTTCATGAGCCTGCCGGTGGCCTTCAACCAGATGCCCTTCGGTCAGCTGTTCGGGGTACTGTTCTTCGCCATGCTCTCCATTGCCGCCTTGACGTCCGCGATCTCGATGATCGAGGCCACCGTCGCCTGGCTGAGCGAGAACCGCAACATGAGTCGCACCAAGGCATCGTGGCTAGCCGGAAGCGTGTTGTGGCTGGTCGCGATGTTCGCGATGCTGTCCTTCAATCTGGGCGCGGACTGGACCCTGGCCGGCAAGCACTTCTTCGACTGGCTGGATTACCTGACCTCGCGCTGGATGATGCCGATCGGTGGCATTGCCATGGCGCTGCTGGCCGGCTTCGTCTTCAAGAGCAGCATGTTGCGCGATGAGCTGGATCTGAGTGAGGGAGGCTACCGTATCTGGCTGTTCATGATTCGCTATGTCAGCCCGATCTGCATCGTGGCGATCTTCATTGATGCGCTTGGCGTGGCGGCCCTGAGTCTAGAGGACTGGCCGTATTTCCTGGGGGCCATCGTGCTGGCCTGCGGGGCAGGAGAGACGCTGTCACCGCGTCTGCGTGGGCCTCGCGTCGCCTGACAAGCCAGAGAGTCGAGGGCTTTCAGGCCCTGGAATGACGAGACGCCCCCGTCGCGAAAGCGGCGGGGGCGTCTTGCATCCTGCTCGGGCGCACTTGGTCTGACGTGCTTGTGCTGACGGGCTGAGCTGACGGGCTGGTCCAGATGAGCGAGTCACGGAATGCGGGGGCTCATTCGCCTTCCAGTCCGGTGATCGGCTTGACGGTACCCCAGTGGCGACATTTCGGGCATTGCCACAGCAGCATCGAGGCCTCGAATCCGCAGCGGTGGCAGCGATGGCGAGGGCGTGCCTCGATCAGCTGCTGGGTATGGCGCTTGAGCAGGCTGAAGCGCTGGGTCTCGCGCTCATCGGCATCCAGCAGGTACAGGTCGAGCAGATAGTCGACGCCCCGCAGGCTGGGGTGGCGATGCAATTGCTCGCTGGCGAAGCTGACAGCGGCCTCGACCCCTTCCCGGCGCTCGATCAACTGGGCGAGACTGACCACCGTGGTGGTATAGGGGCCGCGCTCGACTTCCTGCTGCAGATAGCGCACCAGTCCGCTTTCGTCGTCCAGCATGTGGAATGCCTTGCCGAGCGGTTCGAGAATGATGGGAGTGAAACCGGTGTCCTGACGCGGAATGCGCTGCAGCAGGCGAATGCTCTGCTTGTAGTTGGCATGCTCGTATTCGATCTCGGCCAGCATCCAGTTGGCGCGCACACACTTCTCATCCGTGGAGAGTGCCTGCTTGAGGCGCTTGCGCGCCACCGCCTGACTGCCTTCGAGGATATCGAGGGCCGCCAGTTCGCAGTGCCAGTGGGCGGCGGCGCGTCGGATGCCACCTTCCTGACGCAGGATGGGGTGCGCGACCTCGAGGGCAGCCTCCCATTCTCGCTCACGCTCGAGCAGGTCGATCAGGAGGCGTCGGCCAGCGCGACGATGGTCATCGTGCTGGGCCTGCTTGAGGAGGGTTTCCAGCAGCTTCTCGGCGCGGTCGTAGACACCGCTGCGCATGAAGTCGCGGGCCAGTTCCAGCTGTACGCGTTCGCCCTGCTCGCTGTCGAGGGCCGGGCGTGCCAGCAGATTCTGGTGGATCTTGACGGCGCGGTCGACCTCCCCGCGACTGCGGTACAGGTTACCCAGCGCGATGTGGGTATCGACCGTGTCGCTGTTGACTTCCAAGGCCTGTACGAAGGTTTCGATGGCGCGATCAGGCTGCTCGTTGAGCAGATGATTGAGGCCAACGAAATAGTCGCGGGACAAGGTGGCAGGGGCGGGAGTTTGCGTAGTGGGGCGACGATCACGTCGCCCCAGCCAGAACCCGATGGCAATGGCGGCCATCAGCAGTCCCAGCAGTATCAGGTCAGGCATTTATGCCACTTCCTTGATCTCCTGGATGCGCAGCTGGTCCAGTTCCTTGCGTTGCTGCTGGTTGCGGCGCTGCGCGCGGGTCAACAGCGTGCGCAGGCGCAGATACATGCCGGTCATGGCGATCATGCCGAGCACGACGCCGATGGCCAGTGAAAACAGCAGCCACATGGAAAGTGAGGCAGCCGGCAGCTCGAGCCAGATGAGGTCGAGAGGCACGGTTTGCTGGTTGTGAACGGCAAACAGGATGCCGACCAGCAGAACGATCAGCAGGATCACGGCCAGAACGAGACCTTTTAGCCAGCGCATAACGGTTTCCTTGTCATGAAATGCAGTCGTGAATCATCGCCTGGCGAGTGTATCACCGGGCAAGCCGTGAGTCTCGACGTCAGCCGTGCGGCCTGAGGCCAGGCCGATGCCTTGTGGGCTCAGTAGCCGAGCGCGCGGCTGGCATCGACCTGTTCGCGCAGTTCCTTGCCCGGTTTGAAGTGCGGGACGAACTTGCCGTCCAGCTGGACGGGCTCTCCGGTCTTCGGGTTGCGTCCCAGACGCGGCTCACGGTAGTGCAGCGAGAAGCTGCCGAACCCGCGAATCTCCACGCGCCCCCCGTGGGCCAGCGCATCAGTGACATCATCGAGGATGATGCGAACGGCGGCTTCTACATCCTTGAGCGACAACTCAGGCTGTCGCATGGCTATCTGTTCGATCAGCTCGGACTTGGTCATCGGATCTCTCCATGCCTGCACCCTTGCGGGAAGGGTGATCGTGATGCGGCTGTCAGATGACCTCTTGTCGTCTGACGGACCCCCGCATCCTTGTGATTGTTATCTCCTCAGCATAATGGGCAAATCCTGAGAAAACAACGCACTACGAACATCATTGCCCATCACGACATGGATTGCCAATTCCTGTCGTGGCAAAGGGTCAACGGATGCTGCCAGACTCCCCCTCGGGTATACTGCCGGCATTGATGTGACGACTGAGGTTCGGGCAATGGATGAGATGATTCGCAAGCGCCTTCACTGGCACTCCCGCCGCGGCATGTGGGAACTCGATCTGCTGCTGTTGCCTTTTCTCGAGCAGCGCTTCGATGCGTTGAGTGAGCAGGACAAGGCCCTCTACGTGGAACTGCTCGCGGAAGAGGATCAGGATCTCTTCGTGTGGCTGATGAAGCGGGATCCGTGTGGCAATGAGGACTATCAGCGCCTGATCGACATGGTGATCGCCAATGCAGAACATGGCGAACGCGATCAGTTCAAGGGCCTCTGAACAGGCCCTGCATGCTCAGGCGATTCTGCGCCTGATACTGCTGGCGTGCAGCCTCGTGCTGATGACGTGGCTGTTCGCTCGCCTGGCAGGACCTTCCGGCCTGGATGCCTGGTGGGCCTGCCGCACCCATGATGCTCTGCCTTTCGAGGCGGAGCATTGTGCTTTCTGGGGCATGATGCCGCCTTTGAACATCCATTCGGCCGTCATGGCCATGCTGACCACAGGCGGGGTCTTGCAGGGGGTGGAAGCCTGGTGGTGGTGGCATCGCCGTGACCGGCATCGGGAGGTATGGTGGCTGGCGCTCGGGGCGGAGCCCGTGGGGGAAAGGGCGGAGCGCTCGGGGCTGGCCGCCATGCCAGAGGCAGAGACAGAGACAGGTGAGGGAGGTGAGGAGGGCGAACTGGCGCACGACGAAGCCGAAGAGGAAAGTCCTCGCTCACCGGCATCACTCGACGAGACGCGCAGGCGGCACCCCGAGATGCGCCTTTGCTGGTGGTGGGCGGACGCGAACTCCGGTGGCTGGCAGCGAGTCGGCGTCACGCGCCTGTGGTGTTCGCCGCGACTGGTGGGCCTGCGCCTCACGTGCCCCGGTGAGCGCTCACGTACTCTGTGGCTATGGCCAGACAGCGTACCTCCAGCCCAGCTGCATCGGCTGCGACTGTGGCTGCTGTGGCCACCTCTCGCCCACGACATGCCACGACAGCCGCCTGCCATCGAGCCGCTGATGGCCCGTATCGCGACTGATCGCCGCCAATGATCATCTGAGGTGAATCACGCTGTCACGCGCGCGCGGTGCCGGCATGGGGTAATCGCGCACGAAGTGGAGCCCGCGTGATTCATGACGTTGGTGAGCGCTGATCAACAACAGCGGCGCCAGAGTCAGCGCCTGATACAGGGCCAGGTGAGTGACACCTGCGCTGGCCCCTGAGTGCCTGCCTTGCCGGGAGAGTTCAGAGGAATGAGCGCGCTCTGACGAATGAGGGGGCTCACAGGCCAGCCAGGCCGCCATCTGATCCAGTGCCGCTTCCAGTCCCTGCTGGCTACGCTCGATGCCCGCCTGCAGGCTCATCAGGCGCCGCAACGCCGTGAGCCACTCATCCGCTTCGCGATTCTCCAGGCACATCACGTGCTGCCAGAGCGCATGTCTGTCTTTCAGCTGAGTCAATAGTGCCTGCTGACGGGGAGGCAGCTGTCCTCGTTCAGGCAGCATGCTCGTTGTGAGCGCCTGCGCCACTGGCCAGGTGTCGGGCGCCGATTCGCCCTCGGTGAGCGCCTCGCCGCAGGCGCGCGCCTGCACCAGGCATTCCAGCAATGAGTTGCTGGCCATGCGATTGGCCCCGTGAAGCCCTGTACAGGCCACTTCGCCGATGGCCCACAGTCCTGCCAGATCACTCGCGCCATTCAATTCGGTGGCGATTCCGCCGCAGCTGTAATGTGCTGCCGGTACCACGGGAATCGGGGCTCGGGTGATGTCGATGCCACGCTCCCGGCAATGCGCCAGAATGGTCGGGAAGTGATGATGGATGGCCGCGGATCCCAGCGCACTGATATCGAGATGGACGTGATCCAGCCCGTGAGCGCGCATCTCGGCGAGGATGGCGCGCGCCACCACGTCGCGTGGTGCCAGCTCCAGGCGAGGGTCGTGATCCAGCATGAAGCGATGGCCATCGGGGCGCTTCAACAGGCCACCTTCGCCGCGCACGGCTTCCGAGATCAGGAACGGTGTTCCGGCCGGGTCGTACAGACAGGTAGGGTGAAACTGCTGGAACTCCAGATTCATCAGGCTGGCACCGGCACGCACGGCCATCGCCATGCCATCCCCGACGCTGGCGCTGGGGCTGGTGGCATGCGCAAACAGGCCGCTGGCACCTCCCGTGGCCAATACCAGATCGCGCACCGTCAGCAAGCGTTGCTGGCCGGTGCCATCGATGACCCGCAGTCCCGCGACCTGGGCCCCCTTCACCTCGATGTCCACGGCGAGCAGGTCATCGAGCACCTCGATGGCAGGATGTGACTCGACATGCTGACTGAGCGTATCCAGCAGCGCCCGCCCCGTGGCGTCGGCCGCATGGATGATGCGTCGCCGGCCGTGGCCGCCTTCCTGGGTGAGGTGATAGGGATAGCTGGCATCGGCTTCGGCTGGCGTGAAGGGGACGCCAAGCCCGATCAACCACTCGATGGCCTCGCGGGAATGTCCGACGGTAAAGCGCACCGCTCGCTCGTTGCACAGGCCGTCCCCCGCGATCAGCGTATCGGCGACATGCGATTCCACGTCATCCTCCGGGGCCAGTACCGCCGCGATGCCGCCCTGAGCCCAGCGGCTGGCGCCCTGGGCCTCCCGCGCCGGACGCAGCAGCGTCACGCGGCGCGAGCGCGACGCGGATGACGGCTGATTGGCCAGGCTGAGCGCAAGGGTCAGGCCGGCCGCACCGCCGCCCACGATCAGGACATCGTGGTCACTGGTGGCAGTGATGTCATGCGCTGTGCTCATGCGTCTTTCCTTGGCGTGTCACCGGGCGTGGCGGCGGGCGAGCGGGAATGGGCGTCATCCCGGGTGTCAGGTGACTTCGCCTCGGGTGTCGGGGGCATGCCGTCGCTGTCAGAGTCCTTGGGGACGGCTGTCTCGCCCGGGGTCGGGTCCTCCGGCAGGAAGATCCGGCGGGCATCACTGATCAGGCCATGGCCCGGCAGGCGCCGTTGCAGGCGCTCGCTGGGCAGACGTTCCAGCAGGGACAGCCGCTCCCCGAGGGCTTCCGTCAGGCGCGCGAGTTCACGATTCAGCCACAGATAGCCTGCCGGACTGAACAGGGCACGTCCTTTGCGGCTCTCGACATTGCGTACCTCGGCATAGCGCTGCAGGTCGAACGGGGTGACCGTCAGCTCGATGTGCTGGCCGGTACGCACCTGGAAGGCCAGCGTGCCGAGGGCACGAGCCAGTCGGTGCTGGGCATCGCGCAGGCCCTCGAGTCCTTCGATGAACTCATGACCTTCTCGCGTGTTCCAGTGGGTTTCCTGCAGCAGCTCGATGGTCGAGATCATGCGCCGCTCGAACGACAGGATCTCCTCGATATCACCGCGCTGGATCCGGCCCTCACGCACCACGGCATCCACCAGTCCACGCTGCTTGACCAGCTGGGCGGAGGTGGCGCGCACCAGATTGAGCGTTTCCTCGATGCTGGAACGCTCTGCATTGGTGTGGTTGTGGTAGAGCCGCGCCAGCTTGTCGAGGTTGTCGGCCAGCAGGAAGCGGAAGACATCCGTCGCCTTCTGGGGCAGCAGGACCAGGCTGACCACGATACTGATCAAGGTGCCCAGTACCACGTTGAAGACGCGCCACAGGGCGATACCGAGATCATGATTGCCATCGCCCACCACCATCAGCAGGGTGACGCAGAACAGCAGCGAGCTGTAGCCATAGCGATTGCTGAAGGTGGCATTGAGCGCCAGCGCGATGCCGACCATGCTCCAGATGGGCACCACGCCGGGCAGCGGGTCCGCGACCAGTATCAGGATCAGGCCCCAGAGTCCCCCCAGCAGCGTGCCGAGCAGGCGCTGCGAGCCCTTGTCAAGCACGCCGCCGACGTGGGGCAGATTGCCCATCACCATCACGGTGCTGACCAGTGCCCAGGAGCTGTGCGGCAGATCGAACAGCTCGATGATGCTGAAACAGAGCGTCAGGGCGACGGTGACCCGCAGGATATGCAGGCGCTGACGGTGCAGATAGGTGAAGTAGGGATTGTGCGATAGCCAGTTCATGCCGATTCCCCCTCGCGAATGACAAGACCGGGAGTGAGCAGGCGGGTCGCAGACATGGCGGGCATCAGCAGCAGAGAAGTGGACATCGGGTGCCAGGAGATTCCGTCGACAGAGAATGGAAGAGGATGTCGTGAGCGATGCCGCCGTGCACCGGCGCAGGCAGGGCGCGGCGGACCACCGAATCGCCGCACAGTGTAACCGACCCCCACGAGCTCGTCACAGCGCTTGGCATGCCAGAATCACGTTGTCATCAGCAGGTTAGTGGCGGCTCGTGAAGGGCAACGCGGAAATCTGATGATTGTTATTGATAATCACTACCATCAAGTGGCTTGATTGGATTCCCCCAAGGCCCCACGTGATCATGGGGGCAATCCATTCACGCCTACCGGCAGCGCCAGTCACACGAGCCGCTGCCTGGTGTCATCACAGGGAGTCATTGCATGAGCAGCCAGACCCGTCGCGAACAGGACAGCATGGGCGAACTCGAGGTGCCGGTCAGTGCACTCTACGGGGCGCAGACCCAGCGTGCGGTGGACAACTTCCCGGTCAGCGGCCAGCCTTTGCCGGCACCGTTCATCCAGGCGGTGGCGCGCATCAAGCTTGCCGCGGCAGAGGTCAATCTCGACCTCGAGTTGCTGGATGAGGCGCGTGCCGGTGCCATCGTCAAGGCGGCGCGCCAGATCATCGATGGCGAGCATGCGGATCAGTTCCCGGTCGATGTCTTCCAGACCGGTTCCGGCACCTCGACCAACATGAACGTCAATGAAGTGCTGACGCAATTGGCCAATGCCCAGCTGGAAAGCGAGAACAGCGACCTCAAGGTCGGCGCCAATGATCACGTCAACATGGGGCAGTCCAGCAACGATGTCATCCCGACGGCGATTCACCTGTCGGCGGTCATTGCCGTCACCGATACCTTGCTGCCTGCGCTGCGTCATCTGCATGACGTGATCGCGAGCAAGGCGGCGGAGGTCGATGATGTCGTCAAGACCGGCCGCACTCACCTGATGGACGCGATGCCGATTCGTCTGAGCCAGGAGCTGGGGGCATGGCAATCCCAGGTGGCACAGGCCATCGAGCGCATCGAGGAGTCGCTGCCGCGTCTCGAGCGTCTCGCCCAGGGTGGCACGGCCGTCGGCAGTGGCATCAACGCGCATCCCGAGTTTGCCGAACGCATGGCCAAGCGCCTATCGCTTCAGACCGGGCACGCCTTCCGTCCGGCCGACAGCTTCTTCGCGGCGCTGTCTTGTCAGGATTCCGCGGTCGAACTTTCCGGTCACCTGCGGACCTACGCCGTGGCGATGATGAAGATCAGCAATGACCTGCGCTGGATGAACTCCGGGCCGCTGGCCGGGCTGGGCGAGATCGAGCTTGAGGCCTTGCAGCCGGGCAGCTCCATCATGCCGGGCAAGGTCAATCCGGTGATTCCGGAAGCCGCCGCCCAGGTGGCTGCCCAGGTGATGGGCAACGATGCCACCATCGGCATCGCCGGTCAGAGCGGCAACTTCCAGCTCAATGTCATGCTGCCGTTGATCGCCAACAATCTGCTGTCCTCGATCACGCTGAGCGCCAATGTCAGCCGCCTGCTGGCGGACAAGGCCATTGCCACCTTCACGGTGCGGCAGGACAACATCGAAGCGCCGCTGGCCAGGAACCCGATTCTGGTCACGGCACTCAATCCGGTGATCGGTTACAACGAGGCCGCGCGTATCGCCAAGGTGGCCTATCAGGCCGGCCGGCCGATCCTCGAGGTGGCCGAGGAGGAGACGGATCTCGACCGTGAGACGCTGGAGCGCCTGCTGGACCCGGCCAAGCTGACCGAGGGCGGCATCCAGTAAGCGTGCCCCCGCAAGGCTGACAGCAAGCGTCAGCAGGCAAGAGACAGCAGGCAAGAAACAGAAAGCCCGCCCTCCAGTCAGGAGGGCGGGCTTTCTGATGTCGCATGCAGGTGAATCAGCGATGCGTCAGGCGGCGTGCGCCATCAGGCGTTCCTTGAGGTACTCACCGATGCGGGCCTTCTGCTCATCGCTCAGGCGCAGGGTCAGCTTGGTACGCCGCCACACCACATCCTGTACCTCATGTGCCCACTCACGCTCGACCAGGTAATCGATCTCGGCGGCGCTCAGGCCGGCACCGAAGTCTTCGCCAAGCTCGGCTTCGCTCTTCTTGCCCTCGAGGAAGTGCAGGCACAGGCTGCCATAGCTGGAAGCCAGGCGTCTGGCGCGAGCCTCTCCCAGGAACGGGAAGTCGCGGACCAGCTGGCGAGTGAAGGCCGCGCGGCTCTCGATGTCTCCCCCCGGCAAGGCCTTCTCGTGGGTCCACGGCTCACCCATGTTGGGCAGCAGTGGCTTCAGATCTTCCAGCGCGGATTCGGCCAGCTTGCGATAGGTGGTGATCTTGCCACCGAAGATGGACAGCATCGGCGCGCCGCTGTCATCCAGGTGCAAGGTGTAGTCGCGGGTCATCGCTGACGGGTCGGCTGACTCGTCATCGCACAGCGGGCGTACGCCGGAGAAGGAGGAGATGACGTCATCGCGGCTCAGCTTGCGCTTGAAGTGATGGTTGACCACCTCGAGCATGTAGTCGGTTTCATCGCTGGAGCAGGCCACCTCGGAGGGGTCGCCCTTGTAGCGCACGTCCGTGGTGCCGACCAGGCTGAAGTCTTCCTGATAGGGCAGCACGAAGACGATGCGCTTGTCCTTGTTCTGCAGGATGAAGGCGCGATCATCGGTATTGAGGCGCGGCACGATCAGGTGGCTACCCTGGATCATGCGGATGCCGTAGCGCGGCGTGCGCTCGGTGGCACCCTTGATGAAGGACTCCACCCATGGCCCGGCGGCATTCACCAATGTGCGGGCGTGGCGGGTGAAGGTCTCACCGCTGTCGATGTTCTCCAGCGTCAGCTCCCAATGTCCGTTCACGTCGCGTGCCCCGACGCAGCGAGTGCGCGTCATGATCTCCGCGCCTTGCTCCTGAGCTTGAAGCGCGTTGGTGATGACCAGACGCGCATCATCCACCCAGCAGTCGGAATATTCGAAGCCCTGGGTGATCTCGCTGACCAAGGGGCTCTGCTCACCGAACTTGAGCCCCTTGGAGGCTGGCAGGGTCTCGCGCTTGCCGATGTGGTCATACAGGAACAGGCCGGCACGGATCATCCAGGCCGGACGAAGATGTGGCTGGTGCGGCAGGATGAAGCGCAGGGGCCAGATGATGTGCGGTGCCTTCTTGAGCAGCACTTCACGCTCCTGCAGGGCTTCACGTACCAGCCGGAACTCGTAGTGTTCCAGGTAGCGCAGGCCGCCATGGATCAGCTTGCTGCTGGCGGAAGAGGTGGCGCTGGCCAGATCATTCTGCTCGCACAGTGCCACGCTCAGGCCGCGCCCGCTGGCGTCATTGGCGATACCGGCACCATTGATGCCACCGCCGATGATGAAGAGGTCGATAAGTGCGTCGTTGTCGCGGGACATGGGCTGCTCCTGCACGTGCCCGGCGCTACCGGGGAGATCGAGATGGGGCGGCACCGGTTCGGTGCGCGTGATAAGTTTCGAAAGTGAACATAGCTTAGTGAAAGTCGAACATCAAGGTGATTCTTGTGGCATATCGATTTTCGAAAGTGCGCATAATGGGCTCGAACAAGCGACCCGGCATTGCACCATGTTCAACCTGTTGTCCTGCCTGAACATTTTTCACAGTGTCGATGCGGGATATGACAGTCGGATGAAGATCTGCCTCTTCGCCCATGCGCTCGGGGCACTGGCCGACGGGCTTTTCTGCAGCCTGCCGGCGCACCGCAAGGCGAGATGCCCGATGCAAGGGGAGCTTGCTGAGCAGGAGGATGAGAAGAGAGCCGAGGAGGAGCAGGCTAGAAGAAGAGAAAAAGAGAAGAAGAGAAGAAGAGAAGAAGAGAGGAACAGCGGCGACCCACGCCACGGCATGACGCACGGCTTGACGTGGGAAATGACTCAACGATGAGGAAGGAGGTGGCGAGACGACAGGCGTTCCGCGTGGCTGGGCGCTCTGCGCCGTGGATCAGGCGTTCCCGGCCTCGTCGGATACCGCAACATGCAAGGCCACTTCATGCTGGTGCATCAGTCTCAGAATGTTTTCCGGAGGCTGGATATCCGTGAACAGCGCATCCAGTTGGCTCAGGTTGCCCTGACGCACCACGGCATTGCGCTGGAACTTGGAGTGATCCGCGATCAGGAATACCTGGCGCGAGTTGTGGATGATCGCCTGGGCGACACGCACTTCCTGATAGTCGAACTCCAGCAGCGAGCCATCTTCATCGATGCCGCTGATGCCGATGATGCCGTAATCCACCTTGAACTGATTGATGAAGTCGATGGTGGCCTCGCCGATGATGCCGCCATCGCGAGAGCGCACCATGCCACCGGCGACGATGACATTGAAATCCTCCTTGTGCTGGAGGATGGCTGCCACGTTGAGGTTGTTGGTGATGACTTCCAGTCCGTGATGATCACACAGCGCCTCGGCGACCATCTCATTGCTGGTGCCGATGTTGATGAACAGCGAGGCGTGATCCGGTATCTCGTTGGCCAGGGTGCGAGCGATGCGCCGCTTGGCTTCCAGGTTCAGGGTCTTGCGCGTGCTGTAGGCAGTGTTCACCGTGCTGGATTCAAGTCCCGCCCCCCCATGGACACGCTTTAGGGCACCGGCTTCCGAGAGCTGGTTGAGGTCACGGCGAATGGTCTGCGGCGTGACCTTGAAGTGACTCGCCAGCTGCTCGATGGAGGCATAGCCCTGACGCGTGATCAGTTCGACGATGGCGCGGTGGCGCTTGGACTGCATCATCCTGTCCTCTTGCTCATGTCCGGTGAAAAGACGTCTGCTCTGAACCGTCGCGCAGGCAACGTGATCCTGCGTGCGGTTGCTGCTCGACCAGGTGCCCCGTAGATGGTGAGGCGGGGCGGTGTGCCATCCAGAATGTTCGTTTGATGTTCTTTTTGATACATGCTCGCGGTGACGCCAGTGGTAGCACTGATTGACCTGGTGGGTGCAAGCCGTTGAAGTTATACGAAATCATGCATAACTTACTGAATAGCAAGGATTGTCATGCTCGTGTAGACAAAGGTCTAGCGAATATCGGTGCTTTTCGCATTGTGACACCGATGTGAAGCCTGTACTTTCGCATTCGAACACCAAGCGCGTCTGTCAAGGCGTCGCTATGCCCGTGTAGAGGTCGGTGTCGTAAAATCAGGAGCGAGCAGCAGAATGTACGGTTTATTCAAATCCGCGGTGCACGCCACACCGCTTCACGACGCCAAGGTAGACGACACCTATAAGCGACTGAGATGGCAGATCTTTCTCGGTATCTTTCTAGGCTATGCCGGCTACTATCTGGTACGCAAGAACTTCTCCCTGGCCATGCCTTCCCTGGTGGAGCAGGGCTATTCCCGTGGTGATCTTGGTCTGGCCTTTGCCGGCGTGTCGATCGCCTATGGCATCTCCAAGTTCGTGATGGGGGCTGTCTCTGACCGCTCCAACCCGCGCTACTTCCTTCCTGCCGGTCTTCTGATGTCTGCCGGCATCATGTTCCTGTTCGGTTTCACTGACTGGGCAACCTCCAGCATCGGCATCATGTTCGTGCTGCTGTTCCTCAATGGGTGGGTGCAGGGCATGGGATGGCCGCCCTGCGGTCGCACCATGGTGCACTGGTGGTCACAGAGCGAGCGTGGCCAGATTGTCTCGGTGTGGAACGTGGCCCATAACGTTGGCGGCGGTCTTGTCGGTCCGCTGTTCATTCTTGGCATGGCCTGGTTCAACGACTGGCAGTCCGCGTTCTATGTGCCCGCCGCGCTGGCCGTCTTCGTGGCGATCTTCGCCCTGCTGACCATGCGAGACACGCCGCAGAGCTGTGGCTTGCCTCCCATCGAGAAGCACAAGAATGACTACCCGCCGGGATACGATGAAAGCCACGAGCAGGAATTCTCCACGCGGGAGATCCTGGTCAAGTACGTGTTCAAGAATCGCATGCTCTGGTACATCGCGCTGGCGAATGTCTTCGTGTATCTGCTGCGTTACGGGGTCCTCGACTGGGCGCCGACCTACCTGCAGGAAGCCAAGAGCTTCAGCGTCGACAAGTCCTCCTGGGCGTATTTCCTGTATGAGTGGGCCGGTATTCCCGGCACGCTGCTGTGTGGTTGGTTGTCCGACAAGCTGTTCCGGGGCAACCGCGGTGCGACAGGGGTGTGTTTCATGGCGCTGGTCGCCGTCTTCACCACTGTCTATTGGTTGAATCCTGCCGGTAATCCGGGAATCGACATGCTGTGTCTGGTCGCCATCGGCTTCCTGATCTATGGCCCGGTCATGCTGATCGGTCTGCAGGCGCTTGAGCTGGTACCCAAGAAGGCGGCAGGGACCGCGGCTGGCTTCACCGGCCTGTTCGGTTACTTGGGCGGCTCTGTCGCTGCCAGTGCCTTGGTAGGCTATACGGTAGATGCCTATGGATGGGATGGTGGTTTCATGTTGTTGATTGGCTCGTGCGTGATGGCGGTCGTCCTGTTGTCATTGACGATCTTCGAGAGCGCTCGCATGTCGGCACGCACCGCCAGCTGATTCCCAGCGGAAACATGATCATTCAAATGGCCCGCTGAGCGTGGCATGGGCGGGCCATCTTGTAACGGACTACCGGGAGATATTGACGATGACCAACCACATTCTGTCCATTGACCAGGGAACCACCAGCTCGCGCGCCATCCTCTTCGATCGTGAAGGCGCGGTGACCGGACTGGCACAAGAAGAATTTGCGCAACACTTTCCGAACAGCGGCTGGGTCGAGCATCACGTCGATGATATCTGGGGATCGGTGAAGCGCACCGTGCATCAGGCGCTGATCAATACCAATATCGGCGCCGAGCAGGTCGCGGCCATCGGGATCACCAACCAGCGTGAGACCACGATCGTCTGGGATCGCAAGACCGGCGTACCGGTCTACAACGCCATCGTCTGGCAGGACCGCCGGACCCACGAGTACTGCCGTGAGCTTTCCGATGCCGGCCATGGCGAGATGATTCAGCGTAAGACCGGCCTGCTGATCGACCCGTACTTCTCCGCGACCAAGCTGCGCTGGATTCTCGAGAACGTCGAAGGCGTGCGTGCGCGCGCCGAGCAGGGCGAACTGGCCTTCGGAACCGTCGACAGCTATCTGATCTGGAAGCTGACCGGTGGGGCCCGTCACGTGACCGATGCCACCAATGCCTCGCGCACCTGCCTGTTCAACATCGTTGATCAGTGCTGGGACAGCGAGCTGCTGGCGCTGTTCGGCATCCCGGAATGCCTGCTGCCGGAAGTGCTGGATTCCAGTGATGATTTCGGCACCACCGATCCGCAGCTGTTCGGGGCGGCAATGCCGATCCGTGGCGTGGCAGGCGATCAGCAGGCGGCGCTGGTCGGGCAGGCCTGTTTCACGCCGGGCATGAGCAAGAGCACCTATGGCACGGGCTGCTTCATGATCATGAACACCGGCGAGAAGATGGAGCTGTCCAGGAACCGTCTGCTCACCACCGTCGGTTATCGCCTCAACGGCAAGCCGACCTTCGCCATGGAAGGCAGCATCTTCGTGGCCGGCGCCACCGTGCAGTGGCTGCGTGATGGCCTGAAGCTGTTCTCCGATGCCTCCGAGACCGAGCCGCTGGCACGTGCGGCCAGCGCCGACCACGGCGTCTACATGGTGCCGGCCTTCACCGGCCTGGGAGCGCCACACTGGGACCCGCAGGCACGCGGCGCGATCCTGGGGCTGACCCGAGGTACTGGCATCACCGACATCGTCGCGGCCGGCCTGCAATCGGTGTGCTATCAGACCCGAGATCTGCAGGAGTGCATGCTGGATGACGTCACCATCAATTGCGCGAATCTGCGCGTGGATGGCGGCATGGTCAGCAACAACTGGGTGATGCAGTTCCTCTCCGACATGCTGGGCGTGAAGGTGGATCGCCCGCGCGTGCTGGAAACCACGGCGCTGGGTGTGGCGTATCTGGCCGGCCTGCATATCGGTTGGTATGAAAGCCTGGAGGAGATCAGCGAGCTGTGGCACTGCGAGCGCACCTTCGCGCCGGAGATGGCGGAAGAGCAGCGTGAGCGCCTCTATGCCGGTTGGCTGGAAGCCGTCGAGCGAGTGAAGAGCGACGGAGGTCACTGACATGTGGACTGACGTCATGACGGGCGAGTTTCTCGGTTGCCTGTTCCTGATCCTCTTCGGCGGCGGTGTGGTCGCCAACGTGGTACTCGCGGATACCAAGGGCAACGGCTCCGGGTGGATCGTGATCACCACCGGCTGGGGATTTGCGGTGATGATCGGCGTGTTCGTGGCCGTTTCCACCGGCTCGCCCCAGGCGGACCTCAATCCGGCGGTGACCCTCGCCAAGTACCTGCTCGGGGTGCATGCCACCCTCATCGATGTGGCGCGTCATGTCATCGCCCAGATGCTGGGCTGCTTCGCCGGTGCGGTGATGGTGTGGCTGGCCTATCTGCCGCATTGGAAGCGTACCGGCGATGCTGGCCTCAAGCGTGCGGTGTTCTGTACTGACCCCGCGGTCGAGTGCCGGTTGGGCAACATGCTCAGTGAGGTGATCGGCACCGTGGTGCTGATCTTCGGTATCGGCGCCATCGTCGGCTCCGGCAAGATCAGTGCCGGCCTGCTGCCATATCTGGTCGGCATGCTGGTGTGGGCCATCGGTCTGTCGCTGGGTGGCGCCACGGGCTATGCCATCAATCCGGCACGTGATCTTGGTCCTCGCATCGCGCACTCGCTGCTGCCGATCCATGGCAAGGGTGCCTCCGGGTGGGGATATGCCTGGGTGCCCATCGCCGGCCCGCTGGCGGGGGCATTGATCGCGGCCAGCATGTGGAATCTGCTGCTGTAAGCCCTTCTGTCGCAAGTGGCTGGAGCCACCTCGTCAGCTGTGGCAATGTAACGCCTCCTTCGCCCCGTCACTCGACGGGGCGAAGTCTTTGTGCCCGTGTGCCGACATTCCTGTCTGGGGGAGCGATGCCGCAACCTCTCTCGGGGCTGGAAGACACAGTGGGTGGTGGATGGGGACAAGTGACGGAGGTCATCTGGCATGTGGACTGACGTCATGACGGGCGAATTTCTGGGTACCACGCTCATGATCCTGCTGGGCGGCGGGGTCGTCGCCAATGCGATGCTGCGCAAGACCAAGGGAGCCGGGTCCAGCTGGTTGATGATCAATGCCGGCTGGGGCTTTGCGGTGATGGTCGGGGTGCTGGTGTCGACCTCGACAGGCTCTCCCTACGGAGATCTCAATCCAGCGGTCACCCTCGCCAAGTATCTGCTGGGCGTGCATGCAAGCGTGCTCGAGGTGGCCAGGATGATGCTGGCGGAGATGCTGGGATGCTTCACCGGGGCCGTGCTGGTGTGGGCGGCGTATTACCCCCACTGGAAGGTGACCCGTGACCCGCTGCGCAAGCGTGCGGTCTTCTGTACCGATCCGGCAGTCGATTCCCGATTGGCGAATGTCGTCAGTGAGGCGATCGCGACGGTGGTACTCGTCTTCGCGATCGGCAGCATGGTCAACAGCGAGCTGATCACTGACCGGGTATTGCCGTATCTCATCGGGGCGCTGGTATGGGCCATCGGTCTGTCACTGGGTGGCCCGACCGGCAATGCGATGAACCCGGCGCGCGATCTTGCGCCACGTGTCGCGCATTGGCTTCTGCCGATTCCGGGCAAGGGCAGTTCTGACTGGGGGTATGCCTGGGTGCCGATCGCCGGCCCCTTGCTGGGGGCGGCTGTGGCCGCGGGACTGCGATGGGTATTGTTTTGACGCCCCGTTGCCTTGTGATGTCGCTTGCGCGGCGCTGAGGGCGTAAAGAAGTGAGGCGGTGCCGGCATGGGCTGGCACCGCCTCGCGCGTTCTCGGGGGAGGATCGGTGACCCCGGTGAGACGCCTGAAAGAAGGCGCATACGGCGAGTATCGCGATGCTACTCAGGCGAGAAATTTTTTTATCATCAGGGGGTTGCATCAAAACGGAAGATAAGTAGAATACGTCCTCGCTGACAGGGCAAAGCGCTTCGCACCACAAACGCTTCCCTCATTCAGCTGCTGACACAGGACCATAGCTCAGTTGGTTAGAGCGCCACGTTGACATCGTGGAGGTCGGCGGTTCAAATCCGCCTGGTCCTACCAGCATCGGCATCGATGGCAACATCGCGCCACTTGATACAGGACCATAGCTCAGTTGGTTAGAGCGCCACGTTGACATCGTGGAGGTCGGCGGTTCAAATCCGCCTGGTCCTACCAAGCAGAAACTTCAAGTGACAGTGATCCATCAGCCTCATCCAGGACCATAGCTCAGTTGGTTAGAGCGCCACGTTGACATCGTGGAGGTCGGCGGTTCAAATCCGCCTGGTCCTACCAGATTCCAGAAAACGCCCGGCTCATCGAGTCGGGCGTTTTCGTGTGCGCGTCAGACACGCCTGTCGAGAAGCGCTGGCGCTGGCCGTGCTGTCAGGCAAGCGTGGTGTCGAGGAAGTCACCGGCTTCCTTGAGGGCGGCGTTGGCAGCGCTGAGCAGCGGTGCGAAGCCGACGAACACATGCGGCATGTCCGGCCACAGGCTGAGCGTGACAGGTGAGCCGCAATCCTGTGCCTGCGCGGCGTAGCGACGACTGTCATCGAGCAGGATTTCCGCCTCGCCGCATTGGATCAGCGTCGGTGGCAGGTCAAACAGATTCCCCTCCAGCGGCGAGATGCGTGGATCGCTCATGTCGGTACCGTCCTGCACATAGGCCATGCTCACGAAGGGCAGCAGATTGGGGTCGAGGATCGGGTCCACCTCGGCCTTGCGCGACAGCGAGGCGCTGCCCCAGCTGAGGTCGGTGGCGGGCGAGAAGGCGATCACCGCGTCCGGCAGGCGTTCACCTCTGGATTTGAGCGCGTTGAGGGCCGAGAGCGTGAGGTTGCCGCCCGCGCTGTCTCCGGCCAGCAGCAGGTGGTCATCCGGAAACTCGCGGCACAGCCAGTGCCATGCGGCCAATACGTCTTCCAGGCCTGCCGGGAAGGGCGCCTCAGGGGCGAGGCGATAATCCAGCGTGTAGGTCTCGGCGCGCGCCGCGCGGCCCAGGCGGCTGGCCAGCGGGCGATGACCGGCGGGGGAGCCGGCGATCCAGCTACCCCCATGCACGTACAGCAGGCGACGCGCAGGTGTCGGTGCGCCGTCTGGTGCGGGCAATACCTCACAGAGGCGCTCGCCGTTTCCTCCCGGCAGCATCTCGAGGCGTGGCGTCACGCCGGTGTCGAGAATGCTGGCATCGGCGGCGAAGTAGCCTTCCAGCAGGGTGCGCTTGGCGCCCAGATCATTGCCGGTACGTGCCGTGAAGGCCTTGAGGCGTTCGAGATGCGCGATGACCTGCTCGAGCCCTGCGTGGGCGTCATCGTGATTCTGGAGAGAGCCTTGCGCATGCGGGGCAGGATGAGCGGTCGATGAAGATGAGGAAGGCGCTGAGGAAGACGCGTCATGTGATGTTGACTGGGATGACATGTTCTGCTCCTGTCGGGTCAGAGAACTCTTAACGTGTCATCTCGCCAGGGGCTGTGCAAGGGGCTGTGCAAGGGGCTTTGCAAGGGGCTGTGTGAGGGCTATGCAAGAAAGGCCTGACCCGCCGCAACGCAGACCGCCCGCCATGCAGGAGGCATGGCGGGCGGCAGGACATGATGTCAGCACCTGATGGGCGTATCAGGCGGGCACGCTGTCGAAATCGCTGGAGGCGATGAAGATCTCGACCAGGCGTTCGATGCCGGCTTGATCCTCTTCATCGAAGCGCTCGGGGCTGGGGCTATCCAGGTCCAGCACGCCCCACAGCACTTGCTGGCCGTTCTGCTCGATGAGAACGGGGATGACCAGCTCGCTGCGCGACGCGGCGTCACAGGCGATATGGCCCGGGAAGGCATGCACATCCGCGATGCGCTGAGTGGTGCGCTGGGTCGCGGCAGCGCCACACACGCCCTTGGTGAAGGGGATCGGGTGGCAGGCCGGCTGGCCCTGGAACGGTCCCAGGTGCAGGATCTGCGGCTGACGTTGCACATAGAAGCCTGCCCAGTTGAGGTCCGCCACCGTCATGTTGATGAAGGCAGCCGTCTGGGAGGCGTTGGTCAGCCAGTCGCGAGTGTCGAGCGTGGCGTCCAGCTGGCGGGCCAGCAGTGAGTAGTCGGGACGAGTGGCCATGTTGGCTCCTGAGTGGATGGCGGGTTGATGCCGGTGACGCAGGGATGCGGTCGCGGGTCGCCTGTTTCAAGCACGCCCTGCGCGCGCGCTCTTGCGCCGCGTCGGCATCTGGACGTGATGGGGGGATTCATCAATCAGATGCAAAAGCGCCGACCTCAGGGTCGGCGCTTTGCGTCATGCGGCTGTCAGCTTGCGCTCGAAGGCTTATTTCCAGCCCGGTACCGCAGCGCCCTTGAACAGCTCTTCGGCCTTGGCTTCGACTTCCGGTGTCTGGTAGGCCTTGACCAGCTTCTGCACCTTCTCGCTGTCTTCATCGCCCTGGCGCACGACGATCAGGTTGACGTACGGGGACTCGGCGCCTTCACGGATCAGCGCGTCTTCCGGTTTCAGGCCAGCCGGCTGAGCGAAGGTGTTGTTGATGAAGGCCAGGTCGACGTCCGGCAGGATGCGCGGCAGCTGGGCAGCCTCGATTTCCTTGAACTGATAGTCATGCGGGTTCTTGGCGACGTCGATCGGGGTCGCTTCGAGGTTGTCCTTGTCGGTCAGCTCGATCATGCCCAGGTCGTGCATCAGGATCAGGGAGCGGCCTTCGTTGGACGGGTCGTTCGGCAGTGCGATGGTCGCGCCGTCCGGCAGTTCGCTGATGTCTTCGTACTTCTCGGAATAGGCACCGATCGGGTACACGAAGGTCTTGCCGGCGCTGGCGAACTTGTAGCCGCGCTCACGCACCATGGATTCCATGTACGGCTGGTGCTGGTAGGCGTTGGCATCCAGCGAGCCATCGGCCAGAGCGGCGTTGGGAGACACGTAGTCGGTGAACTCGGTGATCTCGACGTTCAGGTCGTACTTTTCCTTGGCGATCTCGGCCGCGACCTTCATCACCTCGGTTTCCGGACCTGCGACGGTACCCATCTTGAGGGTGTTCTCGTCGGACGCGTCGTTGCCGCAGCCTGCCAGCAGGGTGGCGCCGAGCAGGGTGGCAGCACCGGCAAGGCGCAGCGGGGAAGAAAGCGTGGTCAGCATGTTGCGCATCGATGTTCTCCTTGTGATCCGACGTGACCGGCGGGGTCCGCGGGATGTTATGAGTGACGGCTCATTGTGATGAGCCGTCACGATACCGAAAGCCATGTGATTTGTAGATCGATCGCCACTGGTGGATCAGTCACCGCTCACGGAGCGAGGCTTACTTGTGGTTCGACTTGCGCACCAGATGGTCGCCCAGGCTCTGAAAGCCTTGCACCATGACGACGAGGATGACCACGGTCACCAGCATCACCATCGGGTCGAAGCGGTTGTAGCCGTAGCGGATGCCGAGATCCCCCAGGCCGCCGCCACCGACGGTACCGGCCATGGCGGAATAGCTGATCAAGGTGACCACGGTGATGGTCAGACCATTGATGATGCCGCCGCGTGCTTCCGGCAGCAGGACCTTGGTGATGATCTGCATCGGCGTGGCACCCATGGCCTGAGCGGCCTCGACCAGCCCCGGGCCGACTTCATTCAAGGCGCCTTCGATCAGACGGGCGACGAAGGGAATCGAGGCGATGGTCAGCGGCACGATGGCGGCATTGGTGCCGATCGAGCTGCCGGCGATCAGGCGCGTCAGCGGGATGATCGCCACCATCAAAATGATGAAGGGCACCGAGCGGCCGATGTTGGTGATGATGCTCAGCACGCTGTTGAGCACCGGGCGCGCGAGAATCTGGCCCGGGCGCGAGGTGTAGAGTGCCACGCCCAGCGGAATGCCGAGTGCCGCGGAGATCAGGCCTGCCACCGCGACCATGTAGAGGGTCTCGAGGGTGGAAGACAGGACGAGTTCAAGCAGTGCGGGTGACATGGCCGAGCACCTCCACTTTCAGATCGTGGGATTCGAGATAGTCCAGCGCCTGCTGGGTCTGGGCGCTGTCGCCCATCAGTTCGGCGATCATCAGGCCCAGGGTGCGGTCCTGAATGGATTCCACCTTGGCCTGCAGGATGCTGACGTCCACCTGACACTCACGCGCAAGGCGCGAGATCAGCGGCGTGGAGACGGCGTCGCCACTGAAGGCCAGACGGACCACCGGATGGGTGTGCGGGCCGGGAGTCGCCTCCAGGCGCTCGACCAGTGCGCGCGGCGGTTCGAGTTCCAGGAATTCATTGAGGAATTCGCGGCCCAGGCGGGTCTGCGGGGCGGTGAAGAAGTCGCCGACCGCTGCCACTTCCACCAGCTCGCCGCCGCTGATCAATGCGACCTGATCACAGATGCTCTTGACCACTTCCATTTCATGGGTGATCAGCAGGATGGTCAGGCCCAGCTTGGCATTGATGTCCTTGAGCAGCTCGAGAATGGAGGCAGTGGTCTGGGGATCGAGCGCCGAGGTGGCTTCATCGCACAGCAGCACCTTGGGGCGGCTGGCGAGTGCGCGAGCGATGGCGACGCGCTGCTTCTGTCCGCCGGACAGCTGGGCAGGATATTGGCTTGCCTTGTCGCTCAGGCCGGTCAGTTCCAGCAGTGGCTCGACGCGCTGGCTGATCTCGGCCTTGGAGATTCCGGCCAGTTCCAGCGGCAGGGCCACGTTGGCGAAGACGGTGCGCGAGGACAGCAGGTTGAAGTGCTGGAAGATCATGCCGATCTGGTGGCGAGCACGACGCAGGGCGCTGTCGTCGAGTGCGGTCAGCTCCTGACCATCGACCACGACACTGCCCTCGGTGGGGCGTTCGAGCAGATTGACGCAGCGAATCAGGGTCGATTTTCCGGCACCGGACAGGCCGATGACACCGGTAATGGCGCCCTGGGGAACCGTGAGACTGGCATCCTTGAGCGCGACCACGGCCTTGTCACCACTGCCGTAAGTCTTGGAGACGTTCTTGAGTGTGATCATGGGGGTCCGAATGGTTAAGGCACCAACCGGAATGCGGGCGAAGGTCTGCGGCAAGCCGCCTGTTCTGCGTGTGTCGTGCACTGCGCTGAGAAGGGCAAGGCACGCCTGGCAAGAGGAGAGTGATCCAGAGAGGAAAAAAAGACCACCCAAGATGGGTGGCCATCAACGCTGGACACACCCTTTTAGCAGAACTTGCACCCCGGGAGACAGACTCTCGAAGTGGGCGCCCGCAATCCGGGTACAAATCGGCGCCAAACAGATTTGAGGCGCATTCTATCAGTCACCCTCGGGGTGTCAACGACTTTGGTCTGGCGTTGACGGTTTATCCGAACTGGCGTTCGATATGGCAATTTGCCGATACTCGCTGTCAGAGATGTCTTACACGCAGGACGCCTTGCCAGCCCCGTGGCGCAAGGCCAACCCTTGACAGCAGGCCTGCTCATCTTCTCTTCGCTCGATGGCGTGAAGGAGGCGTGAAGGAGGCGTGATGGCTGCCGGCATCGAGTCCGACATGCTAGGATTTCCCATCGGCATGTCGGATCTCGTGGTGTCATCAGTGCCCGGGTGTCATGGCCTGTCATCATATTCATGGGTTCCCGCTCTGCGGGAAGCAGTGCAAGGATAAGGAAGCGCATGTTCACCGGTATCGTGCAAGGCATGGCGGAAGTGGTCGCCATTGAAGAGCGTCCGGAGTTTCGTACCCATCAGGTCCGGTTGCCGCAGGGGTTGGAGCAGGGGCTGGAAACTGGGGCGTCAGTGGCGCACAACGGTTGCTGCCTGACCGTGACGGCACTCGAGGGTCAGCTGGCCAGTTTCGATCTGATGCGTGAGACACTGCGACTGACCAACCTCGGCGAGCTCAAGGTGGGCAGTCGGGTCAACATCGAGCGGGCAGCGCGCTTCGGGGATGAAATCGGTGGCCACTCCATGTCCGGTCACGTCATGGCGATGGTCACCCTCGATGCCATTGAAGCCACGGCTGACAATCGCCGGATCTGGTTCCAGGCTCCCGCTGAGCTGATGCGTTTCCTGTTCGACAAGGGCTATGTGGGACTTGACGGTGTCAGTCTGACCATCGGGGAGGTCCAGGGCACGCGTTTCTGCGTCAATCTGATACCGGAAACTCTGGAGCGCACCCTGATGGGTGAGCGCGCGGTGGGGGATCGGGTCAATCTCGAGGTGGACCCCCAGACCCAGGCCATCGTCGAGACGGTGGAGCGAGTCATGGCCTCACGGCTGGCATGAGGCTTGCAGGCTTCCTGCGGGGTCAATTCGCTGGCAGGACGCCAGAACCCGTCTGACCGGTCAGGAAATATGCCTGCAATGCTCGATTCGCTGCAGACCTTTGGGTACCATGTTGCGCCTTTCGATGCCCTGCCACCGGCAGGGCATCGTGGTTCAGGCAGGCTGAACGAGGGGGAAGCCATGGTTGCCCCCTGTGCAGCATACCTGTCCGAGTGAGTTCGTGTTGATCCGCTGTTCCCGAACGTCATCGACCACTGCGGCTTGCCGGACAGGCACTGCTCAAGGATAAGGGTTTCCCTCATGCTGGAACGTCTCTTCAAGCTCTCGGAGCACGGTACCAATGTGCGTACCGAAGTCATCGCCGGATTCACTTCCTTCCTGGCGATGGCCTATATCATCTTCGTTGCCCCCTCGATGCTGGCCTCCACCGGCATGGATCACGGCGCCGTCTTCGTGGCGACCTGTCTGGCAGCTGCCCTTGGCTGCCTGATCATGGGGCTCTACGCCAACTACCCGATCGCGCTGGCACCCGGCATGGGCCTGACGGCCTTCTTCACCTATACGGTGGCGGGGCAGATGGGCGTTCCCTGGCAGATCGCGCTGGGTGCGGTCTTCCTGTCCGGGGTGAGTTTCTTCCTGCTCTCCGCCTTCAAGATCCGGGAGTGGATCATCAACGCCATTCCGGCCTCACTGAAGACGGGCATCGCCGCGGGCATCGGCCTTTTCATGGCGATCATCGCGCTGCAGGGCAGCGGCATCGTCGTTGATGCACCGGGCACCCTGGTCACGTTGGGTGATCTGTCCTCGCCGGCAGCCCTGTATGCGCTGCTGTCATTCTTCCTGATCGTCGCGCTGTCCTACCGCAAGGTGATCGGCGCCGTGATGATCGGCATCCTGGTGGTGACGCTGCTGGCGACCCTGACCGGCAACAATGACTTCCATGGCCTTGCCTCGATGCCGCCGAGCATGCTGCCGACATTCGCACAGCTCGACATCGCCGGTGCCTTCAACCTGGGCATGGTGTCGATCATCTTCGCGTTCCTGTTCGTCGATCTGTTCGATACCTCGGGCACGTTGATCGCCGTATCCCAGCAGGCGGGACTCACCAACGAGCGTGGCCACCTGCCGCGTCTCGGTCGTGCCCTGATGGCAGACTCCAGCGCGACCATGGCCGGTTCGGTGATGGGGACCTCGAATGTCACCAGCTATATCGAATCTGCCACCGGTGTGGCGGCAGGCGGACGCACAGGACTGACCGCGGTGGTCGTGGCGGGGCTGTTTCTCGTCAGCCTGTTCCTGTCACCGCTGGCCACCTCCATCCCCGCCTTTGCCACCGCGGGTGCGCTGCTCTATGTCGCCTGCCTGATGACAGGTGGCCTGGCACGCATCGACTGGAATGACATTACCGAAGCCGCGCCAGTGGTGATCGCCACCCTGGTGATGCCACTGACCTACTCGATTGCCAACGGGATCGCACTGGGCTTCATCAGCTACGCCGTGATCAAGCTGTTCTCTGGCCGCTATCGTGATCTGAGCCCGGGGCTGGTGATTCTCGCCGTCCTGTTCGCCTGCAAATACCTGTTCCTCGACGGAGCCCTTTAATGAGCATCTACAGCGACTACATCAAGTCTGTCATCCGCACCGTGCCGGATTGGCCCCAGCCGGGTGTCAACTTCCGTGACATCACGCCGGTACTGCAGAATTCCGCCGCGTTCCGCAAGCTGATCGACTCCTTCGTGCACCGCTATCAGGAGATGGAGATCGACGCCATCGCCGCCATCGATGCACGCGGCTTCATCATCGGTGCACCGCTGGCCTATGAGCTGGGCTGCAGCTTCGTGCCGGTGCGCAAGAAGGGCAAGCTGCCGTTCAAGACCATCAGCGAGACCTACACGCTGGAATACGGTGAGTCCACCGTCGAACTGCATTCCGATGCCTTCCGTGAAGGCGATCGCATCCTGGTGATGGATGACCTGATCGCCACCGGTGGCACCATGCTGGCGGCCTGCAAGCTGATCGAGCGCACCGGCGGTATCGTGGTGGAGACCGCCGCGATCATCGACCTGCCGGAGCTGGGAGGTTCCGCCAAGATCCGCGAGGAAGGCCACAGCGTCTTCGCCGCCTGCAGCTTTACCGAAGCCGAGTAAGCCTGCGCAACGACGATGGCCCTGTCTTCTGGCAGGGCCATCGTCGTTGCAGACAACATCCGATATCGTCGTCGCCGGCAGTGTCGTTTCACACCGGCGCGATCTGTCCCTTGTAGGGTGGCACGCCAGCCACCATGCTTTGTTCCTGTTCCGTCATTGCGAGTGACCCACATGTCTTCCGAACGCTATCACGACCATTTCATCGTCTCCTGGGACCAGCTGCACCGCGACGTGCGCGCGCTCTGTCATGACCTGATCGGTCGTGACTACAAGGGCATCATCGCCATCACCCGTGGTGGGTTGATCCCGGCTGGCCTGATCGCCCGTGAGCTGGGCATCCGCCATATCGACACCGTGTGCATCAAGAGCTACCACGACCACATGGAGCAGGGGGGGCTGGAAGTGGTCAAGGGCGTCGATCATGACGGTGACGGCTGGCTGCTGGTCGATGACCTCGTCGACACCGGCAACACCGCACGTGCCGTGCGCGACATGTTGCCCAAGGCTCATTTCGTGACCGTCTACGCCAAGCCGGAAGGCCGTCCGCTGGTCGATGACTTCATCACCGAAGTGCCGCAGAACTGCTGGATCCAGTTCCCGTGGGACATGGGAATCGCCTACGTCGAACCGATCTCCGAGCAGCTCAAGAAGCAAGAGAGCGACAGCTGACATGCCGTTGGAGACTGCCACCTCCGGTAGCTCCCAGGTGCTGCCTGCCGACTGGCAGGCGCATCTCGGGCAGGAATTCCATGCCGAGTACATGCAGCGGCTCAAGGCCTTCCTGCGCGCCGAGAAAGATGCCGGCAAGGTGATCTACCCGCACTCGCAGGACTGGTTTCGCGCCTTCTGGCTGACCCCGCTGAGCAACGTCAAGGTCGTGATCCTGGGGCAGGACCCCTATCACGGGCCGGACCAGGCACATGGTCTGTGCTTCTCGGTACGCCCCGGCGTGCGCCCGCCGCCCTCACTGAAGAACATCTACAAGGAACTGGCTGCCGATGTCGGGGTCGAACCCGTGGATCACGGCTTCCTCGAAAGCTGGGCGGAGCAAGGGGTGTTGCTGCTCAATAGCGTGCTGACGGTCGAGCAGGGCAAGGCCGCCTCGCATCAGAAGCAAGGTTGGGAGCAGTTCACCGACCGCGCCATCGACGTGATCAACCAGCACTGCGAGGGTGTCGTCTTCCTGCTCTGGGGCAGTCATGCCCAGAAGAAGGCGGGGGCCGTGGATCGCCAGAAGCATCTGGTACTCCACGCTCCGCATCCGTCGCCTCTCGCAGCGCACCGCGGATTCTTCGGTTCTCGTCACTTCTCACAGGCCAATGCCTGGCTGGAGGCACGTGGCGATGTGCCGATAGATTGGCAGCTGCCACTGCTTGATACCTGAGAGTGAAGACGAGAAACCACATTGACGCATCCGACATTGCAAGGACCTCGCGCGGGTCATCTGATCAGTCTCAAGAACCTGGGAGGGGCCGAGCGCACCTTCACCAATTTCTATCGCATGGCCGCCAATGAGCGTGATCATCATGTGCTGTTGCAGACCCCCGAGATTCATCCGATGCTGCAGTCCGTCTATGCGGACTTTCCAGGTCGCGTGCACGATATAAAGCGCTATCTCGGTATCAAGATCCCGCGTCAGCTCCCCTGGCTGCGGGATAACTGCCAGGCGCGATTGCTCGATGATGAAGAGATGCAGGCAATCGTGGTGTGGAACAAGCTGCGTCACCATCCTCTGCATTTTCCTGAGCACATCAGCCTCATCCATTACGAGCATGGCGCTGCCTGGTTCGTGGAGCCTACCCCCGAGGTCGAGGATTACCTCTCGAGGCTCGATGGCATCATCTGCAACTCCCATGCCGCCAGTCGCATGTTGCAATTGTCGCTCGGCATCCGTGACACCTTGCCCTGCAAAGTGGTGCGCAATTCCATCGTGCTGCCCGAGAAGGCCTCCACGCATCCGGCTTCGCGATTCAGAATCGGTTTTGCAGGACGCCTGACCGGCCTCAAGGCGCCAGTGATTGCCATCGAGGCGCTGCGAGATCTCAAGGTCAGTGTGCCCCATGCTGAGCTTTGGATCGCTGGTACGGGGACGCTGGAGGCGGCTCTCAAGTCATTGGTCATCGAGTGGGGGCTTGAAGACAGTGTCCGCTTCTGTGGCCTGCTCAGTGACATGAGTGAATTCTATTCTTCCCTCGATGCCTTCATCTGTCCTTCCTGGCGCGAGCCGTTCGGCAATGTGGTGCAGGAAGCCCTGGCGCATGGAGTGCCTGCGATCGTCGGCAATGTCGATGGATTGCCGGAGCAGATCACCTCCGGCCTCAATGGTGAGGTGCTGACACCCGGACGCCCGAAGGATGAGCTCGCCCGTTATGGAGAAGACTTCGTCCAGGGGCCGGACAGAGTCTATTCACCCGAGCGCGATGCCATCGTGCAGGCGCATGTCCTGGACTCGGCCGCCATTGCCGATGTCCTGCAGCGTTGGGCGGAAAGCCCGGAGCAGCGGAGAGAGATGGGGACGGTCGCCCGCGATATCATCGCACGAGATTTCTGTCAGCAACGGTACTGCCAGGGGATTGGTGACTTCATTGCCGAGGTAGTGGACAAGCGGTAATCAAGAGGCGGCCATGATGATGAATTGAATGGCATCTCCGAGAGATGCCATTCAAGGAAATCGTTATCGATGAGCGTCAAGCAACTCCTGGCTCATGGATCTTCTCTTGTGGTACTTGTATAACTTCTGCAATTCAATATAAGACAGAATGGATTTCTTGAGTGTCTTGTTGTTGACGATATTGCCAGAGGCCCATGGCGTCTTGGCTCTATAATAAAAGTAAACATCCTTCAATGGATGCAGTGAGCCATACTCCCAAGGCTTGCTGCCTTTTCCCATGTAGTGAATCATCTTGGGTTTCTTGATGGACTCCAGGAACTCATGTTCTGCTCTATGCTGTTCATCCATTCTTTTCTCAAGAATCTTGTAAGCAGGACGTTGAGCATTCCAGACCAACGGTAATTGTGTCCATTGGCCGTCGAGAATTTTATTCAGTGCGGATTGTTCAGGGTATAGACAGAGTTCGGGGTGTTTTCTCAAGAAATATAATGCCCTCTCGCCAATATTATATTCCTTCCAGCGAGGCATGTTGATCAACATCAAGCCGCAGTTGAAGTATTTGCCTTTCTCCAGGCCTAATGATTTATAAGGAGATCGGCCAATATTCTCCACAGCGGCCAGCGTGAAGTCCTGAGTCGGCAGGTCATCCATGATCGTCGTGATATCGTCCACGACGATAGTATCGCAATCAATGCATACGATATGTTGAATGGAAGGGTCGATGACCTCACTCAGATATAATCTGAAATAGATGGAAAGCCCGTAACGTTTGACCTCCAGTCCTTCAAACTTGCTCTCATCTAGATAGGTGAGCACGAGCTCTGACTGGAAAGGCGCGATCATCTCTTGCAATCTGGAAATGGTGTCGGACGACAGTCCTCCATCTCCAATGATGAAGCTTAGCTCTTCCGGCCTTTGACAGTTATCAAGTATGGACATGATGGTCGTGGCTAGATGAGGCGCATAGTTTTCATCGCACGATATAAAGATATGGAGCATGGCTGATGGTCACACCGTAAGTCTATTTTTCTGTACTGTAACATTGCGCTGGCGCATTATCTACAACTTCCTCTTTCACCAGCAGGTACACAAAGGCTGCGCATTGTTTGCTTACTCATGCCACAAGATATCAGGGTCTTAGCAACTCACCTTGGAGAGGGTATTTATGTGGTTACAGCATGAGTTTCCATATCGTAAGCACTTTGATCGCAACAAATGCATCTTTATACATATTCCCAAGGCCGCCGGGACCTCGGTTCTAGCCGCATTGGGGAAGAAGGGTGAAAAAGGCCGAGACCACGTTTCCTGGCAAACTTATAAAAAAGCCGATAGCAAGAAATTCAATAATTACTTCAAGTTTTCCTTTGTGCGAAATCCCTATGATCGTGCACTTTCTGCCTATAATTATATTCTATTTGGTGGTAATCAAGGAGAAAGAGATCGCATCGTGGCCAAAGTGATTAATGAGTATGCTGACTTCAACGATTTTGTAGAGCGTGGGCTCTGGAAAGGGGTATTTCGCAGTCATTTACTATTCTTGCCTCAGTCCTCATTTGTTATGGATGCCAATGATATCTTGATGGTAGATTTTCTTGGGCATTTTGAAACTCTAGAAAAAGATTTTAAATACGTTGCTGACCAGTTAGGACTCAATTGCGGTATCACCCATCATAATAGGGGAAGGCTAACTTCTTCGGAATCAGAGGATATGGCTGAGATGTCGCAGGAGACTCGCGAGAAATTGTCGGTTCTTTATGCACAAGATTTCATGAATTTTGGTTACGATTTTTAATTTTTTAGATTTAGCTCTAAAGTTTAAATATTGTGTTTACAGCAAATTAATTAATTGGTGAGTTGTTCTGGTAATATCAATATCTAGGTGATATTTATAGCTCTTTGAATATGGGTTTATTTTTGTGTATGCCTGTTGGTAATGTATTGGGATTGTGCTATATTTCCGTTGATTGGCATTGAGTATTCTATTGATTATTTGTAGGCAAGTCTCAGGAGTTTTAAAACTTTTAAAAATATTGCCTAAAAGATTAGAAGGATGGTGGTAGAGAGGGGTGGGTAGTGCGACATCCTAATAGCCGTAAGTTTAAGGTATTGGGATGTCGCATTACCGAATTCTCTATACGTTAGAGTTGTAACCTAATTTGGAGGCAATAGGCTCTACTTTTGAGAGGATGTAGTTGGCCTGCTCTTTGTCAAACACCTTTTTCCATCCTCCTGTGTTCGGTCTTATAGGACGGCTGACTTGTTCTTCTCTTATTTTCATGTTTCTTTTTTGTGGGCTCTTATTATAGATGCTTTCTGCTGACGCTAGAATTCTATCTTCATAGATAAGTCCCAAGAAAGTCGTAGCTCTTCTTAAAGTATTTTCCGGGCTGTCGGTCAAGTCCTCATATTTAATACATAAGACATTATCATGATTTTGTAGCTTTAGTGCTTCGTTGTTATCAAAAATCCATCTTTCGATACAGAACTCGATATCTTTAAATCTCTTGTAAAGTGATGATATTGCATCCAGCGGGTTTCTTATCATGATGATAAATTTATTGTTTGGCAATATATCCTGTACTTGGTTGTAAGCATATACGTGTTTTGGGGTTTTTTCTAGAACATGACTCTTTCCATTTACCTGCGCAAAATAGCTCCATTCACGTAGGACTGCTTTGATAGAGGTGATCGAGTTACGCCCTGGCGAGAGAATGCCAGTTTCCCTGCCAATTCCCAGTATAGCAGAATGATTGCTAAGTTTTGCTGCCAGCAGTGTGGTACCGCTGTGTCCACAGCCAGCTATGAAGATGAAAGATGTATCTGTCTTCAAGGGTTTGGAGAAATAAGAAGGTAGTGTGTTATAACCTCTTTTTATATAGTGCTCTATATATTTGCTTTTTTTGACATTGTGTTTTACTAGACTTTTTATGATCATTTTTTAGTTCGCATGTTTAATTTCTATGGCTTGTATTATATTGATGTGGTAAGCGTTATGCAAATATATTTCTCTCTATTCGTTACTCTTGAAGTGGATATGCAAGGATCAAAATGTAATGTAATTGATATACGTATTTTTGTAGGGGGTCGTTGTTCCTTTAGGAGACAATTCTTGGAATAGAATACTGTGCGCTCATGAATATGTTTTAATACATGCTTGATTAGAGGTAAATCAGTGAAGGATGAGCAGGTAGCTACATCAAGCTTTATTGCGGCATGATGTTGCCCTTGATTCAAGATCCTGCTCCAGTGACCGAAGGTGGGGAAGGAGGGCTCTTAACTTGTCGGTCTGCATCCGCTAGAATACGCCCAATTTGCCAGCCTCTCTGCCTGCCATCGTCCCTCGCTGGCGGGGTAGTGCTGCGCAATCATGAGCACCATCTTCTGTCCCAAGAGGTATTTCCATGAGCGTCCATGCCATCAATCATCCACTGGTCCAGCACAAGCTCGGCCTGATGCGTGCAGCAGGCATCAGCACCAAGAGCTTCCGTGAGCTGGCCAGTGAGGTCGCCAAGCTGTTGACCTATGAGGCAACCCAGGACCTTGAGCTGGAAACTACCACCATTGACGCCTGGAGCGGCAACGAGCTGGACGTCCAGAGCATCAAGGGCAAGAAAGTGACCATCGTGCCGATCCTGCGTGCCGGTCTCGGCATGCTGGAAGGGGTGACGGACCTGATTCCCAGCGCGCGCATCAGCGTGGTGGGACTGTACCGTGATGAGGAAACCCTCGAGCCGGTACCGTACTTCGAGAAGTTCGTCTCAGATCTCGATGAGCGTCTGGCGATCGTCATCGACCCGATGCTGGCGACAGGCGGTTCCATGATCGCCACGCTGGACATGCTGAAGGCCAAGGGCTGCCAGCAGATCAAGGTGATCGTGCTGGTCGCGGCACCGGAAGGCATCGCCAAGGTGCAGGAGTCCTATCCTGACATCGAGATCTTCACGGCTTCCGTCGATGATCGTCTTGATGAGAATGGCTACATCGTCCCGGGTCTTGGTGACGCCGGTGACAAGATCTTCGGCACGCGCTAAGCGCCTCGCCTGAGCTCTCGACGCCCTACGCCTTGCGTGGGGCGTTTTTGTATCTGCCTTACCTGTCTGAGCAGTCAGGTTGAGGCCTTCCTTCGTCAGTTCATTGAATAGAATCTTCCGCCATGTCGTCTTCTCAAGCCCCGGACTCCGCTTCCTCTGCCTCTCACGATGCTCACCAGATTCCTGAGAAGGAGCCTTTCACGCTGGCGACGCTGATCACGGGAGCACAGATGCTCTTCGTGGCCTTCGGTGCGCTGGTGCTGGTGCCGTTGCTGACTGGCCTTGATCCCAACGTCGCGCTGTTCACGGCAGGGGTCGGGACGTTGGTCTTCCAGAGCGTCACCAAGGCGAGCGTGCCGGTCTTTCTCGCCTCGTCATTCGCCTTCATCGCTCCCATCCAGAGTTCGGTCGCCAACTTCGGCATTCCCGCCACCATGGGGGGATTGTTCATTGCCGGACTGGTCTATGTGCTGCTGGCGCAGTGCATTCGTCTCAAGGGCGTCGGCATCGTGCATCGCCTGTTGCCTGCCGTGGTGGTGGGGCCTGTCATCATGGTGATCGGACTGGCGCTGGCACCGACCGCCGTCCAGATGGCCACGGGGGAATTCAGTGACACCATTTCTCATGGACAAGCACTGACCCTCTCGCTGGTGAGTCTTGCCGTCACCCTGATACTGTCGATCTTCGGTCGCGGACTGTGGCGCCTCATCCCGATTCTCGGCGGGATCATCACCGGCTATCTGCTGGGACTGGCCATGGGGGTGATCGACCTGTCGCCTGTGGCGGAGGCGGCGTGGCTGGCCTTGCCAAGCTTCACCGCTCCTACCTTCGAGTTCTCCGCCATCCTGTTCATGATTCCGGTCGCCATCGCGCCGGCCGTGGAGCATATCGGTGACATGGTGGCCATCGGCTCCGTGACGCGTCAGAACTATCTGAAGAAGCCGGGACTGCATCGGACACTGCTGGGAGATGGCCTGGCCACCAGCGCGGCCTCATTGTTCGGTGGACCGCCCAACACGACATACTCGGAAGTGACGGGCGCCGTCATGCTGACGCGCAATTTCAATCCGCGTGTCATGACCGTCGCGGCCTGCGTGGCCATCTCGCTTGCCTTCATCGGCAAGGTGGGGGCGGTACTGCAGACGATTCCCACCCCTGTCATGGGTGGCATCATGTGCCTGCTGTTCGGGTCGATCGCCGTGGTGGGGATGAACACCCTGGTGCGTGCCGGTGACTCGCTTACCGCGCCGCGCAATCTGGTGATCGCGTCCTTGATTCTGGTCTTCGGGATTGGCGGCATGCAGGTCGGTGGTGGCCAGTTCACGCTGCAGGGCGTCAGCCTGGCGGCCATTCTGGGGATCGTGCTCAATCTGGTGCTGCCCCCGGCGAAAGAGGGGGAGTGAACCCTCACGGCCTGTCGAGTGAGCGGATGCCCAGGTGAATCGCGGTTCTGATGAATGCCCCTCTTTCGTGTCGCGGTACTGACAGGAAAGAGGGGCATTCTTGATTGATGCGTGGCTCGCTGGGAAGAAAGGGGGCTCCTTCGGTTTATCCCGCGCTGGCGATACATGACCAGTGACAGGCTGTCAGGCTTTCCTCGTCCAGTGATTCAGACCCATCAGCATCTTGCGCCTGGGCATGGTGGAGTCGGTAGCGCTCTCCGGCCTGCAGCCGCACGGCATCTCCGGATCTGAGGTGGATATCGAGTGCTTCTGCCGGCAGCTCGATGCGCAGTCGCCCGCGGGTGACGAGCAAGAGGCTGTCATGGCTTGCCTGCAGGCTGACGCTGTCATGGTCTTCAAGCCTCCCCAGCGTGACCTGCGGTTTCTGACGACGCTGCCCTGAGGCATCAGGCCAGTCGGGAATCTTGCGCAGTCGCGTGTCAGCGGGGCTTTCCTCGCATGGTGTATGCTCCTCACGGCGCAGCACTCGCGCAGGCGCCTCGGGGATCTCGTCGCTGAAGAAGTGACTGAGCGAGACGGGGAAGACATCGAGTATCTTGTTGAGCGAGCTGACAGAGGGGCTGACGGCATCCTGTTCGACCTGGGAAATGGTCGAGTTGGTCACGTTGGCGCGCTTGGCGAGTTCGCGTTGAGACAGGCCGTGGCGGGTGCGCAGAATGCGCAGGCGCTGGCCAAGCGTCGGCGACGTGTTCGCGTGACGGGCTTGTAGCTCATCGGTGGATGCCGTCGAGGTCTGGCGGGCTGGAGAGGGAGTCGAATTGGCCGATGGCATATGGCAAAGGCTCCGGTCGGTGGATGGCAGGGCAGGGGGATCAACTGGCACGGCTGCTGCCACCGGCGCTCAGGGTCTCGAGCAGGTGTCGGCCCTGGTTGTCTTCGTGGTGACGCCGCGCGATACAAGGCAGCCACAGGCAGAAGGTCGCGCCGCCCCCGGGCGTCTCTTCCAGCCACAGTCGTCCGCCCAGTTGCGTGATCAACCCGGACGAGACCGACAGACCGATGCCGGAGCCGTTGGCGCGCGTGGTGAAGAAAGGGATGAAGATGCGCTCCCTGAGGTGTTCCGGGACGCCATTGCCGTGATCGATGATCCGGATCTCGATGCCGGCCACGACCTCACCGCCGGGGACTCCTGTCATCACCGGCGAATGATCCTCCTCCACACCGGCGAGCGTCGCGTCGCGATCAGCGCTGGTGATGCATAGCGTGTCCGGTCCGGGTGCCATCTCGATGGCATTGATGAGCAGGTTGACCAGCACCTGTGTCAGCTGGGCGCGGTCGGCCTCGATCTGACGTGTCGCCGAGAGCTCATGCGTCAATCTGTGCCCGTGATGATCCAGCGCATGGCGTACCAGTACTTCGACGCTATGGATGGCCTCATCTGGATGAATCTGGCTGAGGTTCGGGGGGCTCAGCGTGGTGGGGAGCGTCTCGCCCGGCAGGTCAGGCAGCTCTGCCTGTGCGCCGTCGTGGCTCGCCTGATGTGGGTCACGTGCATATTGGCGCAGGTTGTCGACCAGCGCGCGAATCCGTTCCACCTGATGGATGATGGTCGCGATTTCCTCGCGTACGGGGTCTGCCTGGTCGCCGAGAATGACTTCGATCAACTCGACATGCCCGAGGATGACGGCGGCGGGATTGTTGATCTCATGCCCGATGCCTGCCGTGAGTTCCCCGAGTGCTGCCAGCTTCTCGCGGGTCAACAGCTTCGCGCGTGCTTCGCGCAACAGGCGGACATGCTCCTCCAGTGCCTGGCTGCGCTCGCGCAGCGTGTTCGTCTGTGCGCTCAAGTCACGCGTGCGGTCCTCGACCTGGGCTTCCAGGGTATTGGCGGCCGCCTGAATCTCGCTGCGGTGCGCCTCCAGCCGCGCCAGCATGGTATCGAATTCCTGCGCCAGCTCATCCAGCTCATCACCACGACGCTGTTCTGGCCCAAGCGAGGCAAGCGGCCCGATGCGCAATCCATCACTGGAGGGCGCATCGCGAACGGCATGCACCACATGGCGTATCTGGCGAATGGGGCGCATCAGGCGCTCGACCCCGCCCCAGACCAGCAGAACTCCCAACAGGCTGACCGCCAGCAGTACCAGGCTGATGTGGACCAATGTCTCCCGGTAGAGTCGCACATAGGGTGCCTGGGGGTAGCCCGCGTAGATCATGCCGATCCGCTGGCCGTCCAGAGAATCCAGAGGCGCATAGGCGGCAACGAACCAGTCGCGTACCACGAAGGCGCGATTGACGTAGCGCTGCCCCTCACCGATGACCTGACGGGTCACTTCGAGCGAGGCCTGCGTGCCGAGTGCGCGTTCACCGGTGCTGTCAGTCACGTTGGTGGCAATTCGGACATCGTCCAGAAACAGGGTGATGGTGCCTGTGCCATCCAGCGGCAGCGTCCCCGGGCCGTAGAGGAGATCGCGGATCTCATCCACCAGGTTCGGGTCACGATTGAGCAGCCGCCCGGCATCAAGCACGCCCACGAGCGTCCCGCGTGAATCCATGATCGGCACCAGCGCACGCAACAGCATGCCGCGCGTTTCCTCACGCCGTGCGCTGGGTTGTGCATGAGGTGTCCGGCGCAGGGCCAGGCGGGCCCGCTCTGCCAGCAAGGGGTCGAGAGATGCCAGTGAATCGGCGCTGAGCATGTCGAGGCCATCCAGACTCTCGCCCTGGCGAAGGCGCGGAACCAGGGCGGCGACACCGGGCGTCTGTCCGAGCTGCTCCGCTGGCAGCCAGCGGAGCCAATCGGCGTTGAGGGTCTCACGCAACGCCTTCAGACGAGGCGCCAGTGTCTCGGTCGATGGTGAGGACGGGCCTGGCAGCGTGGTGGACTGGCGCAGGTTGCGGCGCAGGGTTTCCAGGCCGTCACGAAGTCGCTGGTGCTGACGTTGCAGCGTGCGGCTTGCCACATCGAGATCGCTGCGCACGTTCATGTACAGCTGGCGGTCGGTGTAGGCGGTGGTCCAATAGGCGGTCAGGCCGACCAGCGCCAGCAGCAACAGCAGCAGCGGGGCCAGCGTCAGCACCAGCAAGCGGCGGCGCAGCGAGCCGGCAAGGTAATGGCGCAGGCGCTGGATCATGCAGGGTCATCAGCCGAGCGGTGAGACGAGTCGCGGTCAGGCATGGCGCTCTCGGCCTCGGCGCGCCAGTGGGTCAGCTTGCGATCCAGCGTCTTGCGCGAGATGCCCAGCTGACGTGCGGCAGCGGACTTGTTGTTGGCGTGATGCTCCAGTACTGCACGCAGATGCGCTTGTTCCACACGATCCAGCGACCACTCCAGCGGATAGCCGTGTGAAGCCTCGCTGTCGGCCTCCCCCCCCGCATGGGGGGCGGCAGCGTCGCCTGGTGCATCCGAGGCGCCGGGCATCGCGGCATGGCCAGACGTGAGAGAGGTGCCGGAGGCCGGGAGGGCATCGCCGGGCAGGCGTCCCAGCAGCAGCGCGCGCTCGATGACATTCTTCAATTCACGCACGTTGCCGGGCCAGGCATAGCGACACAGGCGTGCAAGGTCGGTGTGATCCCAGGGGACCTCGGGCAGTCCCAGTTCGCGCGACAGCTGTCGAGAGAAATGCAGGGCCAGGGCAGGAATGTCCGCGGGGCGATCCCGCAGTGCCGGCAGCCGCAAGCTGAGCACGTTCAAGCGGTAGTAGAGGTCTTCCCGGAAGCGACCCGCCGCGACCTCCGTCTCGAGCGTGCGATGGGTGGCGGCCACGATGCGCACATCGACGGCCTGCTCCTGCTCACCGCCCACTGGGCGCACGCGTCGGGTTTCCAGTACCCGCAACAGCCTGGACTGCATGGTCAGTGGCATCTCGCCGATTTCATCCAGGAACAGGGTGCCGCCATCGGCGAAGCTGAACAGCCCATCACGTCCGCGGTGGGCGCCGGTGAAGGCCCCCTTGAGGTGACCGAAAAGCTCGCTCTCCAGAAGTTCCGGACTGATGGCGCCACAGTTGACCGGTACGAAGGCACCGCGCCGTCCGGAGAGGCGGTGCAGGTCGCGTGCCGCCAGCTCCTTGCCGGTGCCGGATTCCCCGAGTATCAGCACGGGAGAGGGGGCCGGCGCGACGCGCGCGATGATCTGCGCGAGTTCCTGCATGCCGGGGGTCTCGCCCTGCAGGCTGGCCTCCTCACCCTGGTGGCGTGCATTGTCGCGACGCAGCAGGAAGTTCTCGCGTGCCAGCTGGCGGCGTTCGAGGCAGCGGTCTATCGCGGCGTGCAGCTGTTCGAGGCGGAACGGCTTGATGATGAAATCACTGGCACCTGCGCGCAGGGCACGTACGGCGGTATCGAGATCGGCATAGGCCGTCATGAAGATGACGTCGCTGACCGATGACGGTGACAGGGCTTCTTCCCACTCAAGGCCATCACGTCCCGGCAGGCGGATGTCGAGCAGGATGAGGTCAAAATGCAGGCGCGAGCGCAGCGATTCGGCCTGCTCGACGCTTTCGACGGCTTCGATCATCGCGAAGCGGGATGCCAGCGCCTTTTCCAGGTAACGCCGCATGCCCGGCTCGTCATCGACGATCAGGACCGATGCGGTCGGCAAAGCCTGGTCGTGCGTGGCGCGACGCGCCTCCCGTGCGGGAGAGGTGGCGTGGACGGTCATGGCGTTCCTCTATCATGCGTGGCGTGCATCGGGGCGATGGTCATACGGGTATGGCGTGTCAGGGTGGCGTTCGTTCGCTCATTGTCGCGCGGCGCACGGTACTTTATCTAGCCATTCTCTCGATCTTGCGATTCTCTCGGCATTCGCTTTCGCCCGGCGCGGCCACAGTCACCACGGTGTCGGGTGAAGCGAGGTCCAGAGGCCCGCGCATGAGGCCATCGCAGCAGCGAGAGTCAGGGCCGCGAGCGGGTGGCCAGCGCGAAGGAACAGTGTATCGTGTCGTCCCGCGCAGGCTCACGGGTGGGTCAAGATGACCCGCCTGTGGCAGGGCGGCGATATCCTGTCAGTATTCTCGCCGGCGCTCACCCGGGCATCCAGGCATTGCCAGCGGGCCATGTGCAGGACAAGCCTGCAGATGAATGGCGAGAGCGTGGCCTTGCGGGCACGCTGCTTGCAATGTCTTGCCGCGGGGAGATGGCCAGCCATCGCTGGAGGATCATCTCCCTCGTGAATCACCCCGATAATGACACGCCAGGGAGCTACCTCATGCCGCATCGCCACATCCTCTCCGCCCGCCATCTGCTGGGTGCCATCGCCGGTCTGTCTCTCGGTGCGCTGAGCCTGCAGCCCGCTCAGGCCGCGGATGACATCATCCGCCTCGCGACCACCACCAGTACCTACAATTCCGGCCTGCTGGACAATCTGTTGCCGGCATACGAACAGGCCAACGATGTCACTATCCAGGTGATCGCCGTAGGGACCGGCAAGGCATTGCGCATGGGGCAGGATGGCGATGTGGATCTGGTGATGACGCATGCGCCGGGCGCGGAGCGCAAGTTCGTCGATGCCGGGTATGGCATCGAGCCACATGGCGTGATGTACAACGACTTCGTGCTGCTGGGGCCCAAGGCGGATCCGGCGAATGTCGAGGGCATGTCCGACGTGGACGCGGCCCTGGCCAGAATTGCCGAGAGCAATGCCGGCTTCGTGTCACGCGGTGATGACTCCGGGACTCACAAGAAGGAGCTGTCGCTGTGGGCGAGCGCCGATGTCGTCCCCGATTTCTCGGCATACAAGGCCGTGGGGCAGGGGATGGGCAAGGTGCTGAGCATGGCCAGCGAGCTGCAGGATTACACCCTGAGTGACCGCGGCACCTGGCTTGCCATGCAGGACAAGCTCGACCTTTCCGTGCTGGTGGAGGGAGATGCGCGCCTGTTCAATCCCTACCAGGTGATTCTGGTCAACCCGGCCAATCATGAAGGTCTGAACACCGAAGGCGCCCGTGCGCTGGCTCAGTGGCTGATTTCCCGTGAGGGTCAGCAGGCGATCGATGACTTCCGTCTCAAGGGGCAGGCGCTGTTCCATGCCAGCCACGGTGAAACCGGTTTCGATGCCCAGAAGACAGCGGATGGCAGTGGTGCAGGTCAGGCAGCCGGCGGTGAGACTGCCACCCAGCAGGCGGCGCCGCGTTCGTGACGCTCTGGCATACCACGCAGGAGGCCATGGGCCTCCTGCTGAGCATGGACGCCGCACTCTGGGAAATCATCGGCGTCTCTTTCCGGGTCTCGCTGATGGCCATGCTGGTGGCTGTACCGCCGGCTCTGCTGATCGCCTTCGTGCTGGTGCGTTGCGCCTTCCCGGGGCGCTGGCTGTTGATCTCGCTGGTGAATACCCTGATGGCCGTGCCCACCGTGGTGGTGGGGCTGCTGCTGTTCATTCTGCTGTCACGGGCAGGCCCTCTGGGGGATTGGCATCTGCTGTTCACCCAGCCAGCGATGATTCTGGGCCAGATTCTGCTGGCGCTGCCGATATTGGTGGTGATGCTGCATGCAGCACTGGCTGGCGTGGACAGGCGTGCCTGGGAAACCGCATTGCAATTGGGGGCATCCCGGCCTGCGGCGTTGTGGCGGTTGGTGATGGAGGCGCGCTTCGGGGTGATGGCCGCGTTGGTGGCGGCGTTTGGTAGAATCATCGCGGAAGTGGGTTGCGCCATGATGGTGGGTGGTAACATTGCCGGCTTTACCCGCAACATCACGACCGCGATCGCCCTGGAGACCCTCAAGGGAGAATACGCTCAGGGGGTCGCCCTGGGCATGGTGCTGCTGGTATTGGCCCTGGTGCTCAATCTGCTGCTGGGGCTGCTGCGTGGCCGTGGTCAGCTGGCCGTACAGGTCTGAGTGGCGTGCCGTGGATCACCGCATCGCGCAAGTCTGAATTGTCGTCTGGAGTTTCGATGTCCCCCCTCAACTCTTCGCCCTCATCCTCCTCGCCGGGCGAATCTTCCCATGAGGCCGTGCTGACCTCGTCGTCAGACGCTGTGCCAGACGCTATGCCAGCACCCGTGGCAGAGTCTGTGCCAGAGCCTGTGCCAGAGCCCCGAGCTGTCGCCGAGGAAAGCCTGCTGTGGGTGCGTGACCTGCAGTATCGTCTGCCTGACGCTCCCACGAGCCCTGGCCGCTTGCTGTGGCAGGTACCCTCTCTGGAGTGGACGCCAGACCAGGGGCGCGGCTGGGTGCATCTGAGCGGAGACAATGGCAGTGGCAAGACCACCTTGCTCAGGGTGCTGGCCGGCATGCAGCCTGCCAGTGGTGGAGAGCTTCGCTGGCAGAAGGGGGCCGCCGGCCAGATACGCTATCTGCACCAGCAACCCTATCTCTTTGATACCAGCGTGGCCGGCAACCTGGTGCTGGCGGCGCGCTGGCAGCCGCAACGGCGCTCTGCCGGCGAGCAGCGCGATCAGGTCGAGGCCATGCTGGAGTGGAGCGGTCTGAGCGAGCATGCCCGTCAGCCGGCACGCTCGCTGTCCGGTGGCGAGCGTGCACGTCTGGCACTGGCGCGCGCTTGGCTGTCGCGTCCTCCCGTCCTGCTGCTGGATGAGCCAGCGGCCAATCTCGACCAGGCCGCCGTGGAGCAGCTGGCCATCCGTCTCGAGCAGATGTCCCAGGCGGGTTGCGCGGTGATTCTGTCCTCGCATCAGGACAACGCGCTGAGTCATGGCTGTACGGCACGCTGGACGTTGGCGGAAGCTAGCCTGCACACTGAGCGCATGCCTGGTTGAGCCCGACACGGAGAAGGTATCGTCGGTTCCCGTGTCTTGCGTGATCAGAGGAATTTTCTCGCGCGTCCGCCGCGCCTGCATCGAGACCCTCTCGCATGTCCAGACCCCACTCTGATGCCAACTCCGGCCCCTCTCGTGATGGCCAAACCAATCCCGGCGTGACACCTCTGCCGGCCAGTGGTGAACAGCTGGCGGCCTCGCTGACGCCGGCCAACATCACCGGTGTGATCCTGGCCGGCGGCCAGGCCCGGCGCATGGGCGGTGTCGACAAGGGGCTGGTCATGCTCAATGAGGTGCCCTTGATCGCGCATGTGCTGGCACGCCTCACGCCCCAGGTCGGTGAGCTGCTGATCAATGCCAATCGCTCGCATCAGGAATATGCCGCCTATGGTCATCCGCTGGTGGAAGACCGTGAGGCGGGCTATCACGGCCCTCTGATGGGCATGGCCAGTGCGCTGGCCGCCGCGCATACCGAGTGGGTGATGGTGGTGGCCTGCGACGTGCCGCATCTGCCCAATGACCTCGTGGATACCCTGAGCGTGGCGCTGATAGATCACGCCAACGGTGACAGGCTGGCCGGCTACCGTGTGCAGGGAGATGACACCTCGACTGAGCCGGCGCTGCTGGCGGTGGCCGCCGATGCCGAGCGCTATCACCCCGTCATCTGCCTCCTGCACCGTGGCCTTTTGCCATCACTGGAAGCCGCCCTGGCGGCAGGTGAGCGCAAGATCGACCGCTGGTTCGCGCAACATGTCTGGCTGACGGTGCAAGCGGGCAAGGCCGAAGACTTCGCCAATCTCAATACGCTGGATGAGTGCAGAGCGATGGAATCCGGCCCCCGCTGAGACTGCCCGCATCGATTGCCATTGCGGCGCGGCCGCTGCCGAGCCTGAGCCTGAGCCTGAGCCGCAGGGCATTCAAGGCGTGTCATCCGACCCCACTCCGCTGGCCAGGCGAGTCATAATGATCCACGGTCAGTGCTCACCTGCCGTACATGTTGGAATTCAGCGGCGTATTGTCCTGCCGCGGCAGGCATGCCTGGCCTTGGATTTGCAGATTTACAGGCAAGCCTGTTGTGGCAGGCCACCCTTTTTTCATCATGTCGCCAACGCTCCTCATGAGCGGCGCTGAGAGAAAAGGGCCCGACATGTGGGTCGATGCCATCAGCATCATCGAATCGTATCGGCCATCACGTCGTGAGCACGCCGGAAACCTCAAGAGAATCGTCATGCCCGAGTTGCCCACTGATGCCATGGGGCGCGAAGCGTCCACTGTCTCTCATTCTTGCTCTTCCGCTGATACCGGCGGCGGGACGATGTCACCCGGTTGGGCGGCGAGACTTGCCGCCTCGGCCTGTCCGCTGCTGGGCATCGCCGCCTGGAGCGGCACGGGCAAGACCACCTTGCTGGAACAGTTGCTGCCGGCCTTGCGTGAGCGTGGTCTGCGAGTCGCCGTCATCAAGCACGCTCATCATGCCTTTGATGTGGATACGCCGGGCAAGGACAGTCATCGCCTGCGCTCGGCGGGGGCAACTCCCATGCTGGTTGCCTCTGCCCGGCGCTTTGCGCTGATGATGGAGACGCCCGATCAAGAGGAGGCAGATCTGGAGCAGCTTGTCGCGCAGCTCGATGGGCTGGCGGTGGATCTGATTCTCGTCGAGGGGTTCAAGCAGTGGCCATTGCCCAAGCTTGAGCTGCATCGCGCGGCCGTCGGCAAGCCGCTGCGGGCCTTGCATGATCCCTGGATACGGGCACTTGCCGTGCCAGGTCCAATGGATGAGCCAGATGATGAGCTAGATGGCGAATTCCCGGTGGCGCTTCCCGCAGATCTGACGCGGCTGGATCTCGATGATATCGATGTCTTGGCGGCCTGGGTGGCGGCCTGGCCGGTGCAATGGCGATTGAATGGCGGCCAGCCCCGTCAGGAGGTGGCCTCTTGAGTCTGTCGTGCTTTGACCCAAGATTCGGTGAGCGGATGCTGAGTGTCGACGAGGCGCTTGCAGTGCTGGGAGGCAGTCTGGCGAAGCTCGCGGCGACACGGCCCACTCAGCGCGTGCCACTCGCCCAGGCCGTCGGACATGTTCTGGCTGAGCCGGTGATATCGCCATTGGACGTGCCTGCCCAGACAAATGCCGCGATGGACGGTATCGCGCTGGCCCACGCGTCGCTGGCTGCCGGCGCGCTGGATGAGGGGGATCGATGCCAGCTCCGAGTCATCGGCAGCTCGCTGGCAGGGCACCCCTGGACGGGGCGTGCCCTGGCTCCGGGGGAGGCATTGCGCATCACGACCGGTGCGGCCATGCCGGCGGGTGCTGACAGTGTGGTCATGCAGGAGCAGCTCGACTATTTCACGCCCGACGCCTCGCCTGATTCAATGCTTGATGCCGATAGCCAGGCGGGTGACGCCGAGACTGCCGAGCAGGTCGTGATTGACGGCGCCAGCAGCGTTCGCGCAGGGCAGAATGTGCGTCAGGCCGGCGAGGATATCGCCCGTGGCAGTGACGTGATCTCGGCGGGGCAATGGCTGTCGCCGGCGGCCATCGGGGTACTTGCATCGCTGGGACTAGCCGAACTCACCGTTCATCGTCCGCTGCGTGTAGCGATCTTCTCGACCGGTGATGAAGTGACGGCGCCGGGAGAGCCCTTGCCGGCCGGCGGCATCTATGATGCCAACCGTTTCAGCCTCACGGCTGCCTTGCATGCCGAGGGAGTCGAGGTGCTGGATCTCGGCATTCTGCGTGACCAGCGCGAGGCGTTGAGCATTGCCCTGCGAGATGCCGCGGCGCGGGCGGATCTGGTGATCACTTCCGGCGGCGTGTCGGTCGGCGAGGCAGATCATGTGCGCAGCGCGCTGGAGGCCTGTGGCCAGCTGGCGCTGTGGCGGATTGCCATGCGTCCCGGGCGCCCTCTGGCCTTTGGCGTACTGGCGGCAGAGGAAGGCCGGCAGGTGCCGTTCTTCGGTCTGCCCGGCAATCCGGTCGCCACCATGGTGACCTATCTGCAGTTCGTGCTGCCGGCGTTGCGCATGCTGGGGGGGCTGGGGCCGCTGAGCCCGGCACCGGCAGACCATCCGGGGACCCTGGCATGCTGGCAGTCACCGCGTCTGCAGATGGTGGCAGGCGAGACGCTGCGCTCACGCCCTGAACGAGTCGATTATCATCGCGGCCGGGTGACGCTCGATGACCAGGGGCGTCAGGTCGTGACTACCACTGGCCGTCAGGGATCGGGGATTCTGACTTCGATGCTGGCCGCGCAGTGTCTGATCGAGATCCCGGCAGGCTGCGCCTCCCTCCAGGCCGGCGACCCGGTCATGGTGCAATGGCTGGGGACGCGTGGCCTGTCATGATGGCCTGCCAGGCCGAGCGATCGAACGCGGAGTTCGGCGGGACGTCTGACATCCTCGGGCCGCCGACAGACCACGAAACAGGATCTACCGGGCTGTCGTGACGACCGCCCATGCTTACAGAGGTAACCGCCACCCCCGGCGGACCTGATACGGATACGAGACAGCTAATGAGCCTTACCCATCTCAACGCCCGCGGCGAAGCCCATATGGTCGATGTCGCGGACAAGCAGGAAACCCGGCGCGAGGCCCGTGCCAGTGCGCGGGTCAACATGCTGCCTGCCACGCTGGCCCTGTTGGCGGAGGGCGGCCTGCCCAAGGGAGATGTGCTGGCCACGGCGCGTATCGCCGGCATCCAGGCAGCCAAGCGCACCCATGAGCTGATCCCGCTCTGCCATGCCTTGATGCTCTCCAAGGTCACGGTCGATTTCACGCTGGATGAAGTGAACAGCTGTGTCGAGATACAGGTGTTCTGTCGCCTCAACGGGCGCACAGGTGTCGAGATGGAAGCGCTGACGGCTGCCTCCGTGGCAGCACTGACCCTGTATGACATGTGCAAGGCGGTGGACAAGGGCATCGTGATCGGCGACATCCAGCTGGAAACCAAGACGGGTGGCAAGAGCGGTGACTGGCAGCGTGAGGCCATGCAGGAGGAGGCGCCGGCACCGACGGGAGTGCCGGCCGCCCTGGCAGTCGCATCCGAGTACGTGTCGCCTGTCACGGCGGTGAACGGCAATCTGCGCATCCTGTTTCTGGCCGAGCTGCGTGAGCGTCTCGACCTTGAGTCACTCTCGCTCAACCCTGCCACCCTGGCCGATGCCACGGTCGGTGGGCTCAAGCGCACCCTGGCACTGCGTGATCCGCAGCTGGAAGCGCTCAATGACTCGCGCGTGCTGTGCGCCGTGAACCAGGACATGGTGCGTGATGATCATCCTCTGAAGGCCGGTGATGAAGTCGCTTTCTTCCCGCCCGTCACGGGAGGCTGAGATGACGACACCCCTTGCGACTGCCGATCGGGCCTTTTCGGTCAGCATCCAGTCAGCGGATTTCGATATTCGCGCCGAGCAGGCGGCCCTCACCCATGCTCGGGGGGATATCGGTGCGGTGGTGACCTTTACCGGGCTGGTGCGTGATTTCAATGAACGCCCCGATGTCCAGGCACTGACACTGGAGCATTATCCCGGCATGACGGAACGCAGCTTGCAGGCGTTGCTGGTGGAAGCGCAGGAACGTTTCGCGCTGACAGGGGCGCGTATCATCCATCGCATCGGGCGCCTGGCGCCCATGGACAATATCGTGCTGGTGCTGGTGGCGAGCGCGCATCGTCAGGCCGCCTTTGCCGGTTGTGACTTTCTGATGGACAACCTCAAGTCGCGTGCGCCTTTCTGGAAAAAGGAGCATACCGCCTCTGGCGATTACTGGGTGCAGGAGCGCTCCAGTGACCGCGATGCTCTGGAGCGCTGGCACTCTTCGGCAGAAGGCGCTCGGACACACTCTGCCAAGCAGGATTCCCTGACTCCTGTGACACCTCAGACCCTGGGAGATGGTTGATGGAAACCCTGGTCGATGATTTCGGGCGTCGCATTCGCTATGTGCGTCTCTCCGTGACGGATCGCTGTGACTTTCGCTGTGTCTATTGCATGAGCGAGGAGATGACATTTCTACCGCGAGACGAGGTATTGAGTCTCGAGGAAATCGCCCTGCTGGCACGCGCCTTCGTGGAGCTTGGGGTCGAAAAGATTCGCCTGACCGGTGGTGAGCCATTGGTCAGACGCGATATCGGTACTCTGGTGGAAGATATCGGCGCGCTTGACGGGCTGAAGGATTTCTCCATGACCACCAATGGGGCGGGCCTGGTCAAGCATGCCGCTCGTCTCAAGGCCGCCGGCATGCAGCGCCTCAACATCAGTCTTGATTCTCTGGATTCTGAGCGCTTCAAGGCCCTGACGCGTACGGGGGATCTCGACAAGGTGATCGCCGGTATTCGGGCCGCGCGGGCAGAAGGCTTTCGCATCAAGCTCAATGCTGTCGTGCTCAAGGGGCGCAATGATCATGAGGTCGTTTCTCTGGTCGACTTCGCGCGCCAGGAAGGGCTGGATATCAGCTTCATCGAGGAAATGCCGCTTGGGCAGGTGTCCGATCACGGACGTGAGGAGACGTTCTGTTCCAGCGATGAAGTGCAGGCGCGGATAGAGGAGCATCACGCACTCATACCGACGCTGGAAGACAGTCTGGGACCGGCCCGGTATTTCCGCATGGCAGACAGTGAAACGCGCGTAGGCTTCATCTCGCCGCACAGTCACAACTTCTGCTCGACCTGCAATCGTGTTCGAGTGACGGTAGAAGGGCGTCTGCTGCTATGTCTGGGCAATGAGCACTCGCTGGATCTGCGTGCCATCATGCGCCGCGACCCCGGCAATATCGAACCTCTCAAGGCGGCCATCATCGAGGCGATGCATCTCAAGCCGGAGCGTCACCACTTCACGACCGATGGTGATGTCCAGATCGTCCGCTTCATGAACATGACCGGTGGCTGACGAAATCGCCATCTGAATCTCTTGGCTGGCTTGGGATATCCACTCGACAACACGATAAACCTTCACAAGAACCCTGCCTTCGAGCAGGGTTCTTGTTGGGCGGTGCTGTGGCAACACTGCCTTGCTTTTGACAAGGCTTGTCAGCTTTCAATTAAGGCTTATACTTTGCTGCAACATCCAATCAACTATCGTGTCCCTCATTGGATTCCAGTTTCGCCCGCATGGTGGAGGTAGCAAGATGACCGCAGAATCCCTGGAAAAGATCGCTCGCAACAAGAATGTCGCACGTGCAGCGGCACGCCAGTTGTCCATGGAACAACTGCACAAGCTTTCTGAAGTCATCAATGAAGTCATTGAGCAGAAAGCCGAGGAAGATGAACAGCGTCGCGAAGAAGAAATCGCCAAGGAGCGCAAGCTTGCCGAGATTCGTGATGCGATGATCGAAGCGGGTCTTTCCGTCGATGATCTGGTCAGTGACCAGCCGAAGCGTCGCGGTCGTCCGCCGAAGAACAAGTCAGCACAGTAAGCGTTGCCCGGCACGGGGCCCCAGTGGATGAGGTGGATCACACTGGCGGTCATGACGGTAGAGTGGGACGTCTCTGCTGATGGATGTTCCAGCGTGCATTCAGGCATGAAAAAGCCCGATCGGTATTTTTCCGATCGGGCTTTTTCATGCTTCAAGGCAGGTGAAAGGCCGGGGGAATCGCAGTAGCCTGACAGGCTTGCCTGTCATGGCGTCTTCAGCTGTCACCCATGGTCATCACATGCAGAAAGAGCACCGGCTCGTGACGCAGATGATTGCGTAGCCAGCGATTGATTCTGCTGTTCAATTGCTGTTTCACGGTGTCGATGTCGGTGGTCTCGAGTCCGGCCAGGGTGTCATCGAGCCACTCGGCGAAGCTGTCTTCATCCAGTCTGGCCGTACCACTGACGTCCAGCATCAGGCGGCCGATACGCACCCAACCGGCTTCCTGCAGCGTCAGGGGCAAGGCGAGCGATACGCTGCCATGGCGTCCGAGACGCGCTCGTGCACGACGGTCCATCGAGTCAAGTGGCCGCACCTTGTCGTGCTCGATGATCCGCTCCTGCAACGTCAGACGCTTTTCCACGGACAGCCCCTGAGCATCGAGACGAATCACGTCACCATTGACGGGAATCAGCGGTGCCTCGATGCCCAGGGACTGTGCTACCTGGGTGTGCGCCAGCTGGTGACGGTATTCGCCGTGCACCGGCAGCAACCGCGTGGGTTTCAGCCAGCCGTAGAAGGTGCGCAGCTCCTCTTGGGCGGGATGGCCTGAGGCATGCAGATCCGGGAACTGCTTCTCTTCCATGATGCCGACGCCCAGGCGGGTCAGGGCATTGTGCAGCTTGCCGATCGCCAGTTCATTGCCGGGAATGGCCTTGGAGGAGAAGATGACCGTGTCGCCCGCCGCCAGCTCGAAATCAGGGTGGCGCGAGTTGGCCAGGCGTGAGAGTGCCGCGCGTGGCTCGCCCTGGCTGCCGGTCGCGATCACCATCACCTCTTCCGGCGGCAGATAGCCCAGGTCCTTTACCGGCACCAGCGGCGGGAAATCTTCCAGATAGCCCAGTCCGCGTGCCACCCGCACCATGCGTTCCATCGAGCGGCCCAGCAGCGTGACCCGACGGCCATTGCGAGCCGCCGCACGACCCAGTGCCAGGATGCGCGCCAGGTTGCTCGCGAAGCAGGTCACCACGACCCGCCCACGGCAGCCGGCCAGCGTCTTCTCCAGTGCACGTGCCACCTCGCCCTCACTGCGTGAGTGGCCGGGCAGAGGGGCATTGGTGGAGTCGCCGACCACGAGATCGACCGGCGCCAGCGCCTGATAGCGCTCCGGGTCAGTGGGCTCACCGATCAGCGGCTCCGGGTCCAGCTTCCAGTCACCGGTGTGCATCACGCGATATTCCGGCGTGACGATCAGCAGCGAGCAGCTCTCGGGTATCGAGTGGGTCAACGGCAGCAGGCGCAAGGCGAAGGGCCCGGACTCGAAGCCTTCATCGACCTCGATGATCTGCAGGCTGGACGTCTCGAGTTCGCGTTCCGCGAACTTGGCCCGCAGCAGGCCCGCGGCCAGTGGTGTGGCGATGATCGGACAGCGCCATTTCGGCCACAGCCAGGCAACGGCACCGATATGGTCTTCGTGACCATGGGTAATCACCAGCATCTCCGGGCAGATGCCCAGGCTTGCCAGCGATTCGGTGTCGGGTACCTGCAAGGGGCCTTCAGGAAGATCCTGGCGAATCATCATGCCGCAATCCACGGCGATCCAGTGATCCTGGTAACCATATAGCGTCAGATTCATGCCGATCTCGCCACAGCCGCCCAGCGGCAGAAGATGCAGCGGTGGACGTTGTCTCTGACGGACTTGAACGCGGGGTTTCAACATGGATGTCATGCCATCAGTAAAATGTCACTCAACTATACGGGAATCCCGCAAAGCGCCACAAATGACGGCACTTCTCGCCGGCCACCCCGAGGGGCGAAACCGAGGTCGAATTGACAATTCATTCACTCTCGTTGAAGGGCGCTGCTTCGTCGCGTGTGATCAGCTACAATGGCGCACCTTTTGCCGGGAGCCATGGCGTCGATGGCCGGACTCCCGAGCGTGTCGGTAGTCGTTACCGGCTGAATATCATTCCCCGCTTTCACAATGGTTGAACATACGATGTCACACGCCTATCGCCTGGTGGTGTCCTGCCCTGATCAGGTGGGAATTGTTGCCCGAGTCTCTACCTTCATCGCCGAGCAAGGCGGTTGGATCACCGAAGCCAATCAGCATTCCGATCTGGGTGCGGGTCGATTCTTCATGCGCTATGAGATCAATCCCGAGTCCATCGGCCTCAGCGCCGCTGAACTCAGCAAGCGCTTCGCGCCGATCGGGGAAGAGTTCGGAATGGAGTGGCGGGTGCATGACACGGCCGCTCGCAAGCGGGTCGTGCTGATGGTGTCCAAGGATTCCCATTGCCTGGTGGACCTGTTGCACCGCTGGCAGTCGGGGGATCTGGAATGCGATATCCCCTGTGTCATCTCCAATCACGAAGACATGCGCTCACTGGTCGAATGGCATGGCATTCCGTTCCACCATGTGCCGGTGGACAAGAATGACAAGGCGCCGGCATTTGCCGAGGTCGAACGACTGGTGGAAGAGGCCGAGGCCGACAGCATCGTGTTGGCGCGTTACATGCAGATCATCCCGCCGAGCCTCTGCGAGCGCTATGCCGGCCGCCTGATCAACATCCACCACAGCTTCCTGCCGTCCTTCATCGGTGCCAAGCCGTACCATCAGGCCTTCGGCCGCGGCGTGAAGCTGATCGGCGCTACCTGTCACTACGTGACCGAGGAGCTGGATGCCGGCCCGATCATCGAGCAGGACATCCATCGAGTCACCCATTGCCACACCGCGGAAGACCTGGTGCGCATCGGGCGTGACGTGGAGCAGAAGGTACTGTCGCGTGGCCTGCGCTGGCACCTGGAAGACCGCGTGCTGATCCACGGCAACAAGACCATCGTCTTTGCCTGATCCGCGCTCTGGGCTGACTGCCTGAGCCAAGCGGCTGAACCGAGACCGGCACCTGAAAGGGTGCCGGTCTTCTTGTTTCCTGCACCTGCCCGCAGGACGGCGTGGCGCTGGTGCCTGTCATGGGCTGCGAGAGGTGACAGGCGGAGTATTCAGCTCCCGTGCCAGCCAGTCGGCGAGGGCTTTTGCATCAGGGTGTCGTGCCCGTGTGCGACCGCTCTCGGGCAGCGTCAGCGTCAGGCAGGCGCGTGTCTCGACAAAGCCCCACGGCGCGATCAGGCGTCTGCTGCGCAGGTCCTCCTCGACCAGATAATCCGGCGTGATGCCCACGCCCAATCCCACCAGCGTCGCTTCCAGCAGATAGTTGAGGTGCTCGAAGCCTTGCGCGTAGTGCAGTTGATCGCTGGACAGGCCCTGGCGTGAGCACCAGTCCGGCCAGGCCTGCGGGCGCGAGCGGGTGTGCAGCAGCGGCAAGGTCAGCAGAGTCTGTGGTGCGGGAGTCGCGGTGGTCTCGCCCAGCCAGTCAGTGTCCGGACGCAGCACCGGGCCGATGCGCTCCGTGCCGAGAATTCGCGTTTCCTGATGCTCAGCCTGGGTGAAGGGGGGAGTCTGAAAGCGCAGCACGCCATCCACGCCAGAGCGCAGGCCTTCGTTGTCGTCACTGGCAGTCAGATGCAGTTCAAGCTCCGGAAGGGCTGCCTTGAGGGCACCCAGCCGCGGAATGAACCAGCGGGCGAGGAAGGAGCCCGGGCAGCTGAGCACGAAGGGCGCGCGGGCATCACTGCGGGAAAGGTCCGCACAGATCCGTGCCAGGCCGCTCAAGTGATGGCGTGTGGCGGCCGCCAGCTCATGACCCGCCGGCGTCAGCTTCAGCCCGCGGCCAGCACGGTCGAACAGCTGTGTCCCCAGCGTTTCCTCAAGCTGGCGAATCTGACGACTGACGGCGCCGTGGGTCACGTGCAGCGCCTCGGCGGCACGCGACGCGCTCTCGAAGCGAGCCGCCACATCGAAGGCGCGCAAGGCATTCAGCGAGGGCAATGCCTCCAGAGAGGCGGGAGAGGATGAATCGGGCGGAGTCAGGCGGGCCATCGGATGTCTCCTGCTGAGTGTCCTGTGAGATAAACTCACACATCTTGGCGAATATATCGTTTTTCATCCCGCGTGCCGAGCGCTAGGATGGTCAGCATACTGTCGGGTGCACCACGCAGGCCAAGAACGCAGACGCCGCACCAGCGTGCCCCGCCACTGACATGACTTCGAGGAGATTTGCATGAGCCAGTCGACTGCTACCCTGCGTCAAGGCCCGGATGCCAAGGGCTTCTTTGGTGACTTCGGCGGCCGATTCGTCGCCGAGACGCTGATGCCGCTGATTCTGCACCTGCAGCGCGAGTATGAAGCCGCCAAGCAGGATCCGGCCTTCGCCGAGGAACTGGCCGGTCTCTCCGCGGATTATGTCGGGCGTCAGAGCCCGCTGTATTACGCCGAGCGTCTGACCGAGCATCTCGGAGGTGCCAAGGTCTATCTCAAGCGGGAAGATCTGATGCACACCGGCGCTCACAAGATCAACAATGCGCTGGGCCAGGTGCTGCTGGCACGCCGCATGGGCAAGCAGCGCATCATCGCCGAGACCGGTGCCGGCATGCACGGCGTGGCGACGGCCACCGTGGCGGCGCGTTTCGGTCTGGACTGCGTGATCTACATGGGCTCCACCGACATTCACCGTCAGCAGCCCAACGTTCAGCGCATGCAGTTGCTGGGCGCCAAGGTGATCCCGGTCACCGCCGGTGATGGCACCCTGAAGGATGCCATGAACGAGGCGCTGCGTGACTGGGTCACCAACGTCGACGATACCTTCTACATCATCGGTACTGTCGCGGGCCCACATCCGTATCCGCAGCTGGTGCGTGACTTCCAGTCCATCATCGGTCAGGAAACCCGCGTCCAGCTGCAGGAGAAGGAAGGCCGTCTGCCGGACTCGCTGGTCGCCTGCATCGGCGGGGGGTCCAACGCCATGGGGTTGTTCCATCCGTTCCTGGACGAGCAAAGCGTCGAGATCATCGGGGTCGAGGCTGCCGGTGAAGGTCTGGACACGCCGCGCCACGCCGCCAGTCTCAAGGGGGGCCTGCCGGGCGTGCTGCACGGTAACCGCACCTTCCTGCTGCAGGATGACGAGGGGCAGATCGGTGATGCGCACTCCATCTCCGCAGGGCTCGACTATCCGGGTATCGGCCCGGAACACGCCTGGTTGCACGACATCAAGCGTGCCGAGTATGTCGCCGCGACCGACCAGGAAGCACTGGACGCCTTCAAGATGCTGTGTCGCCTGGAAGGCATCATTCCGGCGCTGGAGTCTTCCCACGCGCTGGCGGAAGTCATCAAGCGTGCACCGGGCCTGCCGAAGGACCATCTGATGGTGGTCAATCTGAGCGGCCGCGGTGACAAGGACATGGCCACCGTCACCCATCATCTGGCGGACGAGCTGGGCCTGAATCCTGACGGCGAGTAACGCCGCGCCTGTCGCGCAATGCCCGGCGATGGAGGGGTCAGACGCTGACCGGGTCCATCCGCCCCATGTCTTCTTCGCCTGCAGGTGAATCGCTGCCTGCAGGTCAGCAAATTCGGAGTCTATTGATGAGCACTTCCGCTACTGACACCACTTCCAGCAGCCGTCTTGACCGCCGTTTCGCTGCCGTACGCAGCGAGAATCGCGCAGCGCTGGTGACCTACATCACCGCGGGTGACCCCGGCTATGATGCCAGCCTCGCGACCTTCCTCGGCATGGCTGAGGCCGGTGCCGATGTCATCGAGCTGGGCATGCCGTTCACCGACCCGATGGCCGATGGTCTGGCGATCCAGCATGCCACCCAGCGTGCCCTGAAGGCCGGCCAGACGATGGACCGTACCCTGGCGATGGTCACGGAATTCCGCAAGCAGGATCAGGACACGCCCATCGTGCTGATGGGTTACTACAATCCGATCTATCGTCGCGGTGTGGCCACCTTCCTTGAGCAGGCAAGCCAGGCCGGTGTCGATGGCCTGATCGTGGTCGACCTGCCGCCGGAGCACGACGATGAGCTGTGTGAGCCGGCCAATGCCGCCGGTATCAGCTTCATTCGCCTCGCGACACCGACGACTGACAGCGCGCGCCTGCCGGGCGTGTTGGCCAATACCTCAGGCTTCCTCTACTACGTCTCCAGCAATGGCGTGACCGGTGGCGCTGCACCGACGGCCGAGAAGGTCGAGGCCGAAGTGGGCCGTATCCGGGAGCACACCGAGATTCCCGTCGCGGTCGGTTTCGGTATCCGTACCGCAGAGCAGGCGGCGCGTATCGGTCGTTTCGCCGATGGAGTCGTGGTCGGCTCGGCCCTGATCGATCTGCAGGCCAACGCCGAGACACCGGAGCAGGGCACCCAAGCGGTACATGCCTTGACCCGTGAACTGGCGGATGCGCTGAAGACGGCGCGCCACTGAGGGTTCGCTCAGGGGTAGCCAGCTCGCCTTTCCCCTCGGGTAGTGACACAGCCACGCCTCGACCTCTGGTCGGGGCGTGGCTGTTTTCGTTCGTCTGTTTTCGTTCGGTCGTATCCGTCCGGCTGTGTCATCACGTTGTGCTGTCCTTCGAGCATTGCGCGGGAGGGTCTCGCGCGCTCTCGGATCCCACCACGCCAGAGAAGACCATCCTGCCGCGAAGGCTCGACATGGCAGTGCCTGCCTTGCGCTCGAGGCAGAGGTTTCATGAGATTTCGCCTTCATTCAACGCAGATTGAGGGTTACTTATACTCAAGGACAAGTGACACTTGACCAGCAGGATGAGAGGAGAGTCGGCGCCAAGGCGGCCGGCACTTCAGGAAGGAAAGATCGAGTGCGACCGACATGCTGACTGTGCCAGAAGCCATGAACCTTCAGGCAGCATCGGCAGGGAGATTGAAACGACATGTCCATGAATCCATCAGCGTCCTCCGCCGCGGCCACCTCCGCTGCTTCGGTTGACGACCTGGAAGGCAGCAATTGCTTGCATCAGCTGTTGCAGCATACTTCCAATGGAGTGTGTGGATACGACCTTCAAGGGCGTGTGCAGTGGGTCAATCCGGCCTTCGAGGAGCTGACGGGATACCGGGCAGAAGACCTGGCCGGTCAGGTGCTCAGTGAATTTCTGACGGGTGAGGATTCCGACAGGACGGTGATCGCCAGAATGCATCAGCAGTGCGAGCTGGGTGAGCCCAGTGACGAGGAGCTGCTCCACCACGATGCGAATGGACGACCGCTGCGCCTTCGTCTGCGCTGCATACCGCTCATGGCCGCCGACGGCACCCTGACCGGTTATCTCGGCGTGCATACCGATGTGACCCAGGCGCATCTGGCGCTGGAGCTCAGCCATTCCCAGCTCAGATTGCTTGAGTCCGTCACGGCTGGCCAGCCGCTGGACAAGACCCTGCTGGACCTGTGTCAGGCCATCGAGGCCGTCGCGACTCGCGTGCGTTCCTCGCTGCTGCTTCTGGATGAGGCAGGTACACGAATCATCGGGGGGAAGGCGCCGAGCCTGCCTCCCAGCTTCATGCAGTTCACCTCCGGCCTGCGTATCGGGGAGGGGGTGGGCACCTGTGGTACGGCGATGTGGCGGCGTGAGCAGGTGCTGACCCCCGCCATCGGCGAGGACCCCGCCTGGGAGGGCTTCCGTCATCATCCCCACGCGCTGGGACTGGATGCCTGTCTCTCCATGCCCATCCTCGATGATGCAGGCAATCCGCTGGGAAGTTTCGCCTTCTATGCCACGTCCGGCGATGTCTTCAACGATAGCCATCTCGGCTTGCTGAAGGTCGCCGTCAACGTGGCTCGATTGGCGATCGAACGCCATCGGCGTGATGAGCAGCTCACCTATCAGGCGCTGCATGATGCATTGACGGGCCTGCCCAATCGTCGGCTGTTGCGTCGCAAGCTCGCAGCCTTCGCGGACCTCGCTCTGGAAGAAGCGCGCGTCGGGGCGTTGATGTTCCTGGATCTGGATCATTTCAAGCGCCTGAACGATGTGCTGGGGCATGACGCGGGAGATCGTGCCCTGATCCAGATCGCCGCCCGACTGGAGCAGTTGCTGGAGCCGGGCGATGTGCTCGCGCGCCAGGGCGGGGATGAGTTCATCGTGCTGCTGGCACCTCGCTTCGGTGGCATGGAGGACGCCAGGGCCCGAGCGATGCACGTCGGCGAGGGATTGCTGGCACGTCTGCGGGTACCGGTTGAGCTGGAAGGGCGTGCGCATCAGTTGTCCGGCTCACTGGGCATCACGCTGTATCCGCGTCCGGATGAGGCGGACGAGGGGTATCAGACGCTTTCCGGGGCGGCAGAAGACGAGGGAGACGATTGGGGCCATCTGCTGCACGAGGCGGACATCGCGCTCTATGAGAGCAAGGGGGCCGGGCGTGCACGCATGTGTTTCTTCTCACCGGACATGCGCAATCGCATCATCGCCGCCACCCAGATGGAGCAATCCCTGCGCAGTGCGCTTTCCCGTCAGCATCTGGAAGTCCATCTCCAACCGCAATTCTCCCTGCAGTCGGATGCCTCGCTTGAGCATCAGCTGCCCAGGCTCTGTGGTCTTGAGGCGTTGCTGCGTTGGAATGACCCGCTGCTGGGGAATGTCTCGCCCGCGACCTTCATCCCGATCGCGGAAGAATCAGGGCTGATCGTCGAGCTGGGTCATTGGGTGCTGGGGCAAGCCTGTGCGGTGTTGGAAGACATGGCGACACGCGGACATCAGCTGCCGATCGCGGTGAATGTCAGTCAGGTACAGTTTCGCAGCGCGGAATTCGTGCCGCAGGTCGCAGCCCTGCTCAAGCGCCATGCCTTCGCGCCGGACATGTTGCGCATGGAGATCACCGAGAGCCTGGCGGCGGAAGATGAGGCCGACATGCTGGAGAAGGTCGACCAGCTGGCGGCGCTGGGGCTGACGTTCTCCATCGACGATTTCGGGATCGGCTACTCCAATCTTGCACGCCTGCGCCGCATGCCGCTCAGTGAACTGAAGATCGACCGCAGCTTCATCAAGGATCTGCGTCTCATCGATGACGACGGGCTGGCAGCGCCTGCACCTGGCGAGACTCCCGGACAGGAAGTCTGCCATGCCAACGAGATCGTGCGTGCGATGCTGGTGATGGCGCGCGCCCTGTCGCTGGAAGTGGTGGCCGAGGGAGTGGAGACCTCCGAGCAGTTCGAGGTGCTGCGTCAGCTGGGCTGTCAGCGTGTCCAGGGCTATCTGTTGGGGCGCCCCCGTCCCATGAAGGACGTGCTCGATGAGATCGAAGCCGGAGTGCTCGGCGCATGAGGCCGATGATGCTCTTGCCTGGCGTGAGGAGGGCGGCACGCGCGGGCCGAACGGGTTTATCTTGCCACTTCAATGGCTTATACTGCGCAGCGCTACGCCCCCTTAGCTCAGCTGGATAGAGCGGCCCCCTCCTAAGGGGCAGGTCGCAGGTTCGACTCCTGCAGGGGGCGCCAAGCCCCTCTTTTTCCCTGCTTTACCCTCCTCTTATATTCTCGTAACTCCTTGTTTTACCTTTATTGCGTCCGTAATACTGTATATTTATACATGTATCCACTCTGGAGGCCCGTGTATGGTGTGGTGTATGGTGAGGTTCCACCATACATGGGCACCATACATGAAGCGTGATGCTATCAAGCGGCGACCGCTTGCAGACACCGTGTTGTCTACCCTCGAGCCAGAAGCGCGTGAGTATCGCGAGTCCTATGGCCTGGACCGTCTCTACTTCGTCGTATCGCCAACTGGCCGCAAGCGCTGGGAGGTTCGCTACAAACACCCGATCACGCAAAAGTGGTCGTTCATGGGAGTAGGGGGTTACCCGGACACCAAGGCCAAGAAAGCGCGAGCTCAAGCTATCCAGATTGCCGAGCTGGTAGCCGACGGCATTGATCCCCGGGAGCACCTTAGAGGGGGCGGTGGTGTCCGGACCTTTGGGGTTGTCGCGGAGCAGTGGTACGAGCACAAGCAGATGCAGGGGAGATCGGCCAAGACGCTGACCAAGATGAGGCATTGGCTCGATAATGATGCGTTGCCTGCACTGGGAGATATGGCAGTTGCTGATGTGTCACGGGCTGACTGCGTGCGCGTTCAGAAAGGCATTGAGGCCCGCAAGGCTTTCAATATTGCCGAGAAGTCCCGGGCTTTTCTGCGCCGGATCTTCGACTTCGCCATTGCTCACGGCTATTGCGAGAACAACCCAGCTTCGAACCTGCTGGACGTTGCGGCGCCGGCACCAGTCTCCAAGCCTCGTCCTCATCTACTGGAAGAAGATCTACCAGACTTTCTCCGTGCGCTGCGTATGACGACTAGCCGCCGGTCTACTCGCTTGGCTGCTTGGATGGTCGTATGGACGGCATCGCGGCCAGGCATGGTGCGATGGATGGAATGGAGCGAGATCAAGGGCAAGTCGTGGCACATCCCCGCGGAGAAGATGAAGATGCGCCGCGATCATGTCGTGCCACTTTGCCGTCAAGCACTGCAAGCGCTTGAAGAGATGCGTCCTCTTTCTGGACGATCGAGGTATGTATTCACTGGGGAGGGAGCAAAGCTACCTGTCCTGTCGGATGCTGCGATCAATCGCTGCTTCTCGAATGCAGGGTATAAGGAGAGGATGACGGGGCATGGAGCCCGCCACACGGCCAAGACGCTGCTGAGTGAGCATGGGTGGCCGTTACAGTGGACGGAGATGCAGCTTGCGCACAAGCCGATCGGGTTGGAGGGCGTGTACAACCAGGCGTCGTACCTTGAGCAGAGACGGAAGATGATGCAGTGGTATGCCGACTACCTTGAGGCATTGGAAGTCGGCATGACCAAGGCCAAGCGGGACAAGTTCAAGCGTCGTCAGCGGGACGTAACTGCGTAGCCCATTGGCTCATCCATGCTTCAACCTCATGCTCGTACCAATAGTTGGTCGATGCCCGGCCAATGCCATCCTTGATGGGGCGCGGGAAGTTGGAATCTTTCACAAGCAGCTTCTCGAGTGATGAGCGGCTGCGGCCTATCTTCTCGCAGACTTCACGGGTGCGGAGGAAGCGCAGCGGCTGGTGTGTGGATGTGTCTGTCATGATCATCTCCTGTCTAGTCACCTTGATAACGGCCCGAGCTGTAGCCCAGGGCCTGCTCTTCTTGCGCGGCGGCATGATTGGCCATCGCGTCTTGCACACCGGGCACCTGCATCACCAAGGTGTACTTGCGGCGCCAGTGATCTCGTCGTTGGCTGATCATCACGATCAGGTCTTCCAGTGGCAGTGCTTCACCATCTTCTGCGGCGTACCCGGTACCGTGACAATGGGCGCATGGGGAGATATGGAAGACGCCTCGAAATGTGCCGCTGCCACCGCATTGCGGGCATGGCCCATGCGCTGGCGGCTCCCACGATGCTTGCGATACCTGACGCATAGACTCCTCACATTCATGCTGCTTGCTGCAGCGCCTTGATGATGTGGCTGATCGGGGTAGGGCAGACCGCGTTGCCGAGCAGATGCACGGCGAGGCGGTGGTTGTCCGGTAGCTGATAGGTGTCGGGGAAGCTCATGGCCGATCGGCACTCCCACCGGCTGAGCATGCGCATGCGGTCGCCATCGACAATGGCCCAGCGATCGCGCGTGGTGATGGTGCCGATGGGACGATTCAGTGAGCGCCCTGTCTTGGTGTTGCCGTAGTAGCTGATCAGGAAGCGGTCGCCGTGGGTGGCGCGGCCAGCGCGAACACGCTCGAGAGTGGCGGCGGCTCGCCCGGGCTTCTCGATGGGTTGCCAGCGGCCTGCCTCAAAGTCGATGAAGCTGCCGGCCGGGAGGTGATCGAGCGTTGGCAGGTTCAGCTTGAGCGGTTGAGCGGACTGGGTGAGCACCAGGAACATGCGGATACGATTCTGCGGGGCGCCGAGATCCGCGGCGTCTACTACATGCGGGCTGACGGCATAGCCCAGTGCCTGCATGGCCAGCACCCAGGGGCGGTAGAGCTGCCAATCGAGGAACTCGGGGACGTTCTCCACGAGGATGGCTGGCGGTCGGTGATACTCGGCAGCTGATACCACTGCCCAGGCAGTCGAGCGGCTGGCATCGTGCTGAGGGTTACCGCTGGCCTTGCCCCGCGCCTTGCTGTGGCCTTGGCAGCAGGGTGACGCCAGCATCAGGTCATGCGCGGGCACCTGACTCCAATCCGCCTGATGCAAGTCCTGGCAGATGTGCGCTGCGTCTGGATGGTTGCGGCTGTGCCACTCGACAGCATCCGGCCAGTGGTTTGCAGCCCAGGCCACGTTGCAGCCGGCCATGCTGGCGCCGGTGCTGAATCCACCGGCACCGGCGAAGAGGTCGATGACGTTCATGACTTCACCTTGCGATGGCCTGCGTCGTAGAGCGCTCCCAATAGGTACTCTTCCGACAGTGCCCCGTGCAGCTCGCGCTTATGAGCGTCAGCGGCGGCCTTGGTAATCTGCTTCATGCTCTCTATTGCCTTCTCCCGATCGGAGCGGGCGGGGCTAAGCTCTGAACAGTGCCGCACCTCGACACCGCGTCCAGCGGACTCGATCACGATGTTGGCGCCTACTAGCGCGTGGCCGATGACGGTGGCCACGGCAATATCGCCATCAGGTGTATCGAAACTCACCGCCGCTCCTATTGGGGGCAGGTCGTCATCCCCATGCCATTCATTTGGATCGATTTCATCCGGTTGCTTCAGGCCAGCTTCATCGCCGGCCTGCTGCTCGAGACGCTCCACACGGGCCAGCAGCATCTCTTCCCATTGTTCCCGAGTAATGACGATTCGGCGCTCATAGGCGCCGATCCATGCGTAGTGCCATTCGTTGTTGGTCGGGCCCTTGATCCAACCCTCGAGATCGCCGTGGCCGTTATCGGTCGGGAGGCTGCATTCCGTCTCGGGGCGCGGCCACGGGTGGGGGAGGTGCAGCAGGCTTTCCATCAGTTGATCGCGGATCATGTCAGTCATCCTTGGTGAGCAGTGTGTCGAGCCAGCCATCGGCGAGCAGGCAAAAGAAAGCCGCCAGGCAAGTGGCGGCGATGAGTAGTGGGTGAATCATGGCGGTGTCTGTGTCATTGATGCGTAGTCGCCCAGTCGCTTGGCGGTCGCCAATAGGCCAGCGGGTGTGCGCATCAAGGTGTTGATGATCTCTGCCCGGCTAGGTGGTGGCACCGGCTTGCGAGACTTGGTTGCTGGCTCTAGTAGAAGAAGGGCGTCATGCCGACCTCGGCGAGTCATGCGTGACAAGAGTGTTTCTCTGCTTATTCCACGTAGCTTTGCATGTTCAGCCATTGTCGCAGTGACTCCATCAATGGTGACTTGGGTTCGAAGACCGAGGGCCATGAAGACCTCCTGCCGAGTGATGATTGAGCGCATAGGTCAGCTCCCGATAACGGCTGGCCTATGAGCACAAAAAAACCCACCGTGTAGGTGGGTTAACAATCAGACAGCTTGCACAAAACTAATCAGCTGTTTCTGTATCCTTGGAATGGCGAGCATCTTCACGTAGTCGGCCCATAGAGCCGAACGTCAACAGCACAAAAAGTAGGGCCAGACCCAGGCCCATCCATACTGCTTCAACGCCCATAGATTCAGTTCCCCTTCAGAACCCTGCAATTTCCAGGATTTTCAAGTGTAAAGGAAAATGGGTTTGATTAAACCACTCATGTTTATGGCTGATGCAGATGGTGGTTCCAGCAAAAGACCCCGCCAGGGACATGGCGAGGATGCACAGGCACTGCAGGGAAAGAGCATCGGGAAGCGGTCGCGCTTTGCGATGGCTTGCCATTGCACTCTCAGGTGGGCTCTGCCATTGGCAAAGCCCCGTACCATTCCCAGTATTTCGACAGCCCTGGGCGGCGTACTCCCAGCGGCCTCTCGCGTGTCTAGCGCTACGGGCGGGTTGGGCATGCCTGATTGTTAAAGAGCAGCCGCATTGCCCGGCGGTTCGGGGCTCATCAGGCGATACCGGTAGCGCCGGTGCCCTCTGATAAGCGCTGTCTCTCCAGCTGTCACACCACTTGCCCAGGTGTCGGGGGTAAGGCCGCTAGCGCAAGGGAGGAACCGGCGCCTTACCTGCGGGTGGTTATGCTCGCAATCCCACTGGCACCACCTGCTGGCCGTGGGGCGAGGTCCGATCAGCGACTGGCGAGCTGCTGACCATGCGTAATCTGAGGGGAGCAGAGGCTGGCGGCATTGCCGTGGAAGTCCGGCCAGCCGCGGCGCTGTGATTCGACGAAACCGGCCTTGGCGTCTTCCTGCCACATGGCGGTCATCTCGCAGTATTCGGCTTCGCTGGCGGACAGCTGGCGCGGACCATCAGTCTGCTGGGTGAGGCTGGCGAGCGTGACCAGACCGCCGACGATGACGGCGAGGGTGATGGCTGAACGATGCTTGCGGGCCGTGTCGGTCATGGGCTGCTCCAATCCAGTCAGTGACGACGGCGATGTGCCGTGTCGATGTGAAACAAATATGTACTAGTGGTTCAGTATTGGTCAAGTACCAATAGTACATATTTGAATTTAGGGTACAAAAAAAACCGCTCCGAGGAGCGGCTGATTATCTAGAAGGGAATTTAGCCGATAGGCAGAAACGAAGGCGGAGGAGGGAGGGTGACGCCAGTGTCAGGGGGAGGGCGACACCAGCGTCGTACCTAGAACCTACCTATTAGAACCACTCTCTCTGGTTACGCGTGCGCGAGAGGGTTTCGTTAGGCAAACACTTCCCACCAGAAGACACGGCCGATGATTTTCGGGGCGTCGGGGTCCCCTATGGTATAGACCTCTTCCGGATACTCGATGTGGTTATCGCTGACCACGCGCATACGGTTCAAGGGCAGGCGATAGAGTCGCTTCACGCGCAGCATGCCGCCGTGATCCAGTGCGTAGATCTTGCCGTCGATGATGTGACGGCAACTCTTGTCGATACCGATGGGGGAGCCGTCGAAAATGGCTGGCTCCATTGAATCGCCCGTGACTGTGGCGCAGGCGGCCTGCTTGGGATCTACACCTGCTCGGGCCAGGCGCGGCAGGCTGAAGCGCATATACGCTCCGTGATTTTCGATCACCTGGGTACGGCCATCTCCCGCGGCCATCTCAACTTCCCGAAAGTAGGGGATTTCAACTTCATCCTCTCGGAGTGGGGCGTCTCCATCCACAAACTCGGCTTCATGAAAAACCAGCTCATTCTTGCTGTTTTCTCTCATTGGTCCGGTTCCGAACCTCAGCCATTCCGCACGCACGTTTAGCCCCTTGGCGATCAGCACTAGCTTGGACTGTCCCGGCATTGACTCAGCATTGAGCCATTTGCTGGCGGCCTTGGGGGTGACGCCTGTGAGATTTTTTAGATGTACGCCTTGGCCGCGATCAGGGATGCCCTGTTCGGCAAGTGCTTTCTTTAGGCGGGAGGCGAACTCATCCCGTTCAGACAGTGTATGAACCATGGGTCCAATGATGATTGGACTTGCTTTGACTTTCAGTACATGTCTATTATGTACTTTCGGTACATATTCAAAGGCAAACAAATGAACTCCTTGCGCGAACTGGTCGAGCAGGCAGGAGGTGTGGGGGCGGTTTCCAAGGCATGCGGCGTTTCAATTCGTGCCGTCTACAAGTGGATCGAGAGGGGTTGCCTGCCAAGAACGGAATACACCGGCGAAACCAGTCATGCAGAGGCCATCGCAAGGCTTTCACCTGCTGTGTTTGAGGCTTCGGACATTCGGAACCGCTTCATGCCCAGCAAGAACACCGCCTGACAGCCACAGCATAGCCCGCCGCCCATATCGGCTTAAACGGAATGAACACGGAGAGATTCACCATGGACAGCCATACAGCCCCCGAGCGTGACATGGATACCTATCTGGATGCGGTGCATGACGTGGTTTTCGAGTGCTGCCCAAAGGTGCTGGCAAGCGATATCGGCATGTCGGTGAAGTCACTTTATCGCCGAGTGGCCGAGGACGACCCCATGCCGATGCGTCTGATCGATGTGGTGGGGATCTTCTGGAACGTGGATCGCGAGCATCAGATGCGTTTGATCGCCCCGTTTCTCGATCACTTGGGGATGGTCGCGGTGCCGCGTTATGAGCAGGGCGAGGTGAGTCGTGGTGACGTGTTCGCGTCAGTGCTGGATGCCCAGCAGGGCCAGGGTGCGATGGCGGCGCTGATTCAGGCGGCGATTGCGGATGGCGAGATAGATGACAAAGAGGCGGCGCAGCTTGAAGCGCAGCACAAGGCCATCGAGCAGCAGATGAGCACCCTGATGGGCCAGCTGCAGGCGATGCGTAAGCCGCTGAAGGTGGTGAGCCGATAACCGGGCATCAGATACGAAAATCCCCCGAAGGCGTCCAAACCATTCCGGGGGAAGCATCTCACTATGCCAAGGGAGTATGGCATGACGATCAAGACGAGTGAAGCCAAGCAGATGTTGACCAGCTATCGCGGTTGGAGCTGTGAGTCCCTCAAGGCCGAGACCTATCGACTGGCGGTGGCCATCGAGAAGCGTGAGCGGGTGGGTGGCGTGATCGATTTGCGCATGAGCATGCAGCACCACCTGGCTGTGGTGGCCCTGCTGGAGTGTGGCAAGGGGCAGGGGGAGACGGCCAAGGAAGATGCCCGCCGATCCCTGTCGATCGACCACCACATGAGCGAGGCAGGACGCTATGAGCGCTTGTCGCTGGGGATGGCTGCCAAGGGTGACGAGGTAACGGCATGACGATAACGGCAAGCATGAGCACGGCACGTATTGAAGCCGAGATGGCTCGCGCGAGTCGTCATGTTGCTCAGCGAGAAGATATCCGCCATGAGCAGCCGGTGCGGGCCCGTGAGTACCACGAAGCCTATGCCACTTGGCACAAGTGCAATGCCATTCTCGCTGCCCGCAGAGGTAACAAGAGCGATGAGTTGGGCGGCAAGAAGTGGCACCGGGCGCGTGCGGCACGTCACTTGAAGTTGGCGGGAGGTGAGGCATGAGCCTGTATGCGATGAGTTGGGCGCGTGAAGTGATGCCCGAGATGCCTGAGTCGATCAAGGCGGGCCCGCGTCTGTTGCTGTTGCTGATGGCCGATTACGCGAACGAGCAGGGCGTGTGCTGGCCGTCCGTTCGTCGCCTGGCGGATGAGATGGCTTGTTCGATGCGTACGGTGCAGCGCGCGATTGAGGCGCTGGTCGAGCAAGGGGTCATGACGGTTGTGGCCCGCAAGACAGCCTCCGGACGCCAGACCTCGAACTTCTACCGCCTTGCCATGGGCGATGACCAGGAGCAACCACAAGCCGCCGATGAGCCGTCCCCGGAAGAGCTAGAGGCGCTGATGGGCGGCAGCGATGAGGAAGAGGCGCCTGCCGAGCCTGCCACCGCACCTCCCCAAGCTGAACATCCCATCTTTGCCAATGCCGCCCAGCAGGCTGACAACGGCCAGCCGTCAGTGACTGGTGGTGCCCGTCAGGTATCGATGACGTTGGACTGGCAGCCGGATGCCACCCACTGGCAGACGGAAACAGTGCGCCGGGGTGATCCATCGCTGACATGGGATCAGGGCGAGCTGGCGGACTTCACCGCGCACTTCGCGGATCAGCCCGGTCGGAGGCATTCGCATCATGCCTGGTGTGCCAAGTTCGCGGGCTGGGTGAGTGAGAACCGCAAGCGAGAAGCGGCCCGTCAGGCCCGCATGAGCCAGAACGCCAACACTTCATCGAACAACAATGCACGCAACGCTGGAGGCACCCATGGAAGCCGTCGCTCAACTGGTCCAATCCGTAACTCGAAACTCTCAGCCGCTGAAGGGCGTGCACTCATTGAGCAGCGCCGCCGTGAACAAGCCGAAGGCCAGCCGCCGTCCGGCGATGTCATCGATGGCGAGTGGATGTGATGACCTGCCACGGGTGAGCCAGAAGGCGGTGGATGCCTTGTTCGATCGCTTGGCCCAGTTGCATGGCGCCCATTGGCACCGCCGCTGCCGTGAGATGGGCTGGGGCACTGAAGAAAATGGCCAGTGGGTGAGCTGTGACGTGGAAGGTGAGTGGCTGGCGGCCCTGAGTCACCTGAGCACCCAGCATCTGCGCTGTGGCTTGCAGGCCGAGAAAGCCCGCACGGCCAAGTCACTTCAACAGCGTGGCAACGCCTTCCCGCCTGATAGCGCCATGCAGTTCGCCGAGCTATGTCAGATGACGCCCGAGGGCCTTGGGTTGCCGGACTTCGATACCGCCTGGCAGGCATTGCAGGACCACGCCTTCACCGGAAAGCCGTACCCGCATGAGGCCATCGCCGCTGCGGGCGAGCACATGGATCTTCACGGCATGGCGTCTGCCAGCTATCAGCGAATGGATAAGCACGAACGTGCCTTTCGGGTGTATTACCAGCAGGTGGTAGAGCGATACGCCCGGGGTGATGACCTCAAGCCGCAAGCGGCGATTGGACATGACGGCCAGCTGTCGCCGGCAGAAAGTGCCGCGATGGCGGGGGAGGAGAAGGCCCGTAAAGCAGCGGGTGAACTGGCAGGCATTACACCTGCCCAGGCACTGAAGATGATGCGGGGAGGGTTAGCACATGGATAACCATGAACACCAGGCGCTCATAACTACTACCGGTGCCAGCGTTGGCAGAACCCCACGGCCACGGCGTGCGACGCTGGACAATCCCGCAAGTCAGTTAGGCCGTACCTATCTGGCACTCAGTGAATCGCGCTCGTGGCTGATGCTGCATGAGCTGGCTGCCGAGATCCGCAAGCGCTTCGATCGACTGGATAGTGAGGCAGCCATCAGTGCACGCCTGCGAGATCTACGGCGCCAGCATGGATTGATCGTGGAGAGCCGCCGACGTGGAGACAGTGCTGCGCATGAATACCGCCTGATCCGCCTGGCGCCGGTAAAACGTCAGCCGGATATGTTGGGGGTGTTGCAGTGAGCTATCGCCCCGCTGGCAGCTACAGGCGGCCGAATCGCTCAGCCCTGCGCCGCTGCTTTGCCTGCGGTAGGCGCGTGACCGTCCATCAGCTAGCGGGTTGCCTGGGGACGTGCAAGCGCTGCATTGCCCTGGGCGCTCCCCGATTCAATGCCAATGGTGAGCGACTGAGGGGGCAAGCGTGACAGAGACCGCACCCAAGCCCGCTGGCGGTCCACTGGCCCGCAAGGCCGCGATGTTGTGCCAGGCCGAGGGATTCCATCGCTATCTGGATCAGGCTCGCCGCGCCCGGCATGGCATCGATACCAATGTGATGCCGGATGGTACGCACAAGGAGGAAGACGCGGTGGACTTCATTCGCACGGCCTGTGGGGTGAAGAGTCGGGCTGAGATCGACCACGAGCCGAGGGCGGCGCACATGCTGCGTCGGATCATCACCAACTATCGCCGCTGGCAATCCAATCAGGTGAGGGCATCGTCATGAGCTGGGCAACACATCCTTCCGCCGAGGTGACGGCCCGCAAGTCGCCGAGCCGTACCGCCGGCCAAGCCCGCAAGTCGGCGCCACGCATCGACCGCGAGGGCAACGAGCAAAAGGTGCTGATCCGTTGGCTCAAAGGCGAGCAGCGACGCGGAAAGCAGGTGGGGGTGCTGCTCGAGGATGTCACCTATCACGTCCCCAATGGCGGCAAGCGCAATAAGAAAACGGCTGCCGACCTCAAGGCCCAGGGCGTTCGTGCCGGTGTCAGTGATCTAGTGGTCGCCTCAGCGCGAGGCGGGTGGCACGGCCTCTATATCGAGTTCAAAGCAGCACCGCCTCACAGTGCCGATTTTTCGGCCAGCCAGCGCGAATGGCTGGAGAAGATGGAGGGCAATGGCTATCTGGCAGTGCTGGCCAAGGGCGTGGATGAGGCCAAGGCGGTGCTGGTGGCCTACGCGAGCTGGTCCGAGACGGTGGTGTCCGGTGAGCCGGAGGTGATGCCGCATGGCAGTGAGTGGCGTAAGGCAACGGCATAGTGCTCACGTAGTAACTTGGAGCAGGAGGGCAGGGCATGCAGCGGATCGAGGATATGGGGCTGGCGGAGACTTTTCGCCTGATCGATAAGCTGCCGGAGGGCGTGAGGCGTCAGCAGGCGTTGGCGCATGCTCTGGATGAGCTGCTAGAGGAAGAGATCGAGTATCGCACCGGGCTGCGCCATCAGAATGCCGGATGGCATCAGGTGTCATCGGTGGGCGGCATGGGAGAAGGCCGTGGCGAATGCACAGGGCTGGTGGATCACGTCGGCAAGGCGGCAGAGCGTTATCAGCAGGAAAGCCAGTGGCGGACGATGGCGGCGGCGTTGCTGTCACGATTGAGCGATCGACAGCGCATGGCGGTACTGCTGGCGGCCTATGCCATTCCGCCGGTGCAGCATTGCCAGTCGCCGCGCATGATGACCCAATCGCAGGCCGTGGCGGCTCAGGTAGCGATACTGGCACGGTTGGGCTGGGTGCCCGGGGCGGTGAAGGTGACGCCGTTCAAGTCATCTACTTCGCTTCGGAAAGCAGCGGCGCGTGGTCGTGATTCTCTACTGCATATGGTGCTTTATCAGGCCGAAATGGCTACCTGACTACCATATGTTGAAAAAGTGGCCGCGAGAGAGTACGATTCAGTTATTGTGTGATTCTTGCGTCTCTGGATCACCGTTTATTCTAATGTTTCCTTCCATCATGTGATTCAGTCTATGTTCTAGCTCATCCCAAAAAATTTGGTGTGTTTATGAATGAGCTAGATCCGACGCTTATCGAGAAAGCCGGGGCAGGTGAATTAGCAGCTTTAGGATCTTTATTGAATCGTGAGGCCTCTATCCATCAGCTTACCCTTGATGAGTTAGTGCAACGTTATGAGCATATGGGATTGACGCGAGAAATTGCACTGCGCGCATGTAATGAAGACCATTTTCTTAGTTGCTTAAAAAAAGCCAGAGAGTGCAGATGTTACTTGAGAAGCTAATCTCCCCTCGTGTATTTCAAGGTACGCGGGGGCAACAAGAAAATAGCGCTCGTGGTTAGCTTTTGTCTCAATATCGCACAACTTTTTCGTTTTATTATCGTTTGCTAGCTTGACGTTAACATGCTCTATACTTTCGGCATTGATTAATGGAGGGCAGTGCTATGCAAGACGATACGATCAACCCTACGGTAATAAATGAGGCCCAGAAGGGCGATTTTAGCGCGCTAGGAAAAGCTATGTGCATACTCTGTGACGACATAGGGATGGGGCTGGAGCAGGTGGTTGAGGAGTTTTGGTATGTGGGCTTGGACGCGAGGCTGGCCAAGGAAGCACTGGCTCATGGGCGCTTCTCCAGGAAGATCAGACCCAGCTACTCGTATGATCGGTATTGAGTTTTTGAGATGAGGCAAGCGTAAGTAAGGTGAGCGTTGATCTTCGGGTTTGTAACCTATTATTTCATTGATTACACTTCGATTACAAAAACGTGATCGAGGTATCTTAGAAATGACGAAATTGACCAAAGAACTTATCGAGCGAGGTCAAGCTGGGGAATTGTCCTTGCTAGGTGGGGCGATATACGAAACGATGTCTAGAGAATGTTTGACGTTTCAGCAAGTGGTTTTCGAATATAATGGACTTGGGTTGAGCTATCCGCTTGCTAAATCTGCTTATACTGAATTTAGGATTGATCAAGACCTATTGCAGTTCCAAGAATCGCGTCAAACCTATTCTTGAATAAATTAAAAAATCCTGCCTAGTGCAGGATTTTTTAATTTATTTTTGGTGATTATCATGGCAGCTTCTCTTCCTCTTCACTGGTTCGATGAAATCGAGTTGGTGGGCTTTGACACGTCTATTGATCCTACGGCTGACGATGCTAGCAACCTTGCCGCCTTCCTCGACACCATCGCTTATGCCGAGGGCACGCCGCGCTTCAGCTCGATCGAGGGCTATGACGTGCTGGTGGGTGGCAAGACCTTCGATGGCTTCGATGATCACCCCCGCCAGTCGGTATGGCTGAAGTCGTACAACATCCACAGCACGGCGGCTGGCCGGTATCAGTTCCTGGTAGGGACGTGGGATGACCTGGCCAAGCGCTTCCACCTGCCGGACTTTTCGCCGGCCTCTCAGGATGAGGCGGCCAAGCAGTTGATCCGCCAGTGTCGGGCATTGGGGCTGGTGTATGACGGGCGCATCGCTGAGGCCATCCACGCTTGCCGGCGGATCTGGGCGAGCTTGCCCGGGGCAGGATACGGGCAGCGTGAGCTTGATACCGATGAGCTGCTGGGCGTGTACGTGCGTGCTGGCGGCCACATCGCATAACGATAACGACGAACTACGCAGGGCCTACCGACTCAGGAGGCCATATGCATGACGACGACCACGAGCCCGCCGATATGCCACACCGCGATCCATCGACATGGCAGATGCTGCTGGAGTGGCTGCAGCCGTATCAAGCCAACCTCTATGCAGCGGGCCTGTCGTTCGTGATCGCGCTGCTGCGCGGCCTGCATGCCGGTGGCCGCTTCTACAAGTCGTTGCTAGAGGCGACCCTGGTGGGTGGCCTGACATTGGCGCTCAAGCCGCTGCTGGACTGGGGCGGCTTGGATCAGGACATGGCCGTGGCCATCGGGGCTGCGATCGCTTTCCTCGGTGTCGAGTGGCTGCGTGCCAAGTCTGACGCCATCTTCGATAAGGTGCTGGGACGATGGCTGCACTGATCACGACCGCGTGGGCATGGGGCCGCAAGCTGATATCAGGTGTGAAGGTCGAGGTCATCCTGATGGCGGTGGTGCTGGGCTGGGGTGCGATGAAGACCTATGAGGCGACCAAGGCCGAGCAGCATGCCAATGATCTCAATGCTGAGCTATCCACCGAGAAGGCGGTCAACCGCGGACTCGAGATGATGGCGCTGCACTACGGCAATCAGATGAAGCGATTGTCCATCGCATTGGAGGCACGCGAAGCCAGCCGCGCCCAAGATGACCGTTCTATCATGGCTGCCCGGGCAGCTGCACGCCGGATGGAGAGAGACGATGCGCCGACTGGGGATTGGGCTGACCGGCCTGTGCCTGACGCTGCTGTTGAGTGGCTGCAGCGCCTTCGAGAGCAAGCCGGTGGTGATGCCCACTGAGTGGCAGTGCATACCTGAAGTGCTAGGCATTCTGTTTGACTATCCATCTAATGCCCAATTTTGCCAACCTTAGCCTGAATGACTAACTCTGCTCTGATGTCTTTCGCTAGCTCTCTAGCAAAATCTATAGCACTTTTTTGGGTAGTAAATAGCCTCGTATTGAACTTCCTCTCATGGCTTTTTACTAGCCAGGTGCCAGTTCTAGCAATCACTATGATGGTATGCGACATGTCTTAATCCTTGAGGGCACTTTTGGATATTCACGTTTGCTTGGCAATCATAATGCTGAAGTCAAGCAAGAGAATTTTTGCGTAAAATTAAGCGAATGACGTTTGCTTATACATCTTATTTATCCTGAATAAAATGTTTTTTAGCAAGCACAAGAATAATTTTACTAAAATCTCGTAAAATGCGTCGTGCCCTTAATGGTCGATCAAATGTGGCTGCCCGGGTAGCTGCACGCTGGATGGAGAGAGACGATGCGCCGACTGGTGATTGGGCTGACCGGCTTGTGCCTGACGCTGCTGCTGAGTGGCTGCAGCGCCTTCGAGAGCAAGCCAGTCGTTATGCCCACTGAGTGGCAGTGCACACCTGAGGTGCCGAGCTACTTGCTCAATCCACTGCCTGCCCCTGATCGGCCAGTGACATCCAACCGCGATTTGCTCAGCCTGCTGGCCGATTATGAGTCACAGCGCCGGCGCTTCAATGATGACCGCACGGCGACGGCCTCGATCCTCGAGCGCCTGGCCGATGGACCAGAAGACGTGGGGAATGAGTGATTCTGTTAGGGCACACGATCTCGCCCGTTCCCACCATCGCGGATGACATAGAGCTTGTAGCCTTTGATGTGACTGAGAGTCTTAGCGTACTCGCGGGCTTCGTCTTCATTCTTGAACGTCTTGTGAGGGATATCTTCGTACTCACGACGCACTGCCCAGCCATCAGAGCATTGATAGAAATACATCTCGATCATCATAAGAGGCTCCTGTGATCGAAAGCCGTGTTCGCTATATGTGTAGTTCTTACTGTAGTAATGATGAGTATTTATCAACAATGTTTCCGCCTCTCGCTTCGATCACGAGCTTGGTTCTCAGCTGGGCCGCGAGGCCGCGTGCGTAATCAATCGCATCGTATTGTGTTGTAAAGCATCTGATACACAGCGTTTTCCCCTCTCGCTTCACGCCCCACTGGTTGCCGATAGCGACCACGCGAATGCTGCTAGGAGCCGTCATCTCGATCTCTCTTTCTGCAGATATATTATTTCAATTTTGATGCACCAAATTGGTTGCATCAATAAGTATAAAAATTCTTATCGACTCTCCTGTTGAGGTCTTTGTATGCCTATCAAACCACCGCGACCCTGCAAGGCACCCATGTGTGGTGGCAAGACGACTGCCTCTCACGGGTATTGCGAGGCGCATGTCGGTCGCGCCATCAACTGGGGCAAGAGCAAGCGAGGCGGGCAAGGCCGAGGTGGACGGCCATGGCGGCGAGTGCGAAGCGCGATTCTCAAGCGTGATCGCTACCTCTGCCAGCCATGCGTGCGCATGAATCGCATCACGCCAGCCACTGAAGTCGATCATATTGTGGGTAAGGCTCAGGGTGGCACAGACGCCGCTGACAACCTTGAGGCGATCTGCAAGGTCTGCCACCAAGCCAAGACGGCAAGCGAGGCACTGGCGGCCAGATCAGGAGATTGAGGCAGGCCCTGAGAGGGGGGAGGGGGTGCAATCTCTACCACCTTTGGGGGCGGCCACCGTTCCGTTACGTTTCTTTCTCACACCCGCGAATTTGAAAAATGAACTTTGTAACGAGTGTGAGAAAGACTCTTTGACTCGATTGTAGGAATTACTCAGCCTTTCGGCGGATACGGGTCATTACCGTAACTATCACGCTCGCGTATTTGTCCATCACGCCCCTGCAAAATGAACTCGACCTTATCTTTTTTAGCTAGAGCTCGTCCGTGCGCAATGGCTTCAGCCTGTGTACCGAAGGTTTGCGTAGCTCTCTCAGAGCCCTCGCGCTTCACTGCCCATCCATTGGGGTGGACAGTTACCCAAACATTCGTAGGCATCTTCAATCCTCCTTGTGTAGTGATGCCTTATCTAATTTGGCCCACGAATAAATTGAATGCCAAAAAATCCCGGGTCCTTACCACTATTGGATCAGCAACCACGGGGGCGCAGACTCGCGGATCTCGGCAATTTTTCGAGTTTCTAGCGTCGGCAGCAGCACCGCACGCAATCCCGCGTGTTTCCTGACTTTCGAGGTGCCGATGGTGCCGATGGTGCCGATGCTCCGGCAGTGACGTGATCAGCAGAGGGTGGCCAGCGCATGGCAGACATCAGCGCACTACAAGAGGCGTACCACTGGAATATCACCCGCATTGCTGACGCCTTCGGATTACACCGCGACACCGTGCGCAAGCGGCTGCGCGCCGCCGGCGTAGTGCCGGCCGGCCAGCGTGGTGGGGCCAGCGTCTATGCCCTGGCCGATGTCGGTCCCGCGCTCTACTCCGACATGATCGGGGCGGCCGGCACTGACCCCGATGATCTGCCGCCCCAGGATCGCAAGGCGTGGTATCAGTCCGAAACCGAGCGCGTGAAGCTCGAGCAGCAGCTGCGCCTGCTGGTGCCGGTGGAAGATGCGCACCGCGAGATGAGCCGGCTGGCCAAGGCGGTGGCCAGTGGCCTGGATTCGCTGGCCGACATGCTGGAGCGCGACGCCGGCCTGGCTCCCGAGAGCATCCAGCTGGTGGAGCAGGTGACCGATGCGCTGCGCGAACAGATGTACCAGGCAGTAATCGCGGATGATGGAGAGAGCGACGATGACTAGCACCGCCAGTGCCGCCTCTATCCGGCGCGACGTGGCCGAGCTGATCCGGCCGCCTCGCCGCATCCAGCCCAGCGAGTCAGCGGCCGAGGTCATGAAGGTGGTCAGCGGTGATGGCACCGTGCGCGATTGGAGCGCAGACACCACCCCTTATATGCGCGAGCCGCTGGATTGCATGGGATCGCGGCTATATGACGCCGTGATCTTTGTCGGCCCCGCGCGTACCGGCAAGACCAATGCACTGGTGGATGGTTATGTCGCCTACAAGATCGAGTGTGATCCAGGCGATGGCCTGATCGTGCAGATCAGTGAGGAGAAGGCGCGCGAGTTCAGCAAGAAACGCATTGACCGCATGCTGGTCAACTCGCCTCGCCTGGTCGGCCGCATGAGTCCGCGCGGCCACGACAACAACGTGCATGACAAGACATTCCGCGCCGGCAACTACCTGGGCATCAAATGGCCGTCAAAGAACGTCCTTGCCTCGAGCGATTATCAGTTTGTCCTGATCACCGATTTCGACCGCCTGCCCGATGACGTGGATGGCGAGGGTAGCGCGTTCCTGCTCGCCAGCAAGCGAACCCAGACATTTGGCTCCACCGGCATGACGCTGGCCGAGTCCTCGCCAGGGCGCGAGATCACCGACCCCGACTGGCGGCGTCCCGACGATGCCCCGCATATGGCACCGCCCACCACCGGCATTCTGGATCTGTTCAACGCCGGCGACCGGCGGCTCTGGTACTGGCAGTGCCCCGAGGCGCACTGCCGGCAGTGGTTCCCGCCGGTAATGGACAATTTCTCGCGGCAGGCGGGGGGCGTGTTCTGCCCGCATTGCGGCACCGAGATCGACCCCGCTGCTAAGCGTCAGCTCAACCTGGCCGGCCGCTGGGTGCCCGAGGGTGCCCAGCTCGATGAGGCCGGCGAGATGATCGGCACCCCGCGCAGATCGCGGATCGCCTCATTCTGGATGGAGGGGCCGGCGGCTGCCTTCCAGTCCTGGGCGTCGCTTAATGAAAAGCTCCGGCGTGCCGAGGAGACGTACCAGCAGACTGACAGCCAGGAAACGCTCAAGGCGGTGATAAATACCGATTGGGGCCGGCCCTATCTGCGCCGGCGCGCAGCCACGCAACGCTCGAGCGAGCGGCTGGCTGATCGCTCCGAGGATTACCAGCGGCGCACCGTACCCCAGGGCGTGCGCTTCCTGACCGCTGCCGTGGATGTACAGGGCGGCAAGGATCGCCGCTTTGTCGTGCAGATCCAGGGCTGGGGTGCGCACCGTGAATGCTGGGTGATCGACCGTTTCAACATCAAGGAGGATCGCGGCCCCGACAATGACCAGGAGCCGCGCCCCATCTCGCCGGCCACCCAGCCAGAGGACTGGGATTTACTGACCCGTGACGTTCTGCTGCGCAGCTACAAGCTCGAGGACGGTAGCGGCCGCCGCATGCCGGTGGCATCCATCGCGGTGGATACCGGCGGCGAGGGCGAGGGCGAGGAGAGCGTGACCAGCCAGGCATATGACTGGCACCGCCGGCTGCGCCGCGATGGCCTGCAGTCGCGCGCCTTCCTGGTCAAAGGCTCGAGCACGCGCGGCAGCTCGCGGGTGCGCAAGACGTGGCCGGACAACACCGGCCGCAAGTCGCGCCAATCCACTGCGCGCGGTGACGTGCCGCTCTACCTGCTGGGCACCGATCTGCTGAAAGACGCCGTTGCCGCGATGATGGACCGCGACAACGCCGGCGCGGGCTACCTGCACACACCCAGCTGGCTGGGGCGCTGGTGGTACGACGAATTGACGTATGAGATCCGCGACCCCGCGAGCGGCAAATGGCGCAAGCCAGGCAAGCGACCCAATGAGGCGTTTGATCTGTGCGTGTACAACCTGGCGCTGTTCATTCTGATGAAAGGCGAGCGCATCGACTGGAACGCACCGCCGCCCTGGGCAGCCGCCTGGGATGACAACGCGCTGATCTCGCAGTCGCCAGACGCCACTCCCGCCGTCACTCAACCCAAGCCACCGGCCGCGCGCAAACGCCGGCGGGTGGTCAAGTCGCGCCTATAGGGCGTGGCCGGCCAACCTTTGGAGCCTACCCCATGGCATATACCGCTGATGATCTCGCCCGCGTTCGCCAGGCGGTGCTCGATCTGGCCACCGGCCAGCGGGTGACATCGTTTCGCACGGCCAACGGCAAAACGCTGAGCTATGCAGATGCCGACATCGACAAGCTGCGCGAGCTGGAGCGCACCATCGCGGCACAAGTGGCCAGCGCCTCGCATATCGGCCGCCGGCTGAGATCCCGCACCCGCTACACCACGACATCTAAGGGGCTGTGATATGGGCGTGATCAGCACCCTCTCGCGGGGCATGCGCCGCCTCTCCTCGCGGCTGGGGATCAAGGCGAGCGCCTATGAAGGGGCCAGCCAGGGCCGACGCATGGCAGGGCGGGGCGTGACCACCACCGGCCCCAATGCCGCCATTGCTCACTCGCTGCCGCTGCTCAAGTCGCGCAGTCGCCATGCGGTGCGCAATAACGCATACGCCAGCGGCGCGCGCGAGAGCTACGTGGCCAACCTGGTGGGCACCGGCATCAGACCCCAGTGGTCAGATCCTGAGATCCAGGCGTTGTGGGACCGCTGGGCAGGCGAGGCCGACGCCGATGGCCTCGATAGCTTCTATGGCCTGCAGGCGCTGGCGATTGGCAGCCAATTCGAGGCCGGCGAGGTGCTGGGGCGTTTCCGCTATCGCCGCATCAGCGACGGCCTGAGCGTGCCGCTGCAGATCCAGGTGATCGAGGCCGACCACCTGGACGCCAGCCACTCCACCACCCTCAGCGGCCGCGTGATCAAAATGGGCATCGAGATGGACGGCATCGGCCAGCGCCGCGCCTACCATCTCTGGCGCTACCACCCTGCCGAGAAGCTGACCGCGCAGATCAATGCTCGCGTGCCGGTGCCGGCCGATCAGGTGCTGCACCTGTTCCGGCGCACCCGCCCTGGCCAGCTGCGCGGCGTGCCTGAGCTGACCAGCGTGATCGTCAGGCTCTATGAAATCGACGCCATGCAGGATGCCACCCTCGCGCGCCAGAAACTGGCGCAGCTGTTCGGGGCATTCGTCAAGCGCAAGGCCGATGCCGACCCCGAGGATGAAGGGCCATTCTTTGGCACCCACGGCAGCCACGTCGAGGATGGCGAGGGTGGCGAGGGCATCGACGCCTTCGAGCCTGGCGGCATCCACTACCTGGAGGATGGCGAGGAGGTGACATTCTCCGACCCACCCGATATTGGCAGCAGCTACACCAACTGGCTGCGCACCGAGATGCACGCGGTGGCGCGCGGTGCCGGCCTGACGCATGAGCAGCTGACCGGCGATCTGCAGGGCGTCAATTATTCCTCGATCCGCGCGGGGCTGCTGGAGTTCCGCCGGCGGGCTGAGATGCTGCAGGCCGATCTGGTGATCCACAAGTGGTGCCGGCCCATCGCGGCCAAGTGGCTCGATACCGCCGTCAGCAGCGGGGCGCTGGTCATTCCCGACTACGCCCGCCGTCGCGCGGATCTGCTGGCCATCGACTGGATCGCGCCCAAGTGGCAATGGGTGGACCCCGTGAAGGAGGTCACCGCCGATCTGATGGAAGTGCGCGCCGGCTTCAAGCCTCGCGGCGAGGCGGCAGCAGAGCGCGGCTGGTCGCTCGATCAGCTCGATAAAGAGATCGCGCGCGGCAACGTGAGCGCAGATGACCAGGGGCTGGTGCTCGATTCCGATCCGCGCCGCGTGGCCAAGAACGGCACCGCGCAGGCGAACGACCCAGACCCTGACGCCGACCCCGACCAATGAGGAATCATCATGAAATGGTTTGAAGTACAGGCGGCCGCCGATGGCCGTCACGCTGACGTGTGGATCAATGACCAGATCGGCATCGACTGGTGGAGCGGTGACGGCACCACGGCCAGCGCGTTTATCAACGCCATCGCGTCGCTGGGCGATGTCGAGACACTGACCGTGCATATCAACTCGCCAGGCGGCGACGTGGCTGATGGCATCGCTATCGCCAACTATCTGCGCGGCCATAAGGCCCAGGTGACCACCCGCGTGGAGGGCATCGCGGCCTCTATCGCCGCGACCATCGCCATGGGCGGCGACCGCCGCGAGATGGCCACCGGCTCGCTGCTGATGATCCACGACCCGTGGACCGTCGCCATGGGTAACGCCACCGAGATGCGCAAGCTCGCGGATGATCTCGACACTATCCGCAATGGCATCCTGGAGCTGTTCGTCGCGCGTGCCGGCGAGCCGCGCCGCGTCGAGATTCAGGAGGCGATGCGCGCAGAAACCTGGATGACCGGCGAGGACGCCATGGCGCTGGGACTGATCGACGCCGTGGATACTGACCTCAAGGCGGCCGCCTCGATTGGCGATTACTCCCGCGCCCTGGCCGCTGCCGGCCGCTCTGCCCAGCATCACCTCGAGCAGCAGCGCGCACCGGCGCAGCCTGCACCGGCACCCAGCGCCATGAGCGCCGCCGATGCCCTGGCCTTCGACATCGAGCCGGCCCAGGCCGAGGCCCGCGCCGCTGAGCTGGGCGATCAGATCCTCGCCTGGCGTGATAAGCCGGCAACCTCGCCGGCACCTGATACCGCTGCCCTGCAGCGCGAGGCTGTCGCGGCTGAGCGCGAGCGCGTGGTCGCCATCATCGACACCTGCACCACCACCGGCCAGCACCAGCTGATGGCCAAGCTGGTCAGCAGCGACATGCAGACCGACACCGCCCGCGAATACGTTTTCGACGTGGCTGCTGCCTCGAGCGCCGGCGTGCATTCCAGCCACTCGCCCGAGGGTGGCCAGCGTGCCGGCATCGACACCCAGGGCATCTATGCCCGCCGCCGCGCGCGCAGCGCATCCTAACCGCACCACCTGGAGAGCATCATGACCCCGATTCAACACACCGAGCCGGCCCGTACCGGCGAGCACGTACTGTCCGAGGCTCCCGGCTCTCGCTCGCGCGAGGCCATTGTGATCGCGTCTGGCGTACTGGCGGCCGGCACCGTGCTGGCCATGGCCAACGATGGCACCTACGTGGCGCATGACCCGACTGCCAGCGATGGCACCGAGATCGCTGCTGGCATCCTCTATGGACCGGCAGACGCCCGCGAGGGGCCGGTGCCGGCTGTCGCGCATGTGCGCGATTGCGAGGTGAATGGCACCGCGATCACCTGGGCTGACGGCATGAATGATGGCCAGCTGGGCGCGATGAATGCAGGGCTGATCAATGCCGGCATTATCCTGCGCGGCGTCGAGCTGCCAGTGGGCGTGCTCGCCGTTGAAGACCCCGTAGCCGAATAACTGACCCGCACCAACACCGTCTGATGCGCCGCCCACTGGGCGGCGTTGTCGTTTCTAGCGCACGACCCCGACCGTACCCGACATCTCAAGGAGGGCGACATGCCCGCTGATATTTTCTCCTCTGACATCTTCTCTATCGGCAGCCTGACGGCCTCGATCAATGAAGCCGATTACGTGCCGTCCCGCCTGGGCCAGCTGGGCATCTTTGAAGAAACCGGCATTGCCACCACCACCGCCACCGTCGAGAAGGATGGCGACACCCTGGCGCTGGTGCCGGCTGGCGAGCGTGGCGCGCCGGCAGACCCGCTCAAGCGCAACAAGCGCACCGGCGTCACCTTCAATGCCGTTCACCTGCCGGTGACTGACACCATCCTCGCGGATGAAGTGCAGAACGTGCGCGCCTTCGGCAGCGAGGACCAGCTCGAGGGCGTGCAGCAGGTGGTCGATACGAAGCTGGGCCGGATGGCGCGCCGTATCGACGCCACCCTCGAGTGGCAGCGCATGGGCGCGCTGAAAGGCAAGATTCTGGACGCGGACGGCAAGACTGTGCTGACGGATCTCTATAGCGCCTTTGGCATCGAGCAAAAGACCGTAAAGATGGCGCTCAACACTGACAGCACCAGCGTGCAGGGCAAGGCGCTGGACGTGCTCGAGGGCATCGAGGACGCGCTCAAGATGCTGCCGTTTACCGGCGCGCATGCATTCTGTGGGCGCAGCTACTGGCGCAAGCTGATCAGCCACCCGAACGTGCGCGAGGCGTATCTCAATCAGCAGAGCGAGAAGCTGCGCGGCGATGGCCGCGACGCCTTCGAGTTCGGTGGCATCACCTGGGAGCGCGCCGTGGGCAATGTCGCCGGCCAGCCCTTTGTCGCTACTGGCGAGGCTGTCGTGATCCCGATGGGCGTGCCGGATATGTTCATCGCGCACTATGCGCCGGCCGATTACGTCGAGGCTGTGAACACTATCGGCCTGCCGTTCTACTCCAGCACCGACCGCCTCGCGCATGGCAAGGGCGTGGAGATCGAGGCCCAATCTAACCCGATCATTCTCAACACTCGCCCAGGCGCGTGCATCCGTTTGGTCGAGACGGCCTGAGCCAATGAGCATCGACGAGATCGAGGCAGCAGCTAACCGGCTGCTGTTCGGTGTCGGCGGCCTAAGCGTGCCCGCCACCGTTACCCCGCGTGGCGGCGCGCCCATTCCCACCCGCATCATCATCGACCGTGACGCCACCATTACTGACGATTTCGGCATCGTGCTGGAATCGCGGTGTGAGATCGGTGTGCTCACTGAGGAGGTGGGGCGGGTGGATCGGGGCACGCTGATCGACACCGGCAAACCCGATGACCGTTGGACGCTGCTCGAGCCAATTGGCGATGACGGATTCGAGCAGCGCTGGACAGCCTCGAGGTACTGACAATGGCAGCGACAAGCCTGGATCTGCGCGACCTCGAGGGCGTCGCTGACGCCTACCGCCTGGCACCCAAGGCGGCGGCCAAGGCGGCGCAGCTCGCGCTCAATTCTGCCGCGCGGCGTGCTCGCACTCTGGGCAGCGCCGCGATACGCCAGCAAGTGGCGCTCTCTGCCGGCTATGTGAATGACAATCTCAAGGTGCGCACCTTCGCCACCTCGACGGATCTCTCGACGCGGATTGCGGCCAATCCTCGCGCGGTGCTGCTGACGCGCTACGGGGCCAAGATGCGCACCGTTAAGGCCAGCAGCCGGCGCGGCCTCAAGGGTGACCCAGCACGGGGCATCGCAGCAGGTCGCAAGGCGGCAGGCGTGAAGGGCGTCAGGGTGAAGACTGGCGGCGGCACCAAGCGGATCGAGGGCGCATTCTGGGTGCGACTTGCTGGGAGTGGCCAGTGGGCACCGGCAGTGCGCACCGGCGATGGGCCGAGCGATTACCGCGTGATGCACGGCCCCAGCGTGTACCAGGTGTGGTCTGACGTGCGCGCGACTGTCGCACCCCAGGCCATGCAGCATGCCGCTGATGAGTTCATCAGGCAGTTTGATCGCCTGAGCTGACCCATTCTCTGAGAGGTCACCATGCCCGACTCACTGGCAGCGCCTGAGCTGCCGATCACCACGCAAGCCATGCGCGCACTGCAGGCCAGGCTGGCCAGCATCACGCGCGCCAATGGCTATCACACCGATCTCGGCCTGAGCGTCTGGCGGGGATTCTGGATTCTGGCGCTGGGTGCTCGCCAGCATGTGCCGATTTTGGCGCTGCAGTCCGATACCGAGCGCCCCAGCAGCACGCGGCAAGATCGCGCCATTCTCAGCACTGACGCGCGCCTGGTGCTGGTGGTCGATGCACTGCCGCGCACTGAGGACGATGCGACCGCCGGCGAGACGGCACTCGAGGCAGGGCTGGCCGATCTGCGCCGGTGCCTGCTGATGGATCAGAGCGATGATCTGACGCGCGTGCTCAAGCACAACGGCATGACCCTGGGCGCGGCCGAGTATGCACTGGCCGAGGATTCCCGCTACGCCCTGGCATCCATGCCAGTGACCATGGAGTGCGTCGAGCACTACACCTGACCGCGCATCACTGCACGACACCCACCACCCCGCATATTTGGAGAGCCACAACATGGCCACGAAAACCTATAGCTACCTTGGCAAAGGCATGGTGTATCTGCGCAACCGCTCAAGCGGTGGCGGCCTCAAGCAAGTCGGCAACTGTTCCGCCCTCGAGTTCTCTGTCGAGACGGACACGCTGACCCAGGCCGACTACACCCAAGCGGGTGGCGGCAACGCTAACGAGATCCAGCGCGTCAGCAGCGTTGGCTCGAGCATCACCATGCTGGAGCTGCGCCCCGACAATGTGGCGATGGCGCTGCGCGGCACTCGCTCCGAGGTGCAGAGCGCCCCCGTCACTGACGAGCGCCACACCGCCTACCCTGGCACCCTGCTGGCGCTCAGCAAGACACCCGACCGCAGCGAGAGCGTCACCGTCACCATCGACCCCGATGGCGCGGGTGATGTGGCCATCGAGGATGTCGATTACGAGATCACCGGTGCCGGCGTCTACGTGCTCGAGGGTGGCGGCATCACCGAGGGCACTGACGTGGCCATCGACTACACCAGCGCCGAGGCGGACGTGATCGAGGCCATGACCGGCAGCGGTGACGAATACGAATTGGTGTTCGATGGCTTGAACGAAGCCGAGAGCGGCCGCGCCGTGACCGTCACCGCGCACCGCGTCAAGTTCAGCCCGACCACTGGCCTGGCGCTGATCGGTGACGACTTTGGCGAGCTGGCGCTCGATGGCAGCCTGTTGGTCGATTCCAGCAAGGTCGGTGCCGGCGTGTCTCGCTACTTCAAAGTGGCCATGGCTAGATAAAGCTTGTTTCTCTATCATGCAGGCAACGTATGGAAAGAATGGATTGCCTGTCTAGATAGAGGGAACTATGGGAAGATCAAAAACAGTGCGTGTGCACCTGTTTAAGCTTGAAACGGAGGCATGCATCAGTAGTGTGCTAGGTGAAATCGCCAGCATGCCTCTGTCTGATAGATTAAGAGTTATAAGTGGGGCGCATTATAGGATAGAACAAATTGAAAGTCGAAGTAATAGCCTAGATCTTTATTCTAGCGATGAGTTGCTTTTTTTTAATGTCGTAAAGTTGAGTAATAGCCATTCGATTGGAAAAGCTAGTGAGGCCGAAGGTCTTTCTGGTATTGATTATCAAGGTTCAAATCCTAGCGATGATTCCGTAGCTATATTTGATCCGGTAACAGGTTTTTTATTACTAGAATCTTCTAAGACTGGACCGCGAATTTCGTCACTAGAGAAGTATTTTCTAGAAATATCTAAGCAATACGTGGAGGCTGTTCAGAGTGTAGATAAAAAAATTGAAAGGAAGTTTCAATCGCAAAAATGTCTTTCAAGTTTTGAAATGAAAATCAATACATCCTCGCTCTCTGAAGTAGATAAAGGAACTTTGGGGCTGCGTGATCTTCTTGAGCTAACGTCTAGTCTAGATGCTACTGATTTACATATAACAATAAGTGTTGACGGAAGGAAGAAGGGAGGTTTTCTGAATGGTAAAGTTAAGGAAATATGTAAAAAAGTTTTGACCTTGAATACAGATAAGGTGCAACCAGTTTCTAAGCTTGAAACAAAAGGATTTTCTGACACCTCAAGATCAGAGGTACTTGATCTTTTAGGCGCTAAATTAACAGAAGAGGTTAATGTGGATATTGACCCACTAACCTTCAGAGCATCCCTGAGTGATAGATGGGGAGCTCTCGAAAAAGTATATTATGCTTGGGTAAGTGCTAAGTATATTTGTACTGAAGAGGACTGTTAATGAAAATTAGCACTGAGTACAAACTGCCTCTGTTAATATCTCTGGTAGTAGCTTTTATACTCCTGGTCTCGCATGAGTTTGGGTTAAAACTGCCTGATGGATCAAGCTTTTATTCTTCGATAGTAGCTTTAGGTGGCATCTTCTCCGCTTTCATTTCTACAATGAAGTCAATTTTGATCTCAGGAACCAGCAAGCTTCAAGTGCTTAAGGGTTCTGGGCATATAGATGATCTTAAGAATTATCTGTCGAGTGCCATGGATTCCTCTCTTATTTTGTGTAGCATAGGGGCTCTAGGCTTTTTTGAGCAAGTTAGCAGCTGTTACTTATATCCAGTAATTGTGGCTTCGTGCTTTGTGTACAGTCTTTTATCTTTACGGAGGGTTTATCGAATAATTAGTTTAATTATGATGTAGCTTTAATGTTGTTTTGATGTGGGAGTTTTTTGTGGTTATTATGTAGGCTTGATAGATAATGTCGTTAGTAATAAACAAGCATTGTACTTTTATAAGAGGTTAATATGGGGCTGGTAGTACTCGTGATTTGCTTCGTTGTTCTGAGAGCAATTGGTTGGGGTGTTGGCAGATATGTTGAAAGAAGTCGTGCTTGGATTTCAGCATATGGTCAAATTTCTTTTGGTATTGCTACAGCTACTATAGTCGTGATGAGCGGGAGAAGAATAGATGAAGATGCACTTAATCTATTCTATTCAATAGGTGTTTTGTTATCTTTGTTCTGTGTTGTCTTTACATGGGTAATATCCTACTTGACGGATGTGACGCACGACTTGGATGGAGCGAGTAAAGGGACTTCATGCTTATTGTTGATACTCTCTATATTCGGTGTGCTTTTTGATTACAGAGTAATACCTCTTGTTTGTGCTCTCGTTGCAGGTCTAATGGTGTCTAGTGCACTTTATGTTTATAAGTTATCTTTGCAGAAGACCATGAATAAAAAATAGACTTATTACTATAAATTAAAAAAACCCGCTATCAGCGGGTTTTTTTACGCCTGGAGAAAACTATGGCTCTATCGGATCTCGCCGCTGAGCTGGTGCTCAAGGCCAAAAACCTGATTTCTCCGAGCACCGATGCGGCCGCCGATAGTGTCGGCAACCTCTCGGCAGAGGCTGCTGCGCTGAGAGATACGCTGGATCAGCTCGAGGATCAGCGCGCCCTGGTGCGCGCCTTCCAGCAGGCCACCACTGCCACCGGCAAGGCGCAAAAGGAGTGGGACAAGGCCACCGACAAGGTGCGCGCGCTCGAGCAGGAGATCGAGGCCAGCGGCCAGGCCAGCATCGCGCAGCAAAATCGCCTCAACGAAGCGCGCGCCGTTGCCGCTCGCGCCGGTGACGCCTACCAGCAGCAAGCGGCCCAGGCGGCGCAGCTGGGGCAGAGCCTGACCGATGCCGGCATTGATACTGGCAATCTCTCCGAGGAGCAGCTGCGCCTGGCGCGTGAGGCCCGCGAGGCCCAGAACGCGCTCAACGGCATGGGCAGCTCAGCCGCCCAGGCAGGCGATCAGGCAGAGGAGGGCAGCACGGGGCTGCAGCGTGCCCGCCAGGCGCTCAACGATTGGAGCAAGGCGGCCGCCGGTGCCGCTGTCGCGGGTGGTGCATTGGTCGCGGGCTTTGCGGCGCGCATGACCTCAGAGCAGGCGGATCTGGCGCGAGAGCTGGATAACGTCAGCAAGCGCACCGGCGTGGGTATCGTTGCCCTGCAAAAGTACCGCTACGCCTTCGAGCGCGCGGGGCTGGATGCTGACGAGGCTGGCGACATCTTCCAGGATGTGGCCGACAAGATCGGGGACGCTTACGAGAATGGCGGCGGCGACGCCATGGATGCGCTCGAGGGGCTGGGCGTCGCGGCAAAGGATCTGATAAATCTTGCCCCTGATCAGATATTCCTGCGCCTGGCTGACGCCATGCAGGATCTGCCCCAGGCGAGCCAGATCACATTCCTCGAGTCTCTGGCCAGTAACGCCTCGCGTCTGCAGCCGCTGCTGGAAAACAACGCGGCACTGTTGCGCCAGCTGGGTGATCAGGCCAGCGAGATGGGGCTGATCATGTCGCCCGAGCAGATCGCCAACCTGCTCAAGACTGAGGAGGCGATCAACGGGGTGCAGACCCGTCTGCAGGGCATTGCTACTCAACTGTTTTCCAAGCTCTCGCCGGCGGTGGAAGAAGCCGCCGATGCCTTCGATGACGCGCTGAAAGATAATCCCAGGCTGGTGGATGAGCTGGCCACCGCGATCAATGGGCTGATCAAGATCGGCACCGACTGGGTGCGCAGCTTTATTGATAACCGCGATCAGATCGCGTCCTCGATGCAATTGCTGGTCGATGTCGGCCAGATGATGGGCAATGGCCTGGTGGCATCGTTTCGCTTGATCCAGTCGGCCGCCGCCGGTGTGACCGCCGGTGTCGCGTCACTGGGCACCGGCATTCTGCAGCTCAATGCCAAGTCGCTCGAGCTGCTGAATAAGGTAGGCATTGCATCTGATCGAGAGGTCGCCAACGCCCAGGCCAAGGCCAAGGCGGCAGAGGCTACGCTCGCGGATCTCAACGCTGACGCCAAGCGCTATTTTGATCAGGCCATGGAGGCCGGCAAGGCAGCGGCCAACGCCTTTGATAACTCCACCGACGCGGTGGAGGATCAGGCCAAGGCGGCCGGCATTACCGCTGATCAGCTCGACAAGCTGGCCGCTGGTGCCGATGTGGTCGATGGCAAGATGCTGTCATTGGCCGAGACTCAACGCCGGCAGGCTGACGCCACCCGCGCCCAGGGCAAGGCGGCGGCCCAGGCGGCCGAGGATCTGGGCACCTCGCTGGAGGAGCTGAGCAGCGGCATCGAGGACGTCGAGGCTGAGGCAATCGACGCATTCGACCGGCTCGCCAATAACGGCCAGGTCAGTGCCGAGCAAGTCGGTGCCGCATTCGAGAAGGCCCAGGGCGCGATCAGCTCAGATGAAGGGCTGGCCGCATTCCGCGCGCTGCTCGAGGAGCTGGTCGAGTCCGGTGTCGCTGGGGCGGATCTGCTCGAGAAGCATCTCAAGGCCACCGGCAAGGCAGCCGCTGACACTCTGGGGCTGTCGCTGCAGGATCTGACCACCGGCATCAGCCAGGCCGAGGCGGATGTAATCAAGGCATTCGACACGCTGGCGCGCCAGGGCGATCTGACCGGCGAGCAGCTGCGCACCGCGTTCGGTGAGGCGCTATCGCAGCTCGAGGGTGACGAAGCGCTCGAGGCGATCCGCGAGACGCTGGCCGGCCTGGTATCCGATGGCGTGACGGGGGCCGGTACGCTGCGCAGCGTCTGGACCGAGTACAAGGCCAGCATAGACGACACCACCAGCGCGCTCGAGGATCAGCGCGCCCAGGAGGCGGCCACCCAGGCCGAGGCGATCAAGAATCTGCGCATCATCCAGAATGCGCGCAGAGAGGCCCAGGCCGAGGATGACGCCGCCACCCAGTCGGCCGTCAGCAACGTGGAGGCCCGCGCCAACGCTATCGGCGGCGGCCTGGCTGCCATCTATAACAAGGCGGCCAACGCCACCCAGGCGCTGAGCGCTCGCGCCGGCACCGCCTTTAAATCAGCCATGACCGGCAGCAGCGGCGTCACCGGCACCGTGGATCTGCTGCGCGACAAGATCGCGGATCTCGAGGAATCCGTGGGGAACGCCTTCACCGTGTGGAAGACGCGGGCTGATCCCATGGGCGTGCAAAAGTACATGGCCAAGGTGGCGGCCAATAGCGGGCTAGTCGAGCTGCAATTCCGCAAGCAGCAGCTTGCGGCCACTGAGCTGGTCGAGGCGTTGGGCAAGGTATCCAGCAGCGACCCAGGTGCTGGTCTGCGCAACCTGGCGGCCGACTCCGGCCAGGCTGTCAGCGCCACCCAGCTGCTGAGGATGTCGAGCGAGGATCTGCGCCGGCAGTTCGATCTGCTCGATGACGCCTCGCTATCGAGCCTCGAGGGTGCCATCCAGTCAGTGCGCAGCCAGGTGGACTCGCTCTCTGACAGCGTGAGCGACACGCTGGCGAGCCTGCGCTCTGAGCTGGCCAGCCTGCAGGGTGACAGCACCCAGGTGGAGGCGTTGCGCTACCAGGAGCAGCAGCTCGAGCTGCAGCAGACGCTGGACAAGGCCCGCGCCCTGGGCGATGCCCAGACCATCAGTCAGGCCCAGGAGGCGCTGAGGCTGGCCGAGCAGGCCCACGACCTACGCCTCGCGGACATCCAGGCCCAGAGCGAGCAGGAGAAGCAGCAGGCTTTGGCAGATGAGGCTGAGCGTCAGCGAAACGTGCAGGAGGCTGAGGCCACCCAGCGCGAGAACAACCGTGACGCCCAGAACCGTACCAGCCAGCTCACCCAGTCGGTGCAGGCTCAACGCCGCGTGGCGGTGGATCTCAACATCGCCGGCCAGCAGGTCACGCTGAACGGGGTGGATGAGAGCGAGGCCGATGCCTTCCTTGACAGATTGACCCAAGCCTCACGCACGACGGCCCGCCGCTGATGGCGGGCGTTTCATTTCTATTGAGAGAACGCCATGGCGATCACCCTTGAGGGCATTGTGCTGCCCGATGACATCCAGTGGACCGATGAGCTGGTGTCCCACAGCGTCGGCCAAGTGCAGACGCCCACGCTGACGGGGGCACTCATCATCGAGGAATCCGCGCAGGCGGCAGGGCGGCCCATCACCCTCGCCAGCGGCAACGGGGCCTGGGTAACCCGCGCCACCGCGTTGGCCCTCACTGAGCTGGCGGCCACGCCACGGCCAGACGGCACGCCCATGACGCTCATCTGGGGCGATGGTCAAACCTTCGATTGCGTGTTCGATCGTGCCAGTGGTGAGGCGGTCACGGCCACCGAGGTCTATCGCCTCGCCGCTGGCGGCCAAGGGCCGGATCACCCCTACACCATCACGCTGCGCCTGATCACTTCCTGATTCTCACCTTCCTGCTGGAGCCAGCCACATGGCCGACGAAACAATCCATAGCGGCGACATCCGCATCCTGCAGTCCGAGCGCATGACCGACAACGCCGATGGCGGTGGCCGGCTGACTGGCCGCCCCGTGACCGATGGCGCGAGCAATGACATCTTTGATGACATCTCTGACCTCGATCGCGCAGCGGGGCGCACCTCGCTGCGCAAGGTCGGGGCCGGCGTGCTGACCGACAACACCGCCCAATATTTCGGGGCGCACGCGATCATTGACCAGGTGCCGGCTGATCCGAATGTCAGCGTGGTGATGTTCGATACCGGCTCGCCATCTGATGAGCGTGCCGAGTCCCGCGATTATGTCGAGAGCTATGTGACCGCCGGCGCGACCTCGCGCATGACGCTGCTGGGCGATCAGCTGGCCGGCCAGCGCAGCATCATCACGTTTCAGATGCCAGAGGCCACGCTGCCCGATCTGGGCGATGTGCTGGCGCTGATGACCGAGCAGGGCGATGCCGCCGGCGAGGTCCAATATGTGCGCATCTCAGAGATCGACCACGAGATCAGAACGTTTGAGTATGAGAACGGCAGCAACGTGCAGACGTTCGAGCGTCGCGTGCTGACGCTGGGGCTATCCACCGCACTGCGCCAGCGTGTCTATGGCGTGCAGCCCAAGCCTGGCACCCTCAACCCCGATACCGTGATCCGCGAAGGGCAGAGCACCGATGCCGCCCGTTACTATGGCGTCAGCACCCTGACCCAGCCGGCCACCTTCGGGGCCAATAGCGTCACCGTGGCCAGCACCTATGCGCCGCTTGTGCCGGCCACCACCACCGAGCAGGCGGTGACCGATGTACAGGTGGGCGGCACGGCCACTATCAGCGTCAGCAGCGGTGGCTCGACCTTCGAGGTGGCGCAGATCGCCAGTACCACCCAGATCGCTATCGAGCTGAATAATCGTGGCTTCACTTATGTCAGCCGCCTGGACCCGCTGCCGGCACCTGGTAGCGTGGTGATCGCGTATCGCTCGCTGGGCAAGTGGTATGAGCTGCGCGACGATGACGCCAATGGCGATCTCAGCGGCAGCGGGGCGGGGCGCGTGGACTACGCCACCGGATCTGTCAGCGTGACGCTGGGCGGCCTGCCGGATGTCGGCAGTTCGGTGCTGTTCAGCTGGGGCACGCCGGCCCACTATGAGGACCGCGCCGGCCAGGCCACCATCGACAAACCCTGGATGACGTTCGTGCTCGATCACGCCGGCGTGATGCCTGGCAGTGTTACCGTGCGCTGGATCTCTGGCGGCAGCGAGAAGACGGCCACCGATGATGGCCTGGGGAGCCTCAGCGGCGCAGCCACCGGCCGCGTGGTCTACGGCTATGCCGACGGCAGTGGCGCGCCCCAGCCAGGCGAGGCGTATGTCGAGTTCAATGGCGACGCCTTCCCAGATGCCAGCACCCAGGTCGAGATCGAATATGACTACGGGGCACCGAAAACCGAGCAATTCCTGCCGTCTGTCAACGGGGCCGGCCTGGTCAGCCTCAGCATCAGCGATGCGCCGGTGCGTCCTGGTAGCGTGGCCATCACCTGGTCGGTGGTGCGCACCTGGTCGAGCAGCGAGAGTGAGTCGCGCAGCAGCCCGCGCACCGGCACCTGGGAGACTGTCGAGCAGAATGGCGGCGAGGCCGATGTCACCTACACCATCACCGATAATGGGCAGGGTGGTTTTAGTGGCGGCTGGGAGGGCAGCATCGACTATGCCACCGGCGCGGTGACCTTCGAGGTCGAGAAGATCCGCGAGGTCAGCGAGTGGGACGATGGCGATGCCACGCACCGCGAGTGGGGCAGCAAAGAGAAGCGCGACGTTTTCGAGAACGGCTCGAGCGTTTGGCTGACCAGTCAGCTGGACAGCGCCGCCCCGACCACCCACACCATCACCCAGGATCTCGCCCCGCTCGATGTCGAGCTGATGCCCCTGCTGCAAGATAGCGTCGTGCCAGGCACCCTCAGTTTCATCTTCCGAGGTGATACGTTCATCGACCGCCAGGGCAGTCTCTATCGCAGCGTGACCAGCAACGGGGCCGGCGTTCTCGCGGGGACCATCGACTATGGCACCGGTGATGCCCGCATCACTGACTGGCCGAGCGGTACCAGCGCCACCATCACCGTCAAAACGCTGGTGAGCACCTTCGGCACCTGGACGCTCGATGAGGCGTTTTTCCGCACGCCAGGCTCGCCGCTGCAGGTGGGTGGTCTGCTGATCCAGGCCACGACGCTCGACGGCCGCTCGATCACCGGCCAGGCGGCACTCTCTGGCGAGATCGAGGGTGACGAGATGGCAGGCTCTGCCAGCTTCGAGACGGGGGTGGTACGCGTGACCTTCGGCAAGCTGGTCAGCAATGACAGCCTGAGCGCTGCCGAGCGCGCCGAATCCTGGTACGACGCCACGGCCGTGGATGACGCCGGCATGATCTGGCGGCCCACCCAGGTGATCCCGAGCACCGCCCGTTTCAATGCCGTCATTCTGACCACACTGCCGCTCGAGGCTGAGCTGATCGGCATCGACCCCGTGCGCCTGCCCAGCGATGGCCGCGTGCCCATCTATCGTGCCGGCGGCGTGGTGGTGGTGCATCACACCGGCCGCGCCCCGTTCCCGCTGGGGATTGGTGGCGGCACCACGCTGGAGGTCGGCCGCTCGCGGCTGGCCAGTCTGGTGGTGGAGGACGCCACCGGCGAGGAGGTGCCCGCCACCCAGTACAGTGCAGACCTCGATGCCGGCACCGTGCAGCTCGCCGCGCCTGACACGGCCACCCACCCCGAACCCTGGTACGCCCTGCACCGTGTCGAGGACATGCTGCTGGTGGGGGACGTGGATCTATCGGGGGCGCTGACGCTCAAGGGCAATCTGAGCCATGACTACCCCGCCGGCGATACGCTGGTCAGCGCCGCGATGGTGGCCGGTGATCTGCAAGCGCGCGTGGCTGATTTCTTCGATCTCTCGAGCTGGGATCGAGACTGGAGCAAAGACGACAACGATGGCGCAGATGGCACCCTGGCCGAGTACAACGTGACCACCTACCCGCCGATCATCACCAACCGCGGGGCCATCACCGAGGACTGGGCGCTGATCTTCACCAGCGCCAGCAACTTCCGCATCATCGGCCGCACGGTGGGTGAGATTGGTGTGGGCAATATCAATGAAGACACTGCTCCCACCAACCCCAATCACGGCGTGCCCTACTGGTCCCTCAAGGCAGGAGGATTCGGGGCTGGCTGGGTGAATGGTAACGTGATCCGCTTCTCGACCATCGGCGCATCCTTCCCGATGTGGCTGGCGCGCGTGATCCTGCAGGGGCCGGCCAGCGGCCAGCAAGATTCTTTCCGACTGCAGATCCGTGGCAACGCCAACGCCTGACGCCACACATCAGCTCTCAAGTTTCATTCTCTACGCCCGGCACCTGCCGGGCGAATTCGTTTCAGGAGTCATTACGATGGCCGATTTTCCGGTGAAGTGGTTCAGCAGTGACATGGGCGGCAGCCCCGAGAATGGCGACCAATATGGTGCGCTGATCGAGTTGCTGAAAGCCTGCCTGGTGACCGGATTCAATACCAAGCCCATCGCCGCGCTGACGTATGACAGCGCCACCCAGAAAGCCACCGCGAGCGTGGGCAGTGGTCACGGCTATCTCAAATGGCAGGTGATTGCCATCAGTGGAGCAGACCAGGCCAGCTACAATGGCGAGCATCGCGTGACCGCCATCGGCAGCGACTGGGTGCGCTTCGCGCTCGATGCCGCACCCGCTGCCACTGAGGCGACCGGCGAGCTGATCGAGATCAAGACGGCTCCCGTGGGCGGCTGGGAGATCGCAGCAGAGGATGCTGACAATCATCGTGCTGTGTTCACGCGTACCAGCGAGCGCGCCACCGAGGTGATGCTGATGGTGGAGAATGGCACCTGGGGAGGGCATAGCAGCAACGCCGGCCGTCAGGCGCGCGTCAGCCTCATTGAAGAGATGACCGACATCGACACGTATACCGTGGCCGCGTCACGGCAATGGCCGTATTCCGCAAAGGAGACGACGCGAGACTGGGCATTGTTGGGGGATGGTCTGACGATGTTCTATCTCAACCGCTATGGCGGCCAGGGTAAGCACGGGGTATTCGTCTGGGGTGACATTAAGACGGTGCGCCCAGGCGATGCATATCATTGTGTGGTCGCGGGGCTGCAGGATGGCACATGGTCCTCAACCTCAGATACTTACGAGACGTATAGCGCGCTTCCCTATTTTGGTTCATCCGTCGAGATGAGTATCGCGCGCGCCTGGCATCAGCTGCCTGGTGCGGTGGGCTGGGCGCTGGAGGGTGTCGGGGATCGCATCGGCAGCCTGATCAGCTACCCGAATCCGCAGGATAATGGTTTCTATGTGGCGCAGGGCGAGATGCTGGTCATTGAGTCAGGTGGCGTGCGTGGCTCGATGCCAGGGATGCTGCAGCCACTCCATACGGGGGCAGGGTACGACAAGGCAGTGATAGACAATCTGCCCCAGATGGATGGCGTTCCCGTCATGTTTCGCCTGGCGGCCAGTCGCGGGAATGCCGGCAAAGAGACGTTGATGGCGTGGCGTCTGGACCGCTGGCAGGAGGTATAAATGGCACTCACACACCATTACCCGCTAGAGGGCAATCTGGTAGATGCGCTGGTCGGCTCTACCGCTCAGCAGGCGTTGGGCGACTGGACGCCGAGCCAGATGCTCGAGGCGAGCAAAGAGCTTGATCTGGCCGTGCCTGGTGCTAGCGCCTCATTCCCGATGGATCTGACGGCACCCTGGACGCTGGAGGTCTGGATGCTGTCAGCAGGGGGTGGCGCTAGTCTTGCCTTGGGTGACAGCGGCATCGTGCTAGAGGCAGATGCCGATGGCTTCTGGATTGTCGTATCCGGCGAGCGCGTGCAGGTCCAAGGCTTTTACCCTGGCTACTATCACAGCGTGTTTATCACACATGACGGGGCAAGTATCGGCGTGGCACTGGATGGGCGAGAAGGCATCGAGAGGCCGGCGACTGCTATGCCACTCGAAACGCTGACCATCTCTCAGGCTCTCGCGGCTGATCTGCGCGTGGTCGATGTTCGCGGATATGACCAGGCGTTGACCAGGCCCGAGCAAGATCAGGCAGCGATGAGCCTGGCGGTGCGTGACTTCCGCTCGAGCTGGGCGATTGGTGGACTGGGGGGCGAGATCGCAGCGTATGACATGAGCATCGTGGCAGGTGGCAAGGTGGTGGATCAGGTCGGGGGCATTGATGCTGAGATCATCGGGGCGACACCCACCACCCTGGGCGGCGTGCCGGCCATGGCGTTTGATGGTGAGGCCATGCTGCGAAGTGACAGCACCTCCGCCATGATCAAGACCAAAAACCACACCATTGCCATGCTCTATCGCATGGACAATATCGGCCGTGATGGCTTTTCTAATCTGATCACGCTGGGGAGTCCTGGTGAGGACGTGGCCAGTAATTACTACTCGTGGCGCATTGATGTGTCTGCTCGCCTCTATACCTTCTATGAGGTGGGGGCGGGGGCCAACCGTAACACCTATCTCGAACACCGGCTAAAACGCGATGGCAAGCCGCATTTTCTTGTGCTGCTGGTGGGGGATGGCATTGTCAGTATTTATGAGGATGGGGTGCTGTCAGAGAGCAATGCGGCGTTTGGCAATTCAGACTCTGAGGCCACGCAAGTTGCCATTGGTGCAAATCCTGACAATGGTACCGATGGATTTATTGGCGCTATTGGGGCGTTCACGTCATATGACCGGCTATTGAATGAGAGCGAGGTGCTGGCGCTAACGGCCCGTTTCGGCATGCTGGCAGAGGCCAGGATGCCCAAGCAGTCGATGCGGCCACTCGCGCGCCCCAATCCGCAAGGGTATACCACCGCCGCCGTGCCGGTGCCCAATCCGTCCGCGATTGATAGCAGAGGCATGAGCGATCAGATGGTGGAGGCAACGGCAGGGGAAGACATGTCACACGTTGATCAAGTCGATGGCAGTGGTGCCAATGGCACGCCGACTGGCGGTGTCTCAGATCCGGGGCGCATGGGCGTCATCGCCGGCACCGTGCTGGACATCCAGGCCCAACCCGTCAGCCGGCGGGTGCGGGTGCATGAGCGCGCCACTGGCCGCATCGTGCGCGAGACGTGGAGCGATGCCGAGGGCAAATACCGCTTCACGGACCTAGACCCGCGCCGCGCGTTCTATGTGATGGCCTTCGATCACACCCTGCAGCAAAACGCTGTCGTGTCCGACAATGTTTACCCTTCTTGATAAAAGTCACGTTAGTGTTTTTCTGGGTAGCAGCATTTGTTTTTTTCGGCAATTGCTAGCCCATTTCTCTATTGTGTGATATGAAATTATTGCGGCAATAAATGCTATCGGAAGCGACAAGGCCAGTGTATAAGGCCAGTCAAAGTGGTTTCTTAAATAAAGCATCACTGGATAATGATAGAGGTATAGGCCATAGGATATTTTTCCTATGTATATCATTGTTGGATTTGATAATATGAGGTTTGGTGATTTTATTGTAATAGAGCTTATAAGTAGTGTTGCCCCCAAAATCTCGCCCAGCATAAGGGATGTGGTTAAATATTGAGCATCCCCCCACTCAGTAGTGAATGATATATAGCACAAGCCGATAATTGATGCCCACGAAGTCCAAGCAGGAAGAGCTGGGACAGGGTATGACTTCATATAAAAGGCTATGATAGATCCAAGAATTAGACCGCTACTTCTTGTTTCAAGATGAAAATAAGCATTTTCCCAGTGATCTAAGGCAACTTGAGAGCGCAAGATGGAAATCACAGAGTAAGTGATCATTAGTATGAGTATAGATTCCTTCGTACTTCTTTTTGTAAGTAAGTAAACAGCAAGCGGCCATATCAAATAAAATTGAAATTCTAATGCTAATGACCAAGTGTGCCTAAGAAAGTAAGGTGCATCAAACGCTGGATAGGTATAGTTCGTAATGTATAGTAACGATAGTAGTGAGTCCCTTATGTGATGCTGATAGTCTGTCCAGATAAATTGTGATAATACCAAGTATAGTAGAATGCAGGCTATCAGTGCAGGCAGTAATCTAATGCACCTATTAGCCATGAATTCAATATAATGTTTTTTTTGAGTCAGTTGCCTATTGCTTATTAGTATCGAAGTTATCAGATAACCACTAATCAAGAAAAATACATCAACACCTATAAAGCCACCTTTGGCAAAGGGGCTACCAGCATGGAACAACATAACGAGGAGAATTGCGACAGCTCTAATTCCATCTAGTTCTTTCACGTATTGCATGTGAGGGCTCCTTTCCTCGTATCCTATATCAATTGTGAGAAGGTTACCCGGAGATGTTTAGTGATTAAATTCTCAACAGCAGTGAAAAATGCGCGGCTGGCGGCCATCGCCAGTGCCATCGATGCCGGCGACTCGCCGGCATCGTTCGTTGTGTACTCAGGTAGTCGCCCGACATCCAGCGCTGCCGTCACCGATCAGGTGGCACTGGCCACGCTGGAGGTTCCCCAGCCATTCGCCGCCGATCTCTCTGACGGCGTCCTGACGGGGGCGGCCTTTGAGGAGGTCATGGCCGATGCTGATGGCGAGGCCACCTGGGCGAGATTGGTGGATGGCGAGGGTGCCTGGGTGATGGATCTGGATGTCGGCATCGAGGGATCAGGCGCTGACGTGACCATCAGCTCGACCACCATCTACCGAGGCATCATTACCCGAATCAGTCGAATTATCTTCGCCGAGGCCTGATGTGACTCCAATCGATCTGCGTTTCACTGGGCAGCCGTTGGCAGGCGATGCCCTTCAGCTGGTGTTGGATTTCAGCGGCGGCAAAGGTGAAGAGCGGATCACGCTGGCAGTGAATACTACTCTGCCAACCCCTGAGCTGGATGCCACGCTCAGTCAAGGGCTGCTGATCGAGGTAGTCGCCACGCTGGGCGCGCCGGCGGTGGTCGATGTCGCGCTGACCCGCGAGATCAATGTTTTTCGTGGGCCATCAGATAGTGCCGGTGCCCGTTTCGAGAACGCGGTCCCGCTCGAGGCCCAGGGCAGCACCCGCTGGGAGCAGCCGGCTCGCCCCTATGGAGCCACCGCGTCAGCCTTCGAGCAGGGCGCGACGCTTGCGGCCAGCCAGGGTGGCCAGTGGTCGGCACGCCCCCGCACCGATGCCATCAGTGGCTCGCGGTGGGAGCAGGCCGAGCGCATCCTGGGCACCCTCAGTGGCAGCCAGTGGCTGCAGCTGCCGCGTGTCCGCCGCGGATCTCGGCCGGTATGGGAGAAGGGGCAGGGCATCGCCGCGGCGCGCTCGAGCGGCTACCAGCACCCGCCCCGCAATGATGCCCGCCGACGCTCGCGCTATGAGGAGGCCCGCACCCTCGAGCCGGTGACGATGGATGTGCCTTATCAGCAGGGGCGCACCACTGGCGACGATTGGCGCGTGCCCTGGGAGCAGGCCCGTCGGCCACCGCCTGGCATCGACTTGCCGCCAGACCCGACTGAGCCGCCGGTGCTCGAGCCGGTGGAGGGTGGCACGACCCTGCAATTCTGCCACGCCATGCCGAGCGCCCCGTGGGTGCTGCAGTTCGGTCTGACGTGCGAGATCCCTACCCCGACCATTCCCGTCAAAAGGCTTTATATCGTGCAAAACTCCGCGCGCCTGGTGCGCCTCTCCGATGGCCTGGAGCTGCCGGTCACCCAGATGTCGCTCAGCATCGACGCTGACAGCTGGGCATGGTCATTCTCGGCCGGCCTGGCAGGGCGTGATGCTCAAGCGCTGGTGACCGGCACCGATGGCCAGCCGGTGGAGGTGATGGCCGAGATCAATGGCGAGCAGTGGCGGTGTTTGGTGGATGGCTGGCGACGCTCTGAGAGCTGGCAGAGCCATAGCGTGACCATCAGCGGCCGCTCGCTCGCGGCGTACCTGGGCGCGCCCTACGCCACCGCGCGCAGCCACACCGAGGACAGCCAAGCCACCGCCTCGCAGCTCGCCCGTGCTGAGCTGCCAGAGGGCTGGTCACTGGATTGGCGCATGACTGACTGGGTGGTGCCCGCCGGCGCGTGGAGCTATGACAGCCTCGCGCCCATCGACGCCATCTCGCGGATCGCTCAGGCGGCCGGCGGCTATGTGCAGGCCCATCAGCAGGATCAGACCATCATCGTCGCGTCACGCTTCGAGGCAGCGCCCTGGCGCTGGGTTGAGAGCGAGGCTGATCTGGCGGTGCCGCGTGACATCATCACCCAGCTGGGCAGCGATCAGCAGCCTGGTGATGCCCGCAATGCCGTTTGGTTGCATGGCGACACCGGCGGCATCCAGGCCCAGATCATCCGGCAGGGCACCGCAGGCGATCAGCTGGCACCCACCGTAGTGGATGCCCTGATCACCGATCAGGCACCGGCCCAGTCGCGTGGGATCGCTGAGCTGGCCGCTACCCTACGCCAGAGCACCGAGAGCCTGCAGATGCCCCTGGCGGCCTCTCTGGGCGGCCTGCTGCTGCCTGGCATGATGATCGAGTGCGATGGCTGGCGTGGTGTCTCGCGTGGCGTGAGCGTCAGCGCCAGCCTGCAGGGGCGTGCCCTGAGCGTGCGCCAGTCTATCGAGCTGCAGAGATTCCATCTGTGATGGCGTCGTGTGGTATCAGTTCAAGCAAAGGAGGGGGATAGCATGGCCAATCCATATCGCCGCCTGCTGGCGTTGCTGCCGACCACGCCGCGCCAGGTAGGCGAGGTGATCAGCGTCAGCGGCTCGCGCGTTTGCGTGGATCTGGTAGGGTGTGGGGTGCGCACCTGCCAGGGCGATGCCCAGGTGGGTGGCATGGTCTACGTGGAGGGGGACCAGATCACTGGCGTGGCTCCGAGCCTGCCGGTGGTAGTGGTCGAGGTGTGATGCTGTCACTATGTTGCTAGTTTTTATTGTATTAGTATGATTGCTGCTTATTCGGTATTGGTCGCATTAAATAATATATATTTTAAGGTGTTTAATTGTCTGAAATATCCCCAAGTGTAAATAAAGGTGATAGCGCATTGTGCTTTGTTTATTAATGAAGAGGAAGAGATTCGCCCTTCCTCTCCATTGTTTTAGTTAATCCTTGTATCTTAAGGAAAGCTGGTCTTGGTGAACTTCATCAAGCTTATTGATTAAAGTATAGGCTTTATCGTTGCAGAGCACTTGTTTTTTACTTAAAAAATTCCGTCTCTTATGGTTTTTTAAGTACTCTGCGTGATAGGCAGCTATAAAATAGTTTATTTCTTTAATAAGTTTGTTGATATTTTTTTGACTCGATAAGCCAGTTTGAATTCTATATCTCGTATCCTTAAAGAGCGCTGCAGCAGTAGTGTTGTTAGAAAGTTCTACATATATTTCATTCAATACTTCTAGCTCTTTGTCTTTAATGTGTAAATAAAAAATGCAATCTCTTTCATGTGTTCTTATGAAATCATTCAATAAGGATGTCTTGAGTATTGTGTTATTGGCAAGATGATCTATGCTGTCCCTATGTTGATTTCCAGTAAAGTAGAGAAGAGCGTTAAGTATTTTATGTATCTCATGTATTTTATTTTCTAAGCTATATACATTCAGGCCTAGGTTTTTATCACCAAAAACAAAGTCTCCGTTGCCTGGTTCTGCTAGACAGTTGATATGAAGCATGGATATTATCCTTAGTGCTGCGTGAGCAGAGTCAGAACTGTGGTTTTCTAGAGAAGACTTAAGAATCTTATATTGTTCCACTATGTCGGTTAAATCATCTGCTTTGCATTTTGTAGCTTCTACCAACTCGACAGCATAAACTGGACGCGCAGTTGGATTGTTATCTGGGAATATTTTTCTATATAGATCGTCTATGTTGTATATTTCTATGTCGCTTGCTAAGTTTTTTGCTGTTTCGGTTAGAAGGCTAAAAAATAATTCTCTGTGTTTCAAATATTGCTCAAAAGCTAATGCTTCTGATTGATGCTTGATAACAATACTATTGTTTTTGTTTTCTTCATGAATAAGAAGCAATGTTGCGATAGTTGCAAGTGATCCACAAAAGGTAAAAGCACCAGCTAAGAGAGAGCCAAAATTTGCCCAGTCACTAGACGATTCACTAAGTCCATTATGAAATATATAGAAGTAGCATGATAGGATAATAAGTGAAAATGCTATGCCTGCTACTAATAGTAACTTTATTATGTTGTCACGTTTTTTGTTCATGGTTTGTCCTGTAGTATAATATATTGAAAAATGCTACTTTAATGCCAGAGGTTTATAAGTTATCAATATAAACCATCGCTCAATTGTAGGAGCGTTAATTGCTGCATTGTAGCATAGTTAATAAAACGTTGTTTTTGACCAGATGTTCTGCCATAGCTACTCGGGATAGACTATCTAATCCTGAATACCAAGAGTATTAAAATTCAATTGGTGGTTTCTCTGAATGGAGATACGGCTTGGAATACTGAACGAGCATGATGCCTGAGTTGGTGTATCGATGGCACTTTGAGCGTACGCTAGGCCAACGAGCTGCTACGGCGATCTACTCGCGTTGCGAGTGGTATCGGTCTGAGTCAAATAGAAGGAGTGAGGTAGAATGGCCAACCCATATCGCCGTTTGCTGGCGTTACTACCAACCACGCCGGGCCAAGTAGGCGAGGTGATCAGCGCCAGCGGCTCGCGCGTTCGCGTGGATCTGGTAGGGGGCAGGGTGTGTACCTGCCAAGGCGATGCCGAGGTAGGTGGCATAATCTAAGGCGGATATGCCCAGGTCGTCAGGTGTGTTTCCAATTTGCACGCTATTGCCGAGATATGAACAATGCCTGAACGGTGAACCTAGTAGCACGAGAAGCCTGAGCCGAACCCGAACCCGTTTGGCCGCAAGAACGGTAAGCGCAAGAGCATCTTTAGCTAGGAGGGAGTTTGAAGGAGATACTGGGAACAGGAGCCATCATCATCGGGGCACTTCTGACCTGCATGTTCGGTATCTGGTTGAGCTACGTCATTTCGATGGCGTGGTTCGGCCTACTGGTCATTGCAGCGGTCATCTTCGTAGTCGTGGGGACGTTCCTGCATATCAAGGAACGTATCCATGAACACAGGTACGGGACACCGGCAGAGCAGGCAGAGGCCCGTTATCAAGCGGCACTCAAGAAGTACGATGCGGAACTAGCTGACTACCTCGACAGAGACGCACCTTTGGATGAGCACCCGTACCCGCCATCGCGGTGCGAGTTCAAGTAACCCACAAGGAAGGGGGCCAATCGGCCCCCTTCTCTATCCCTCCTGATTAGTTGAACGGTCGCAGTGCCATGTTGATCGTGAAGATGTCGTCGAGTGACTGGAACCAACCCAAGGCACCATCTGCCATCAGCGGGCCACCGCCGGTGAGCTTACTGAGTAGGGTGGAATCCATCACCGTCGGCGCATTCCCCAGCATGGACTCGGCTGCCATCAGAGACAGCGTACGTGCCGGCTGTTCGCGGAATATCTGGAACAGGCTTCGCTGGATACGCAGGAAGTACTTGGTGAACATCACCGCGCCCACATCGTTGAGGTACTGAAGTCCTCGGCTGGTCGGCACGTCATAGTTCACGAACATGTCCGAAGCGCGCTGAATAGCTTCATCATGGCCCACCGGATTCTTCCGTCGCGTGGTCATGTGGTTATACAGCGTGTAGCGGGCAAGGAAGTCACTCATCTGCGTGCCTTGGTTGAATGCCTTGTATAGCGGCGTGTCATGCGTCATGTAGAGCGTACGACCGGCATTACGCATCATCTTGGCTGTCCAGTGGTGAGATGAGCGTGTGGCAGTCTATTTGGCTGCAGCGCTTCGATCAGTGGGTTCTGTGGGCGATATCAATTCGAGTCCAGGGGAGTGGGATATAATGAGCAATCCATACCGACGTTTGCTGGCGTTACTGCCGACTACGCCTCGCCAAGTAGGCGAGGTGATTAGTGTGGGCGGCTCGCGCGTGCGCGTGTCTCTGGTAGGAGGCGGGGGACGAACCTGCCAGGGCGATGCCCAAGTGGGTAGCATGGTCTACGTGGAAGGGGATCAGGTCATCGGCCTAGCACCGAACTTGCCGGTGGTAACGATCGAGGTGTGACTATACGTTGTGTTCTGACCTGACCTCGGTGCGCAGTCGGACTATCGAGGGACGCACTATTGAAGTCCAATTCAGTACTAATTGTCGTGTATGGTGCTGTGTATGGTAAAAGAGAAAATGGAGCGCAAAGCCCATGGTAACGGGATTATACGACTCCTGCAGGGGGCGCCAGCCCTTCATTCATCCCCGCGTCATTCTTTCCTGAATCTCTCGTCACTCTCTGTACAGGGTGTCTTTCTGCTGTCTCTCGCTTGCCTGCCCTCTGGCTTCCGGGTCACGTCCTGCGCGCCCATGCGCCAGCAGCTTTCAGGGTGAGCCGGACCCCGGCTTGAGCAGCACGGCGCCTCATGCATGGCACGTCATTTATGATGCCCTGACCTGTTGCCCGGAGAATGGCAGTCGTGCCGGGCGGGGCAGGGCATCTCGTCATTCCATCGCGTTGTGTTCAGTCGCGATGTGCTGCCTCGGCATCTGTTGGCAGGGCCAGAAATTCCTGCATGATACGGGTGTCGCGGAAACGTTCGATCAACTCCGGATCCTCGGCGAGTGACGGCGGGTTCTCGAGCCCTTCGCGGATCTTGGCTGCCAGGCCTTCAATGCTGTTCTCGGAGATCAGCCGCGCCTGATCATGGATCAGCACATTGCGGACCCCACCGGGGACATCCGGCGCGACGCATGGCGTGCCGCAGCACATGCTTTCCACCAGCACGATTCCGAAGGCTTCACTGCGCGAGCTGAGAATGAACAGACGGGCATGCTTCATCCACGGGTAGGGATTGACCCGGCTGCCGATGAGATGGACCCGGTCGCCCACCCCGAGCTCGCGAATCAGGTTCTCCACACTCTCGCGCTTGGGCCCATCGCCGACGATGACCAGGTCTTCCTCGATATCCGCGGCGAGATAGGCCTTGATCAGGACATCCTGACGCTTCACGTCCGACAGGCGACATACCTGCACGACATAGGGACGTGATGGCAGCTCCACGGGCTCATCCGCCATCTGCGCGATGGCATCGAGATCGCAGACGTTGCCGATGGTGGCGAGGCGTCGAGGCGTGACAGCGTGTTGCGAGAGCAGTCGCTCGAGTTGCTCGCGGACATTGTCGGTATTGCAGATGATCTGCTTGTCGGCGTACAGGCGCTTGAGCAGGAATTTCTGACGCCAGCCCTGGCGGATGTCACCGGGCCAGGACACGGTGACCTGCCACAGGCGCGGGTCCTTGAGTGACCAGACCGTCTCGAAGGCGCCCTGGCCGCGCATGATCACCCGGTCGACGGGGCCATGGCGTGTTTCCAGGGTACGGATGAATCGCCGCAGGTAGGCGCCACCGTAATAGCCGCGCCAGACGAATCCAGAGCCCTTGATCAGAGGGTTGAGCACTGCGCGGGTGAAGAGGTCATACACCAGGCCAATGCCGGTCTTGCGGAATGCCTTGTCGAAGTCGATCTGGTGGACATGTACGCCCGGGTCCGGGATGAGTTCGAGTTCACCCTTGAGCACGAGCACATGCACCTCGTGACCTTCGCGGCACAGGACATTGGCCAGATTGACGGTGTTTCGCTGGATCCCGCCGATGTTGAGCTTGCGTACCACAAGCAGGACGCGTTGTTTCATGGTGGCCATCTGTCCGAAAAGATGTGGGATGAGCCATCAACTCCCAGCGGTGCCAGTGACGGAAGACTGCCGGGGATCCGGCGCTCGGTCTGAGGCAAGGGGAGCGGGATGAGCGGAGGGTGCCATGTTACGTGGATTCAATGAGCGGGGGAATGCCGCCTTCCCGGCCGGATGTCAGGGCTCTGCGCCGCAGTCTGCTTGCATTCTGGCTTTGATGGAGTAGCCTACCTGCCGCCTTGTCCCGCGCGGCGCCTTTCGGCGTCTGCACTGCCGACTGTCGTCCAGTCGTGACCTCCGATTCCTTCACGTTCGAGATCCTGTCTGCCATGTCTGATGCTTCCAACCCGCCTGTTCGAGGGGAATCCCGTGTCCGTCGTGCCACGGCGGATCGTCATTTCGATGGGCTGGCGGAAAAGTTCGAGCGCGGCTTCTATACCACTGAGCGTGGCAGGGTGCGTCTGGCGCTGACTCGCCAGTTGATGGAGGAGCGTTTCGCCCATCTGCCGGCCACCCAGGTGCTCGAGATCGGGGCCGGACTTGGTCAGATGGCGCACTGGTGGTTGTCGCGTGGCCATCAGCTGACGCTGGTCGAGCCTTCCGGTGAGATGCGTGAGCGCGCCATGCAGCGACTGTCCTCTCCAGAGGAGGATGCGGCCCCGCTGACGCAGGCCACCCTGACAGAGCGCCTGACCTGGGATGGACGTGACCTGCAGGGGTTCGCCGCCGCCACCCACCGACAATGGCCGGTGGTGGTCTGCCATGCCGTTCTTGAGTGGCTGGTCTCCCCGCGTGAAGGGTTTCTGCTGTTGGCACAGCTGCTGGCACCGGGTGGCGTGATGTCATTGAGCGTCTTCAATCGCGACGCGCTGGCATTCTCCAACGTCACCAAGGGCAACTTCGACAAGGTGCTGGACGGGCGGTTGGCCGGATGGGGGACGGGCAAGCGTCTGACGCCCATCTCGCCGCTGCGTGATGTCGAGATTCGCCAGTGGGCCGAGGAGGCCGGGCTTGAGGTGCGCGAGCTGACAGGGCTGCGAGTCTTCCATGATTATCTGCGCTCGCGCGACCCGCTGAGTGAGGGGGACATGCAGAAACTGCTGGCCCTCGAGTGCCAGCACTGGCGCACGCCCCCCTTCGTCCATCTCGGACGCTATCTGCACTATGAGCTGGTGCGCCCTGCCTGAGGTGTCACGGCGCAGGCTTCTGCGCCGTCTTGCTGTTCATCATCTGCCGTTTCCTATCTTTTCGGAGTCTTCATGTCTGCTCAAACCCCCGCCTGCCAGTTGCTTGAACGCCAGGACAGTGATTTCCGTGATTGGCTGTGGGTCGCTGCACCGCGTGATGACTGGTGGCTGTCATCGGACCGCCAGCGGCGTGTCTGGGGGCATGACACCGGCATCGTGAATGCCGCGCGGGAGGCCGGGCACCGGGTCAGCCATGCGGTGGCCTTTGCCGAAGCCCGCGCGGATACCACGATTGGCGAGGCGGCGGGTGCCTTGCTGTTCTGGCCCAAGGCGCATGCGCTGGGCGAGTGGTGGCTGGTGGCGCTGTGCCATGTATTGCCGGCAGGTACGCCGATCAAGGTGGTGGGCGAGGTCAACGGTGGCATCAAGCGCGCTGAGCGCATCCTCAAGGCACTGGGAATGACGGCCCGCAAGGACGATACCGCGCGTCGTTGCCAGCTGTGGTCATCCGCCACGCGTGAGTTGACGGCCGAACAGGCCGCCAGCAGTGAATCGCCACTGGCAGTGGCTGGAAAATGGACAGAAGGCTGGGGCGAATTCGAGGCGCTGGAGCTGCGCCTGACCAGCCATCCGGGCCTCTATGGCAATGCCAAGCTGGACCCGGGTACCGCGCTGCTGCTGGAGAACCTGCCGACCCGTGGCTACAAGCGGGCGCTGGATATCGGGGCGGGTGACGGCATCATCAGCTGCTGGCTGGCGCGTCACGGTGCGCGCGTGATGGCAGGCGATGTCAGTGCCTTCGCGGTGGAGGCAACCCGGCGCAGTCTGGCGCTCAACGGGCTTGAGGCGGACGTACGCCTGAGCGATGTCTTCGCGGCGTTCGAGGGCGAGCGGTTCGAGGCCATCGTGGCCAATCCGCCGTTCCATCATGAGCGCGATATCGATTACGGACCGGCGGCGCGTCTGATCAGCCAGGCGCCGGATCACCTGGTGCCGGGCGGTACCCTGACGCTGGTGGCCAATGCCTTCCTGCCCTATCCGGATCTGTTGCAGGCGGCCTTCGGCGAATTCGAGGTGCTGGCCGAAACGCGCCAGTTCAAGGTCTATCGTGCACGCAAGGCGCGCTGATCCTCTGTGGCCTGATTCCCTGCGACCTGATGCTCAGCCCGCCGCTTACGCCTCCGGCGACTGATAGCGGATGGCCGTGATGATGTAGGTGGTCTCGCCGCCCGGCGCTGCCACGCTCACGTCATCATCCAGCCCCTTGCCCAGTAGTGCCCGGGCGAGGGGGGCATCGACGCTGATCCAGCGGCGCGCGTTGTCGGTCTCATCAGGGCCGACGATGCGTATCTCCATCTCCTCTCCCTGTTCATCCTCCAGCGTCACGAAGGCCGCGAAATACACGCGCTCCAGATCCGCGGGCAGGCGGTCGACGATGGTCAGTTCATCCAGACGCTTTTCCAGATAGGCGATCTTGGCGATGGTCTGATTCAGTGCCTTCTTGTTGTAGGTGTAATCCGCATTCTCGCTGCGATCCCCCATGGCGGCGGCCTCGCCCGTCTTGCGCGATAGCTCCGGTCGCCTGACGCGCCTCAGGTGGTCGGCCAGCGCCTTCATCTTCGCGTGGCCCTGCGGGGTGATCACGTTGCTCTTCTTTTCCTGACGCGGATCGGTCTTGGGATCGCGCCAGCGCGTCATGTTACGACCTTGCATGTCTTTCTCCACAGCCTGCGAAAATGAAGGGCAAGCGCCCGCAAAGGGCGCTGTCTTGCGTTGAGGCCTGCGACCAAGGGGGGTTGGCGGCAGATTCAAACGTTCGTTACAGTCTTGGCATGCCGTTCACGTTCTCGTGATATCGCCATTGCGGCAATTTGCCAGCACGCCTGCCAGGGCGCAGGTCTCAAGGGGCATTGCCGTATCATCCCGCCAACAATAATGAATTTCAGGGAGCTGTCCATGCCAATCCCGTCATCGCTACGCCGTACTCGTCGCGCCACGCATCGTGTCTACCAGCTGATGCTCTCAGGAGGCATGGCGCTGGGCATCACGCTGGCCGGCATGACCGGCGTCCAGGCCGCCGAAGGAGATGATGCCGTCTTCGGACTCATGAAACGCTGGGCCCAGGTCAACTATCAGTCCTCCGGGGACGCTCAGGAAACCGGCATGGAGGCCTTGGGCAAGGAAGTGCGCGCGCTGGCGGACCAATACCCGGACAACGCCCATGTGCTGACCTGGGAGGGTATCATCCTGGCGTCGTGGGCCAAGGCGCGAGGGGGACTGGGGGCGCTGGATCTGGCCAAGGAAGCCAAGGCCACCCTTGAGCAGGCCATCAAGCTTGACCCCCGGGGCGACAATGCCTCTGCCTACGTGACGCTCGGGGCGCTGTATGACAAGGCGCCGGGGTGGCCGGTCGGCTTTGGCGATGATGACAAGGCGGGGGAGGTGCTGCGTCAGGGGCTGGCCGTCAATCCTCAGGGCATGGATACCAATTTCTACTATGCCGACTATCTGGCCTCCGAGGGCAGGAAGGCCGAGGCACTCAAGCATGCACGGCTCGCGCTCAAGGGCCCGGCTCGGCCCAATCGTGAGCTGGCCGATCAGGAGCTGAAGCGCGAGATCAAGGCACTGATCACACGACTGGAGTGAGTGTCGCGCACGCGGCTTCAGGACAACGGTGACCGTTCGGCGGCACTGGACGAGGGGCACTTCCTTCGGACAGTGCCGCTTTCACGTCCAGTGGGCGGGCTGGCCAGCGCAGGGCGAGGTCGGGATAATACGACTTCAGCCAAGGAGGATGCATGAGCGATACACCAGAGCACGTGGCAGGGCAGCAGGTCTTTGCGCATGACGATGTCGAACGGGTCGAGACCAGGGTGCTGCAGGACGGTTTCTTTCGCCTGGAGCAGCGCGAGCTTCGCCATCGGCGTTTCAACGGTGGCTGGAGTGGTGTGATCCAGCGCGAGGTGCATGTTCGCCATGATGCCGTCGGTGTGCTGCCCTATGACCCGGTGACGGATCGTGTGGTCTTCGTAGAGCAGATCCGGGCCGGTATGCTCGAGGACGAGCGCACCCCCTGGAGTCTGGAGCCCATCGCCGGCCTGGTGGACAAGCAGGAAAGCGCGGCGGAGGTCGCGCGGCGTGAGGCGGTCGAGGAGGCCGGTTGCGAGTTGAAGGAGCTGATCGAGCTCTACCGCTATTACCCCAGCCCCGGCGCCTGCACCGAAGAGGTCACCCTGTTCATCGGGCTATGCGACAGCAGCGGACTGGGCGGGGTGCATGGGCTGGCAGAAGAGAACGAGGATATTCGCGTGCATGTGCTCGATTTCCAGGCGGCCCTGTCGCTTCTGGAGCAGGGCAGGCTTGGCAATGCCATGGCGATCATGGCCATGCAGTGGCTGTTGCGGGAGCGTGCTGCACTGCGGGTGATGCACGCCTGAGACAGCGAAGGCGTTGCTTGGCAATCCCCCTTGGCTCACGCAGGGTTCCTCAACCTGCCCACCAGAACTGCTATTCTAGAGGCTTGCTGCCACCGGCAGGCCGGCAGTCGATCAATGCCTGCGTCAGTGCCGAGCGCCGAAACCCCGCTGCCGGGCGCTCTCACGGCGCTTGATCTGTCGCGCTTTGCCCGCATCATGCCATGCACGATACAGGGTGTGCCTTGCTAGACAGCACGCCAATGTTCTGAGATTCGCAAGGAGTTTGCCCATGCAGGTCAAGAAAGCCTATGTGGCCGACCTAAAAGCACTCCATGCCGAGTGCGGGTCCAATTATCTGCGCCTCACGCGCATCCTCGGCAAGGCCGAGGCGGGGGACAGCTTCGCCTTTCCCCTGGCGGGCAATCAGGGCCACTTCGGTACCCTGTTGCTCGAGGTGGTCGAGTGCGCGCCCTATACCACCATGGTCACGGTTGCCCAGACTGGCGTGCTGGATCACATCATCGATTCCCCGCGGATGAGCGTGCATCTCTATCACGATGTACGCATGGCCGAAGTCACCGACTTCCAGCGTCAACGGCATTTCTCGGGGCGCAACCGCTATCCGAACCCTCGCATGCACCAGCCGGATGAAAAGCTTCAGCTCAATCGTTTCCTCGGCGAGTGGTTGAGCCATGCTCAGGCTTTCGGGCAAGCCGATGTGCCTGAGTTGCCATGACGAGGCTGCCATGACGAGGCTGCCGTGACGAGGTTCTCGTGACGAGGTTCTCGTGACGAGGCTGCCGTGACGAGGTTCTCGTGACGAGGCTGCCGTGACGAGGCTGTCGTGAGGCCCGCCGGGATGGGGGAGTGAGGGCAGCGCCAGCGTCATGATCAGAAAGAGAATTCGCGTTGCAGATTCCACGCCTGACCGGCTGTCCGCTTGACTGCCTGAAAGAACCGCGATGGCTCGGCCATCGCGGTTCTGTTCTTTTTTCCGCTGTTCGAGAGACCCATGCGACTGATCCAGATAAGTGACTGTCATCTGCGTGCCGACCCTGACGCGCGCTCACGACTGGGCTTCCCCTTGCGCCAGCTGGAGGCCGTGATGGCGCATGCCTCAAGCCTGCGTCCCGACATCCTGCTGGTGACCGGGGATGTCAGCCAGGATGAGAGCCCTGCTTCCTACCGTCTGGCGGGGGAGCTGTTCGATGCCCTGGGGTGTCCGTGGTTCTGGTTCGCCGGCAATCATGACCACCCGGATTTCATGCAGGAGCTGCGTCCTTTCCATCAAGAGCTTGATCTTGGTGACTGGCGTCTGCTGTGTCTGGACTCGCGCATCTCTGGACAGGCGGGGGGCGAGCTTGGCCGCGAGCAGCTGGCGGCGCTGTCGCTGTCGCTCCAGGAGGATACGAGGCCGACGCTGCTGGCGATGCATCATCATCCAGTGCCGATCGACTCGGACTGGATGGATCAGCTGGGCCTGGCCGACCGTGATGCCCTGTGGGACACCCTGAGTCATCACTCGCAGGTGCGGGCCATCCTGTGCGGCCATATCCATCAGGCTTTCGCCACCCGGCGCCCGAGCGGGCAGGGCAGTGTCGCCGTCTATGGCGTACCCTCCACGTCAGACCAGTTCGCGCCGCTCAGCCATGATTTCGCCGTCGATGAAGCGGCGCGGCCAGGCTTCAGGGTCGTGGATCTCGACGGAGAGCGCCTCGAGACCTGGGTGGAGCGTGTCAGCCTGTGAGCGCCTTCGCGCTCCCGCTCGCGGCGTTTCGGCATCGGCGTGGGGCTGACGTGTCCCGGGGCAGCGGAGGTCATGTATTCATTTTTGATCTTAAAAGATATTTTCTGATTCTTTGACGTTATCAAGGCGGCGCGGGTACCGTATCGGTATCCAGCATGCTCCGTGGGGGGTGAGAGAGTGAGAGTCATCTCGATCGACACGACCCGCGGGCACGCCCACTGATTGTCACGGGCCGCCTTCCAGGGCGACTCCCAGCGCTCACGAGGTTGCCGCACGCGATGCTTACCCCCGAACGTCAGACCCACCTCAAGCAGCTCGAGGCCGAGTCCATCCACATCATTCGTGAAGTGGCGGCCGAGTTCTCCAATCCGGTCATGCTCTACTCCATCGGCAAGGACTCCGCCGTGATGCTGCATCTGGCGCGCAAGGCCTTCGCGCCGGGCGTGCCGCCGTTTCCCCTGATGCACGTCAACACCACCTGGAAATTCCAGGAGATGATCAAGTTCCGCGATGAGATGGCCGCGGAAGTCGGCATGGAACTGATCGAGCACATCAATCAGGAAGGCGTCGAGGCGAACATCAACCCGTTCGAGCACGGCAGCGCCAAGTACACTGACATCATGAAGACCCAGTCGCTGAAGCAGGCGCTGGACAAGCATGGTTTCGATGCGGCCTTCGGCGGTGCGCGTCGTGACGAGGAAGCTTCACGCGCGAAA
>NZ_JAQJIO010000020.1:0-2808 GCF_027947415.1 Cobetia sp. MMG027
ACGCCGACCATCGCCTCCACCATCGATGATGTGGAGGCTGTCACAGGCACCCTCGCCGATGGCGACAGCACCAATGATGCGACCCCGACCCTGACCGGCAGCGCCGAAGCCGGCAGCACCGTGACCCTCACCCACAACGGTGAGGAAATCGCGACTATCACGGCAGATACCAATGGCAGCTGGACCTACACCCCGACGACTGCGCTGACCGAGGGCGATCAGACCTTCAGCGTCACTGCGACCGATGCCGCGGGCAACGTGAGTGCGGCATCTGCTGACTTTACCTTGACCGTCGACACCACCGCGCCGGGTGCACCGGTCCTGACTGAAACCGATGGCGAGACCGCCAATGGCAGCACGGTCAATGGCAGCGCCGAAGCCGGTGGGACGGTCGAGATCTCCAACGGTGATGGCGATCTGCTGGGCTCCGGCACTGTTGCCGATGACGGCACCTTCAGCATCACGCTGTCTCCGAAGCAGGAAGCCGGCACTGAGCTGACCGCCACTGTCACCGACGCCGCAGGCAACGAAAGTGCTGTCTCCGACACCCTGGTGGTGCCGGAAGATGCCGACGTCACCGCCCCGAACGCGCCGACCATCGCATCTGCCACCGATGACGTGGAAGCCGTCACAGGCGCCCTCGCCTCGGGCGACAGCACCAATGACGCGACTCCGACGCTGACCGGCAGCGCCGAAGCCGGCAGCACCATCACGATCACCCACAACGGTGAAGAGATCGGCACCACCACCGCCGACAGCAACGGCACCTGGAGCTTCACGCCCGAGACCGATTTCGCCGATGGCGAGCATGTCTTCAGCGTCACTGCCACTGATGCTGCAGGCAACGAAAGTGCACCGTCTGCCGACTTCACGCTCACCGTCGACACCGTCGCGCCAGATGCACCAGTACTGGCCAAGACCGATGGCGAAACCGCCAATGGCAGTACGGTCAATGGCAGCGCCGAAGCCGGCGGGACGGTCGATATCACCAACGGTGATGGCGATCTGCTGGGCTCTGGCACCGTCGCGGATGACGGCACCTTCAGCATCACGCTGTCTCCGAAGCAGGAAGCCGGCACTGAGCTGACGGCTACCGTCACCGATGCCGCAGGCAATGAAAGTGCGGTTTCCGACACCCTGGTAGTGCCGGAGGACGCTGACGTCACCGCCCCGAACACGCCGACCATCGCCTCCGCCACGGATGATGTGGCGGCCGTAACCGGCACCCTCGCCGATGGCGACAGCACCAATGACGCGACTCCGACCCTGACCGGCAGCGCCGAAGCCGGTAGCACCGTCACGATTACCCACAACGGTGAGGAAATCGCGACAGTCACCGCCGATGCCAATGGCACTTGGAGCTTCACGCCGGCGACTGGCTTCGCCGATGGCGAGCATGTCTTCAGCGTCACTGCGACCGATGCCGCGGGCAACGTGAGTGCGGCATCTACTGACTTCACCTTGACCGTCGACACCACCGCGCCAGATGCACCAGTGCTGGCTGAGACCGATGGCACCACCGTCGCGGGCACCGGCGAGGCCGGCACCACGATCGAGATCACCAATACTGCTGGCGACGTCCTGGGCTCTGCTGAGGTCGACACCGATGGCAACTTCTCGGTCGCGCTGTCTCCCGAACAGGATGCCGGCACCGAGCTGACGGCTACCGTCACCGATGCCGCAGGCAACGAAAGTGCTGTCTCCGACACCCTGGTGGTGCTGGAAGATGCCGACGTCACCGCACCGAATGCGCCGACCATCGCCTCGGCCACGGATGATGTGGCGGCCGTAACCGGCACCCTCGCCGATGGCGACAGCACCAATGACGCGACTCCGACCCTGACCGGCAGCGCCGAAGCCGGCAGTACCGTGATCCTCACCCACAACGGTGAAGAGATCGGCACCGTCATCGCCGACAGCAACGGCACGTGGAGCTTCACACCGGTGACTGGCTTCGCCGATGGCGAACACGTCTTCAGCGTCACCGCCACTGATGCCGCGGGCAACGTGAGTGCGGCATCTGCTGACTTCACCTTGACCGTCGACACCACCGCGCCGGATGCACCGGTCCTGACTGAAACCGATGGCGAGACCGCCAATGGCAGCACGGTCAACGGCAGCGCTGAAGCCGGCGGGACCGTCGAGATCTCCAACGGTGATGGCGATCTGCTGGGCTCTGGCACCGTCGCGGATGACGGCACCTTCAGCATCACGCTGTCTCCAAAGCAGGAAGCCGGCACCGAGCTGACCGCCACCGTCACTGACGCCGCGGGTAACGAAAGCTCTGTCTCCGACACCCTGGTGGTCCCGGAAGATGCCGACGTCACCGCGCCGAATGCGCCGACCATCGCCTCGGCCACGGATGATGTGGCGGCTGTCACAGGCACCCTCACCGATGGCGACAGCACCAATGATGCGACCCCGACCCTGACCGGCAGCGCCGAAGCTGGCAGCACCGTGACCCTCAACCACAATGGTGAAGAGATCGGCACCTCCATCGCCGACAGCAACGGCACGTGGAGCTTCACGCCGGCGACAGGCTTCGCCGATGGCGAATACGTCTTCAGCGTCACTGCCACCGATGAAGCCGGCAACGAAAGTGCACCGTCTGCCGACTTCACGCTCACCGTCGACACCACCGCGCCGGATGCGCCGATTCTGTCTGAAACCGATGGCGAAACCGCTAATGGCAGCACGGTCAATGGCAGCGCCGAAGCCGGCGGGACCGTCGAGATCACCAACGGTGATGGCGATCTGCTGGGCACCGGCACTGTTGCCGATGACGGCACCTTCAGCATCACGCTGTCT
>NZ_JAQJIO010000021.1:0-2660 GCF_027947415.1 Cobetia sp. MMG027
TGGCAATGCAGCCTCCAGACTCGCAGGGCCTGCAAAACTATGTTGCGCGCCTTTGACATCGACCTTGCCCGGCCCGTGCACTTCGATATTGCCGCCACTCAGGCGGAGATAGCCGCCGCCACTGGTGAGCAGAATCTCGTTCTTGGCCTGGAGGGTGACGGTGCCTTCGGTGGAGGTGATGGTCATGGCCTTCTCGGAGGTCAGTTCCATCGCATCACTCTGCGCCTGCATTTCCACCTTGCCGCGTGCGGCAAACAGCTTGATGCCGGCACGTTGCACGAACAGCGAGAACTTCTCGGAGAGCGAGGCGATCAGGCTGCGACCGGTGGCCAGGTTGATGTCTTCGCCGCTGGTGATGCTGAGTGACTTGCCCTGGGCCAGATGGGTGGATTCCGGCGTGCTCAGCGCGATGCCTGCCGGTGAGCTGACATGCAGCCAGGGGGCGTCGAGACGAGCGGCTTCACCACGCCCGCCCGCGCTGGCGCTTGAGGCAGAGCTGCCATCGAAACTGGTGCCACTGTCTTCAGCGCCGTAACGCCCCTGGGCATCTTCACTGGCCTGCTTGAGATTGTCGCGCGACTCGAGCGCTTCTGCGTTGTGGCTGGTGGCGCTGTCACTGAGCGTATTGGAAAGCTGATAGGCGCTGGCCAATTGTTGCTGAGCGGGCGTGAGATCGAGCTGTTCCCCACTGGCGGCGATCCGGCCCCAGCTGGTCAGCAACAGGCCCTGGTAAGTGCGCTCTCCTCCTCCAATGCAAGGCACGACAACGCTACCTCAGCCTGCACCGGCATTGAATTGCATGACACGCAGTCAGCAGCTGGAGTCAATCGTCTCCTTCACGTCAGTCCTTCTCCCTAGGCCGATCACGAAATCGTAGTGAAGCTTCAACGAAAAAACCCTCACGGAGAGTCCATGAGGGTTTTGGGGATAATGCAACTAACTCACTCATCCAAGACCGTGCTTGCCACTCGCAGCAGAGATCAACGTCGCACCACAAGAGGTATGGCAACCATGAAATGCTACCGGCTTGCCATTCAGGCTGATCGTCGGGTGTCCTTCGATGATCTTGCACTTGCTGTGACCATCCTTGGGACACACTACCGTATCCCCAACAACGGCAATTGGCTTGCCCTCCAATAGATAATTGGACTGGGCAGACATCACCTTGCCGCCATGTGTCGTGCTATCACCGAGCACGATGACACCGTCACCTGAACTGAACATTAGTAACTTCCCTACCTGGTCTAATAAGTGTGTTGCACTCAGTGTCTGCAACCGCCCTTTCTAAACAGTAAAACTAGCGATAAATCATATAGTTAGCTATTATTAAATTACGGTATCGTCACAACTTAAAAACCACCATCTGTATCAATTACACTTTTATTTGATTCTTTCGCCTCTCGATATTACGTTTATTAATTTTAGGTATTTCCGCAAACTCACTATGGAAATTTGGTTCCTGCAATAAATTATCATCATCTTTTTCTATTTGACATTGCTCATTTACGTAATCAGGCCAAACGGGTTCTTTACATGATTTAAGTGTCAACCAACGCCCTATCGTAAGCACGTAGACTACTGGGTAAAATATTATGAAAATCCAATACCTGAAATAAATAGCTGGAAGCCACATCGAAGAAAATGCAGTTATATAACAATTCTTTAGGCTTATTGATTTAGAATAATCTATATAACGATCCAAAGGGTCTTCAAACACCTCCTCTGGAGACTTATCCATATATCGAACGATAAATTCCCAAAGTGCAAAAATCTTCTCTGCCTGACCATCATCAGTATAATGACCTACTGAAAATGTATATTTTACTTCATTTGAATCTATTATATGTCCTCTTAAATCTATTAAAAATTTATTTTGATAACCTCTGCCAACATGCCAAAAGACATCATCCCAGCTTACCGCTTTGACTTTTTCTTTTCCACCACAAAAAATATAAACCATTTTATTTTTACGATTAAATCTGATAGGGTAACGAGTATAGGTGAACATATCCTTACCGAACTGGTATCTCCAACAAAACCAAGCAAAAGTGATTAATGATAATGCTATTGCTCCAGGTGCTCCATAGAAAAGCCAAGGACTGACATTGTTGATTTTCATATTAAGAAGGTAGTATATCAACCCTGCACCACCAATAAGTACAGAAATGACTAATATTCCTACAAAAGACGTGCCGAACATACCTCTTAGTCTATCTCTTCTATCAACAAACTCCATATATGTCGAGTTGAAACTAACAAGACTGCCATAGGGATCTGGGATTACTCCAGCTTGGGATTTTTTAGATAGTTTAGCTCTTCTTTCATCATCAGTGAGCGGCCTATTAACTTTAAATGAATTATACCATCCTGTATACATTCAACCCTCCATTAATAAAATTCAATTACTACCTAAATTTTCTAATGCAATTTGTTGCTGCTCAATATCAGTAAATCTTTCACCTGCACCATCGTTACCGAAGAACATAGTCTTATCTAACCACTTTTCTAAGTCATCAGGCTTCATATAGCCAACAACAAACATAACTACTGAAATCATTATTGATATTATAAAAGCAACTGTTGCTATAACTGCACTTGCAAAAAACACAGCAACACCAGCAATTATAATTCCTACTCCCAAACCTATCAGTGAATAGCCA
>NZ_JAQJIO010000022.1:0-2185 GCF_027947415.1 Cobetia sp. MMG027
GGTTTCAAAGCCTCCCAGCTATCCTACACAGACAACATCAGCATCCAGTGTAAAGCTATAGTAAAGGTTCACGGGGTCTTTCCGTCTAGCCGCGGGTACACAGCATCTTCACTGCGATTTCAATTTCACTGAGTCTCGGGTGGAGACAGCGTGGCCATCATTACGCCATTCGTGCAGGTCGGAACTTACCCGACAAGGAATTTCGCTACCTTAGGACCGTTATAGTTACGGCCGCCGTTTACCGGGGCTTCGATCAAGAGCTTCGGACGAATCCTAACCCCATCAATTAACCTTCCGGCACCGGGCAGGCGTCACACCCTATACGTCCGCTTGCGCGTTTGCAGAGTGCTGTGTTTTTAATAAACAGTTGCAGCCACCTGGTATCTTCGACCGGTAAGAGCTTACGGAGCAAGTCCTTCACTCGAACCGGTGCACCTTCTCCCGAAGTTACGGTGCCATTTTGCCTAGTTCCTTCACCCGAGTTCTCTCAAGCGCCTTGGTATTCTCTACCTGACCACCTGTGTCGGTTTGGGGTACGGTCGCATGTGATCTGAAGCTTAGAGGCTTTTCCTGGAAGCGTGGCATCGATGACTTCCTGACCGTAGTCAGTTCGTCTCGCATCTCGACCTCAGAGGAACCGGATTTGCCTGATTCCTCGGCCTACATGCTTTCACCAGGACAACCAACGCCTGGCTCACCTAGCCTTCTTCGTCCCCCCATCGCAACCACATCCGGTACGGGAATATTAACCCGTTTCCCATCGACTACGCGTTTCCGCCTCGCCTTAGGGGCCGACTCACTCTGCTCCGATTAACGTAGAACAGAAAACCTTGGTCTTCCGGCGGGGGAGTTTTTCACTCCCCTTATCGTTACTCATGTCAGCATTCGCACTCGTGATACCTCCAGCAGACTTCTCAATCCACCTTCATTGGCTTACACGACGCTCCTCTACCGCTCATCCATAAGGATGAACCCGTAGCTTCGGTACCTGATTTAGCCCCGTTATATCTTCCGCGCAGGCCGACTCGACTAGTGAGCTATTACGCTTTCTTTAAAGGATGGCTGCTTCTAAGCCAACCTCCTAGCTGTCTGAGCCTTCCCACATCGTTTCCCACTTAATCAGGATTTTGGGACCTTAGCTGACGGTCTGGGTTGTTTCCCTTTTCACAACGGACGTTAGCACCCGCTGTGTGTCTCCCACGCTGCACTCACTGGTATTCGGAGTTTGCCTCGGGTTGGTAAGTCGGGATGACCCCCTAGCCGAAACAGTGCTCTACCCCCAGCGGTGATACGTGAGGCGCTACCTAAATAGCTTTCGAGGAGAACCAGCTATCTCCGGGCTTGATTAGCCTTTCACTCCGATCCACAGCTCATCCCAGCATTTTTCAACATACTTGGGTTCGGGCCTCCAATTGATGTTACTCAATCTTCACCCTGGCCATGGATAGATCGCCCGGTTTCGGGTCTATACCCTGCGACTGGTCGCCCAGTTAAGACTCGCTTTCGCTACGCCTCCCCTATACGGTTAAGCTCGCCACAGAATATAAGTCGCTGACCCATTATACAAAAGGTACGCGGTCACACCACGAAGGTGCTCCCACTGCTTGTACGCATACGGTTTCAGGATCTATTTCACTCCCCTCGCCGGGGTTCTTTTCGCCTTTCCCTCACGGTACTGGTTCACTATCGGTCAGCCAGGAGTATTTAGCCTTGGAGGATGGTCCCCCCATGTTCAGTCAAGGTTTCTCGTGCCCCGACCTACTCGATTTCACGATACTCAGACTTCGACTACGGGACTATCACCCTGTATCGTCAAGCTTCCCAGCTTGTTCGTCTGTCAGTTGTATCGCTTAAGGGCTGGTCCCCGTTCGCTCGCCGCTACTTGGGGAATCTCGGTTGATTTCTTTTCCTCCGGGTACTTAGATGTTTCAGTTCCCCGGGTTTGCCTCTATAGGTTATGTATTGGCCTATAGATACTCACCTGATGGTGAGTGGGTTTCCCCATTCGGAAATCGTTGGGTCGCAGGGTATTTGCCACCTCGCCAACGCTTATCGCAGGCTATCACGTCCTTCATCGCCTCTGGCTGCCAAGGCATCCACCGTATGCGCTTAATCGCTTGACCATATAACCCCAAGGGGTCTGTCAAGGATTACGAATCTGTCGGACCTCTCCGACATATCGTTT
>NZ_JAQJIO010000024.1:0-1054 GCF_027947415.1 Cobetia sp. MMG027
TGCTTCATTGTGCTTTGCCATCAGTTCATTCATCACCTCGATAGGGCATTTGAAGTCGAAGCGTTTTCGAGGCCGCATATTCAGCTCGAAGGCAATGGCATCCAGCTCTTCCTGACTGGTCAGTGACAGATCCGTTCCCTTGGGGAGATACTGGCGAATCAGCCCATTGATATTCTCGTTGCTGCCTCTTTGCCAAGGGCTGTGAGGATCACAGAAGTAGATGGCGACGCCAGTATTTTGCGTGATAGCGGCATGCTTGGCCATCTCCCGTCCTTGGTCATACGTCAGGGTTTTTCGTGCTGCCAATGGCATTCTGTTCAGCGCGGCACTGAAGCCCTCTACGGCTGAGGTCGCAGTCGCATCATGCATCTTTGCCAGTATCAAGTATCCGCTACTGAGCTCTACAAGAGTGCCAACCGCTGAGGCATTGCCTTTTCCCTTGATCAGGTCGCCTTCCCAATGCCCAGGCATCTCGCGCTTGTCCACCTCGGGCGGGCGAAGGTGAATGCTGACCATGTCGGGGATCTGACCTCGCCGGTCCGTCTCACCACGACGAGGCTTACGCGTACTTTTGCCATGCCGCAGGCAATGGATGAGCTCTTTGCGCAGTTGCCCAACCGGCAGCGCATAGATGGCGGTGTAAATCGTCTCGCGACAGACGTAGGCGTCTTCAAGCTTGGGTAGATTCATGTGTCGAAGCTTGCCGGCGATCTGCTCAGGAGACAAGTAGCGGCGAAGAAGGTACTCGACAAGCTTGAACCGCTCACTACCGATGGAAAGCTTACGCTTGGGCCGGCAAAAGCGCCGATGCTTGAGTCGGGACGCTTGCGCGCGTTCAGCTTGGTAGTCGTTGCCCGGCTCACTATTTCGACGAATTTCGCGGCTGATAGTGGAGGGAGAACGACTCAGGCATCGAGCAATGGCTCGGAGGCTCAAGCCTTGAGAGAGGCAAACCTGGATAGTGGCACGATCAGTAATGCTGAGTTCTGAGTATGACATGAGCGCAATACCTTACAGGGAAACTCAGGTGTTGCACTCAGAATCTGCGGCCAAG
>NZ_JAQJIO010000025.1:0-774 GCF_027947415.1 Cobetia sp. MMG027
AGCACCGTCGACCGTAATGTCAGTTGTGGCGACGGTGATCTCGTTGGCCGGCTCGGCGCTGTCCGTGATGGTGATCACGACATTGCTGCTGTCGAGGCCGGCCTCGATGCTGCCGCTGAGGGCGACGGCAGTGATGTCGTCGACGTTCAGGAAGCCATCGTCACCATCGACGAAGGCGATGCTGCCCGTCGGGTCGGTGGTATCCACGGTCACGGCGCCCAGGTTCACGGCGTCGCTGACGTTACCAGCCACATCGGTCTGACGGATCTGCACAACGCCATCGGCGTAGCTGCCTTCGTCCAGCGTGAAGGTGGTGCCAGTGCCAGCATCCCAGCTGGTGCCGCCGTCGAGGGAGACTTCCCAGGTGGCATCGGTCTCGAGACCACTGACGGTGACCTCACCATTGCTGGTGATGCCGTCGTCCGCGACGTTGGTGTCGGCGGTGAGCGCAAGGCTCGGAACTTCAGGCGCGGTGGTGTCGACGGTGAGCGTGAAGTCGGCAGACGGTGCACTTTCGTTGCCCGCGGCATCGGTGGCGGTGACGCTGAAGACGTGTTCGCCATCGGCGAAGTCAGTCGCCGGTGTGAAGCTCCACGTGCCGTTGCTGTCGGCGGTAGCGGTGCCGATCTCTTCACCGTTGTGGGTGAGGGTGACGGTGCTGCCAATCTCGGCACTACCGGTCAGCGTCGGGGTCGCATCATTGGTGCTGTCGCCATCGGCGAGGGAGCCGGTCACGGCTTCCACATTATCCGTGGCGGAGGCGATGGTCGGCGG
>NZ_JAQJIO010000026.1:0-748 GCF_027947415.1 Cobetia sp. MMG027
TCACCCTCAATTCAATAGAGTGTTGCACTCAGAGCCTGCATCCGCCCGTTCTTATGCGTCTTATCTCTTCCTCGGAAAAGAAACTATCGAAATAACTAGGGTCATGACTCGAGCTTTCTACACTAGATGCCAGTTTTGCACTCATGGTCTAGACCTCTTATAAATATCTATTTTTCTATCGTCTCCAGCAATACCTGCTTTTAAATAGCTTTTCATAAAGTCATTAAACCTTGGGTCTTGATAATCCGAGAAAATATTTATCTCTTTAGACATATGCTTAATATCACTAAAAATATTCCAGTAACTTTTTAGAACCGTGTCGGGATTTCTTTTTAATTCATTTAGATCTTCTTGCTGATTCTTTTTACTGTTTTCTAAAAAATTAATCTTTTGATCTATCTTTTGTCGGCGGTATTCGTCTGAAGGTACAGGCCAACCTTTGACATCACCCGGAAAATCTTCATGATCCGGTGATAAATCACTCACCACAACTTTTATATTTCTGTCAGGCATGAATTGCACCCACAATGTTCCTGCTGCAGGAGCTTGGTATTCTGGCACCGGTAACTTTACTTTTTCCGTGACAGTCCCCGTAGCTTCCCTTTGTCCTAAATCCTCAGAACGCTCTTCTATAGTATCGCCTACAAGCGGATAATATGTTTCAACCTCTACCATCAAGCCTTCATGCCATTGTTTCGGTACCTCGTAGCAGCAACGAATCCCTCCTGCTCCGTAAGGGGCCATCGAT
>NZ_JAQJIO010000027.1:0-713 GCF_027947415.1 Cobetia sp. MMG027
GCAAACCCCTTGGGTGTTATATGGTCAAGCCTCACGGGCAATTAGTACTGGTTAGCTCAACACATTGCTGTGCTTCCACACCCAGCCTATCAACCTTGTAGTCTTCAAGGGCCCTTCAGGAGGCGCAAGGCCTCAGGGAAGTCTCATCTTGAAGGGGGCTTCCCGCTTAGATGCTTTCAGCGGTTATCCCGTCCGAACGTAGCTACCGGGCAATGCCATTGGCATGACAACCCGAACACCAGAGGTTCGTCCACTCCGGTCCTCTCGTACTAGGAGCAGCTCTTCTCAAACTTCCGACGCCCACGGCAGATAGGGACCGAACTGTCTCACGACGTTCTAAACCCAGCTCGCGTACCACTTTAAATGGCGAACAGCCATACCCTTGGGACCGACTTCAGCCCCAGGATGTGATGAGCCGACATCGAGGTGCCAAACACCGCCGTCGATGTGAACTCTTGGGCGGTATCAGCCTGTTATCCCCGGAGTACCTTTTATCCGTTGAGCGATGGCCCTTCCATACAGAACCACCGGATCACTAGAACCTACTTTCGTACCTGCTCGACGTGTCTGTCTCGCAGTCAAGCACCCTTATGCTCTTGCACTCAATGCACGATTTCCAACCGTGCTGAGGGTACCTTCGTGCTCCTCCGTTACTCTTTAGGAGGAGACCGCCCCAGTCAAACTACCCACCATACACTGTCCTCGATCCGGAT
>NZ_JAQJIO010000028.1:0-556 GCF_027947415.1 Cobetia sp. MMG027
CACCGGGCAGAGCACCAGCGACAGCCTGGACATCGCGATCCTCGATACCGCGCCGGAGGCCAAGGCCGACGCCCGCAACATCGACGAAGACACCACCACGGCACTCGACGGCAACGTCATCGACGGCACCAACGACACCGCCGATACCCTGGGCGCCGATGCCACCAGCGTGACCAGCGTCACGCCGGACGGCGGGAGTGCGTCTGCCGTCACCGCGGATGATGCGACGGTCGTCACCGGCAGCTACGGCACGCTGACCCTCAACAGTGATGGCAGCTACAGCTATGTGCTGGACAACAGCAATGCCGAGGTCCAGGGCCTGGATGATGGGGCGTCACTGGCCGACGTCTTCAGCTACACGATCACCGACGCCGATGGCGATGCCTCCAGCACCACGCTGACCATCACCGTCGACGGCTCGACCGATGGCGTGCCGACCATCACCTCGCTGGATGACCAGTCGGTCACTGAGGCGACCGGCGGCACCGTCACTGACACCTTCCAGGTGGAAGCGGATGCCGGCATCGCCAGCGTCACCGTGAATGGCACTGACATC
>NZ_JAQJIO010000029.1:0-509 GCF_027947415.1 Cobetia sp. MMG027
CCGGTCACGGTGACACTCAGGGTCGCGGTATCGACACCGCCCTGACCATCACTGACCTGATAGCTGATGGTGGTGGTACGACTTTCTCCGACCGCGAGGTCATCGAAGTCCGCGCCCGGCGCGAAATCATAGCTGCCGTCGGCATTGACGGTGAACTGGCCACCGTTGTCACCGGCAGTCGGCTGACCGACATTGGCGGCATCCTCGCCGACCTGACTGACCGTCAGGGCATCCGTGTCGTTGCCACCGTCCGCATCGTTATCCAGGACGTTGCCGGAGGCCGGCGCCTTCTCGGCGACGGTGACGGCGTCATCCTGGGCGACCGGTGCGGTGTTGCTCGGTGTCAGGATGAAGGTGTCGGTGACGGTGCCGCCATTGCCATCATCGGCAGTGACGGTGATCTCGAACGGCCCATTCTGGGAGGCGTCGGCAGTCAGGGTGCCCGTGATGCGGCCCGTATCCGGATCGATGGTGACACCGTCCGGCAGACCCGCAGCCGTGAAGGTCAG